>NZ_JBFRMM010000037.1:0-94771 GCF_041470465.1 Vibrio sp. 10N.261.55.F4 | reverse complement strand
TACATTCACTGCCATGGTGACTTCTCCAATTGATTTTCCGGTATAGCGGTTTCCGACGTCTCGGAAAACCAAGTAGTTATCTCTAAGTTACTTTTAATAACGGCGTGATTGGCGAAACCTTTAGGAAAAAAACAACAAATTTAAAGAAATAGCGGTAAAACAGAAGAAAGCGTGACTGGTCGTAAAATTATCGAAAAAAGATGAGAAAATCGCTAAAGTTGCCGGGAAGTCAGTCGAGTGAGAAATTGTATTTTTATTCGCCAAAAAGCACCGGCCAAGCTGAAATGCTTTTATAAGATTGTAGGTAATTCATTAACCTAATAACGTTAAAGCTAGATTCGGCGCTTGCTTGGCTTGAGCGAGTATCGTTGTGCTCACTTGCTGCAGTATTTGTTGCTTGAGCATTTGAGTGGTTTCTTTGGCGTAGTCGGTATCTTTGATTCGACTGTTTGATGTCGCCAAATTCTCATGAACGTTTTCAAGATTGTTAATGGCATGATCAAAGCGGTTTTGCATTGCCCCTAATTCAGAGCGATGGCTATCGACATACTTCATCGCCGTATCCAAAATAGAGACGGCGCGCTGAGCACCACCCACATCCGTTACATTGATGTCATTAACTGACTCGTAATAGCCCGCTGACATCGAAAGCTCACTGGCTAATGAACCTGAAAAAGAGATGGTACCCGCGGTATCTTCACCTGACATATAAATCTGAAGTTGTCCGTCATCATTAACAGAAGCCGATAAGAGATCCGTTTGACCATTAATGTAAGTCGCCAACTCTTCGATATCATCGCCCGCTTTCGCGTTGATGGTGATCTCTTGTGGCTGACCAAAACGATCGGTAAACGACATCGTCATATCATTCTGGTTTGATTTCACTTCCCATGAATCACTGGCCATGCCATTAGCAACGTAGCTAAAGCCGCCCATGTTGATGTCATCAGTACGCATGCTTTTCAAACCAATCTGCACAGCTTCGCCCGAACTGCCGCCGATTTGAAACGAGGTGTGCCCAAAACTGCCGTTAAGGAGTTTTTTACCACCGAATGAAGTGGTTTCGGCAATTCGATTCAGCTCGTCATTTAACGCGGTGACTTCTTCTTGAATAGCGATTCGTTCCGATGAACTATTCGAGCCGTTACTCGCTTGTAGGGATAAGTCTCGCATGCGCTGCATGATATTAGTGGTTTCATTCATCGCCCCTTCTGCAGTCTGCATAATGGAGATACCGTCGTTAGCATTTCGAACAGCAACATCAATGCCACTCATCTGTGCTTCTAATCGATTTGAGATCTGTAAGCCAGCCGCATCGTCTTTTGCACTATTAATACGGCTCCCTGAAGCTAAGCGCTCCAAAGATTGGTTCAGCATGTTATTAGCGTTAGAGAGGTTTCTCTGAGCCACTAACGCCGAGACATTCGTATTGACAGTTATAGCCATAGACCTTCGCTTACAAAAAGATGAATAAAACTCACGATTGCTCTTATATCGACCAGTTCATATAAAGCTTTAATAAAAAAGGAGCCCTGAGGCTCCCTTTCTTTGCTGCAGATGAGGTGATTTACTTAATCGTTAATACACTCAACATGTCAGTTGAAGGTGCAAAGTAGTAAGCGCCAGTCACTGCTTTGGTAAAGCGAAGCAGTTGGTCTGTTTTGCCATCTGTTGCGCCGTACATGCTCTCTAACATCGCATCGAAGTTATGACGAACGTTACAATAAGCAATGAACAATAAGCCGTGGTCGCCCGTAGCAGTACCGTAAGGTAGACTGTGGCGAACAATCTTAAGCCCCTTGCCTTCTTCTTTGATATCCACACGGCCAACGTGAGACGCCGCAGGAACATCATCTAACTCAATTGAATCAGGTTTAGTTCGGCCAATCACTTTCTCTTGTGCCGACACATTCAAGCGATTCCAAGCTGGCAGATTGTGCACAAAACGCTGCACCATCACATAACTACCACCAGCGAATTCACCCTCAGGCACAATAGCAACTTCAGCACGTTGTGCGTCTTTCGGGTTTTCAGTGCCATCAACAAAGTCTGTCATGTCACGAGAGTCTAGGAAGCGGTAACCATAAGTTTCATCAACCACTTCAACATCAGCTGCTACTTCAGATAGCAATTTACGCAAGATAAAGAAGTGCAGATCATGTCGGTTTGAATGACAGTGAATCAGAACGTCAGACAGTGTGCTCGGTGCTGTGATATCACCTTCACCCAGCACAGGGAAGTCGATCAAATCAGCGGGCGCTGCTTGCTCGAACCTATCCCAAAAAGCTTTTGAGAACGCAACCGATGCCGTTAAGTTCGCATCAGGCTGAGTTTGGTTTAGTTCGTCGATTAGAGTCGGAAGCTTTTGAATTTCTGCTAGTACATTAGCAGTATTAGCGTTCACTTTAAGTTGAACGTAAAGCGCGAAAGGCCCAGCTTCAGGCAAAATAGCACTTTGAACGTTAGGCTGCTCATTTGAAACATTAAGCATAGATTATTCCTTCCAGTTTTAGCTTCTAAGTATAATTGTGAATGGGACAAATGTTTTGATGAGAATCAGTCTTCGAGCTCAACCACTTTAAAGCAATCCCTTGCAGCATGGCTATTGGTTAGATAAAGCGCTAACCACAGCAGCAACAATAGGGTGATGCCATTTGACCAACGGAACCATCCGTTATCCAAATAGATTAAATAAATCGTATGGGAGCCCTGTGCCAAGATAGCCATCATGGTAACCCAACGTCCCCATGACACGACTTTGTTAAGGCGCTTTCTATCTGGCGATCTTAGCCCAAATAACCACATCAGCAGCAAACTAGGCACACTCAACGCGATCCCGACATAAAACATCTGATGGTCTGGGTAGATTATCTCAAGAATATCGGTTCCCGATTCTCGGCTTGCGCCTGCAACAATGAAAACGACCAAGGCTTTCGCAAGAAACAACCAACCTAGCCAGAGCAAGATTGGAGCTTTCAAAAAGCCGTGCTTGTCGTATTGTTCTATGGAGTACCGCACAAATCTCACTTTCACTTATTTTCAAACCAACACTTTAACGCAAATCATTCATACTTAACTAGCTTTGCGTTATCTTAGTAGCCAATCCGTTTTAATTGTCGAACTCAGTATGAAAAACAAAACTAATACGCCCTCTGTTGAATCTCAACAGGAAGCACTGAAGATAGCCAAAGCGACTCAAAAGCCAGCTCAAACCAAAGAACAAACTAAACTGATTGCTCAGGGTATCGAGAAAGGCATCGCACTGTACAAGAAACAGCAAAAAGAACGCAGCCGCCAAGCCGATAAAGCGAAGAAGCGCGTACAGAAAGAAAAACAGACTCAACAAGCTAATCAACACCAAGAAGACACGATCGAAACAAGTGTTGAAACACCATCAAATCACGCCACTAAACTGCCGTGGTTACTACTGTTCGCAAGCTGGGTAGGCTTCGCGATTTATTTGATGAAATAACAGGATAAGCGTATGAAAAAGGAATTAATCGCTTTGGCTATGAGTAGCGTGTTACTCGGTTGCACGACACCGACATCAACGCCTCATAGCGAAGCTGCCAACGTGCAAATGGATTACCATGGCGTGATTAATATCGATAAATGTCAGTATAAAGGGGAAGTCACAGGCAGCGAAGGCCATTGGTACAACTACCTGTTTTACCCAAATGACACATTGATTCAAGGCGCCATGAATCAACTCAAGTCGAATACGATTGAGCTAGGCGCAGATACCGTGATATTCACACTTCCCCAAGATTTTTCCACATCCGTGACTATGCTGGGAACTGCCTATCTGTGTAAGTAAATAGAAACGTAATGGGGTAGCTCACAACTCATATTAGCGAGATGCTCCCTACTATTTCTATTCTAAAAAAAGAAAGCCAGCTTTCGCTGGCTTATGCACTAAATCCAAGGCTTGTTGCTATATCGCCTTTACGCTGGATAACCCATTGACTGTCAAATGGCCCCCAGTCGGATAACTGGTAATAGCCATCATTATGACGTCGCCCATCTTGAACAAACATAAGTTCGATACCGATCCCCGGTAACGCCTTGAGTACATCTTGAATAGTACGACGAGGCCACCCCGTTTTTTCGATGAGTTTAGGCACATTTGGCCTATCAAGGCTTTCCACTAACAATGCTAAATATAGCCGCCTTGCAAAAACAGGACTCAACTCCATTGACACCTCCTATATATGTGCAGCTCAATTATTTCTTTTTTCGCTGACAACATGTTGAGGCTGATCAATAAGTCTCCAATAGTGACATTTTCTTACGCTTTTTTTTCACTCTATGAAATATTCATCACTCTATTTTGTCTGAGTTGCTGCTTCCTGATAGGATTCAACTCATAACAATGAAATAAAATCACTCAAAGGAAGAATAATGACTATCACCATGTTTGGTATCCCAAATTGCGACACCATTAAAAAAGCAAAGAAATGGCTCGAAGCTGAAGGTATCGAGTTCGAATTTCACGATTATCGCAAACAAGGCATCACAGAAGAGCTAGTAACAAGCTTCTGCTCTGAGCTAGGTTGGGAGCTTGTGCTAAACAAACGTGGTACGACTTATCGCCAACTTTCTCAAGAACAGAAAGACACCCTAACAGAAGAAAAAGCGGTGACTTTGCTAGTTGAACAACCTGCCATGATCAAGCGCCCAATCTTAAAAGTTGAAGGTAAGCTTCACATCGGATTTAAAGCCGACCAATACGCGGCTATTTTTGCTTAGATCGTTGTATTTACATAGACAGACAACTGGACGTTGATCATTGAATCAGCTTCTAAAAATTAATGACTAGACGTTTTATTTAAACAAGGAATTCAAGGATGACAGATAGCCCAACTTTGGCTCTGGCAAAAGACCTAATCAGCCGTCAATCGGTAACACCAGAAGATGCAGGCTGCCAAGACCTGATGATTGAACGCTTAAAAGCACTCGGTTTTGAAATCGAAGTGATGGTATTTGAAGATACGACCAACTTCTGGGCTCGTCGTGGTACTGAAGCGCCTCTGTTTGCTTTTGCTGGTCACACTGATGTGGTACCTGCAGGCCCAATCGAACAGTGGAACACTAAACCATTCGAACCGACTATCGTAGACGGTTTCCTACATGGCCGTGGCGCTGCTGATATGAAAGGCTCTCTGGCTTCAATGATTGTTGCCGTCGAGCAGTTCATTGCCAAACACCCAGACCACACAGGCTCAATTGGTTTCCTGATCACTTCAGATGAGGAAGGTCCTTTCATCAACGGTACTGTACGTGTTGTTGAAGCATTAATGGCGCGCGGTGAAAACATCGATATGTGTATCGTTGGTGAACCATCGAGCACTGAGTTCGTGGGTGATGTCGTGAAGAACGGCCGTCGTGGCTCTATCACTGGCGACCTAACGATTAAAGGCACACAAGGTCATGTTGCCTACCCTCACCTAGCAAACAACCCAGTACACAGCTCTCTGCTTGCTATTAATGAGCTAGCAACAACTGAGTGGGATAAAGGTAATGATTACTTCCCACCAACCAGTTTCCAAATCCCAAATGTAAGCGCGGGCACAGGGGCTTCAAACGTTATCCCCGGTGAGTTCAATGTTCAGTTTAACCTGCGTTTTAGTACCGAGTTAAGCAACGACATCATCGTTGAACGAATCACAACTACGCTAGATAAGTACGACTTCGAATACGACCTTAAATGGACATTCAATGGTGACCCGTTCTTAACAGACGCAGGTTCACTGCTTGACGCTATTGTCGATGCAGTGGGTCACGTCAATGATGTGAAACCAGCACTGCTAACGACTGGCGGGACATCTGACGGACGCTTTATTGCACGCATGAAAGGGCAAGTCGTAGAACTAGGCCCTGTGAATGCAACTATTCACAAGGTTAACGAATGCGTGAAAGTGGCTGATTTAGAGAAGCTAACCGACATGTACGAAAAAACATTAGTGAACCTGTTCGCTAAATAGTTCTTTTATCAGCGATTCATAGCATCCAATTATTGAGAGACTAGTTATGACACCAGAGCAGCTTACCGGACAATCAGATTCTCATCTAGAGCCTAGCCTGATCGGCACCAAGACCTTCTTGGTCCACAGTGAGGTTAAGAATGACCTGAATAATTTGATTGAAGCTGCTCAGCTCGCTGGTTTTAAAATGGAGATTGCCAGTGGCTTTCGCGACTATGAAAGGCAATCTCTGATTTGGAACCGTAAGTTTTCTGGCGAAGCTCCGATATTAGATTCAGAAAGCCAACCTCTTGATGCTTCAAAACTGACCGAACAACAAAAGCTATCGGCTATCCTGAGATGGTCTGCGCTTCCCGGCGCGAGTCGTCATCATTGGGGTTGTGACTTCGATGTCTTTGCTCGTAACCACTTACCTGAAGGCATACATCTGCAATTAGAACCATGGGAATACCTTACTGGCCACCAGCAATCGTTTTACCAATGGCTATCAGTTCATGCTGCACAATTTGGTTTCTTCTTTCCTTACAGCCAAGATTTGGGTGGTGTGGCGATCGAACCATGGCATATCAGCCATCGCAAAGTATCGGAGTCGTGTTTATCACAGTTATCTCCGACTTTACTTGGCAAGCAACTCCAATCTAAGCCAATATTAGGGTATGAGATTATTATGGAGCAGCTAGACGAGATCTACGCACGCTTCGTAGCGAACATCAGCCATTAGGAGCGCTTATGTTAGAGTGGCTTACAAACCCTTGGGTTATCATCATCATCGTAGTTAGCGTTGTGGTGGGTAACATCGCAGCGCTCAAACAGACCGCAAATATGGATCTGACGGGTCGTGGTAAAACAGAGCGAGACTTAGATAAGCTCAATCGCTTGGATAAACAGAATCAAGAGAAAGCTGAAAAAGAAGAATCCAAAGACAGTAAAGACGCATAGCTTTTTTCTTTGGCTAATCCGCTTGATTGACCAATGCAGCCTGATGACAACGAATACAATAAAAAAGAGGACACAGTGTGTCCTCTTTTTTATTTGCTTTTGCTAATCACAAGGCTGATTTAACTCAGCTTGTGACGGCTTGAATGACTACTCAGCTTTCGCTTCTTTGTCATCTTTGGTTTGGTCAGCAATATGCGCTAATACCGGAACCATAGACTTAAGCAGCTCTTCTTCTACTGGCTTACCTGATGCATCCGTTACGTTGATTGACGTACGGTTGCCAAGGTCACCAAATAGGAAGTTGTAAGTGCCTGGCGCTAAGTCGATAGGCTGTAGGCCAATTTCTTCCCAGAACTCATCATCTGGTGCTGCGTACTTCGCCTTCACCGTACCCTGAGATTGATTGCGTTCTTCAAGCTCAAAGCCCATTTCAGGCAACAAGTTAGGCAGACGCTGCCAGAATACATTGTATGGCGTACGAGCAATAATCACAGGGAAACCACTGCGGTCAGCACCCATTGAAATTGGAATACGCTTCACCAACTCTTGCGCTTTCAGCGCCGCTTCAGCACGAAGGTTTTCATCGTACTTAGCCATAACTAGGTTGGTCAGGAACGCGTTGTAACGCTCTTTATTGGTTGCCGTTACTGTTTTCTCTTCAGTACCTTCACGCCAATCAATCAGATTAATCTTGAAGCCATGACGGTTGTTTGCTTGGAAGCGAGAGATAGAGTAACGACTACCAATCTCTACGTCTTCATCTTCAGAAACCCAAGTTACCCAATCGGTCTCAATCTCACTCTCTGATTGCTCACGAATACCAATACCACGTTGAGCCAGCATATCTACAGCCGTTTGCCACACGCGGTCTGCCTCTTCTGCGCGAAGAAGCCATAGTGTCACTTCACCGTTTTGACGCTCAGCACGAGCACCCGGGATCAGTTCAAGAACCTGTTGCGGTGGACGAATATCCACTTCACGACCAGTACCACCACTGAATTCACCGCTTGGGATGTCAAAATTTGGGTAGAACTGAGGCTGAGCATCTACAGGCAATTGCCATTGTGAAAACTCAGGTGTTTCTAAGTATTCGAAATCATCTTTGGCTTGGCGACGTTGAGTCGGGTTGCCAGAACATGCTGTAAGAACGAAAACAGCCAGTGACCCAATCACTAGCTGGTGAGAATACTTCATTTATACTCCTAAATGCCGAAGGTTCGCTTCGGCATCACTTCATACGTTTTAGTAAATGCACGCTTCAGTCATTGCTTGAGCAACAACAGGTTGAGCTGGCTCTGACAGTTCAGTCAGCGGTAGACGTAAGCCACCTTCAGCAATCAGACCCATTTTATGAACCGCCCATTTTACGGGAATAGGGTTAGACTCAACGAACAAATTCTTATGTAGAGGCATCAAACGCTCATTGATCGCTTCCGCTTCTTCAAACTTACCTTCTTTTGCTAGCTTGAACATGGTTGCCATATCAGCGGCTGCAACATTGTTCGTTACAGAGATGACGCCATCGCCACCACGCTTAACAAATTCTAGGCCTGTTAAGTCATCACCACTTAGTAAGATAAAGTCTTCGCCACAAAGTTCACGGTGAATTGCAATTCTGTCGAGATCACCCGTCGCATCTTTCAGTGCAACGATGTTTTCGATCTCAGCAAGACGAGCAACCGTTTCTGGCAACAAGTCTACCGCAGTACGACCTGGAACATTGTATAGAATTTGTGGAACGTCACTGACTTCAGCAATCGCTTTGTAGTGTTGGTACAAACCTTCTTGAGTCGGTTTGTTGTAGTAAGGCGTTACGCTCAGGCAACCAGCAATACCAGAACCATTCAACAAACGGCTGAATAGAACAGATTCATGAGTTGCATTTGCACCTGTACCAGCGATAACGGGAATACGACCATCAGCAAATTCAACGATCTTGTTGACGACTTTGACATGCTCTTCAATAGTGAGTGTTGAAGACTCACCTGTTGTGCCAACCGCAACCAGACCATCACTACCTGCAGCAATATGGTGCTCAACTAACTTTTTAAGGCTGTCGAAATCCACTTCACCATCTGTATTAAATGGCGTAACTAGCGCAACGATACTTCCTGAAAACATGTCTATCTCCCTTAATTTATTCTTTTTGCATGTTACTGTAAGCCAATCAATAAACACAAGACATTAAAGTGGCTTACCGGCAACATCTGCATTAAATATTGTCGTATGTTTGAGGTAAAACGACTTCTAACGGCGTTCTACCTAGAATTTGGGTAACCTGCACTCAATCTAGCGGATAGCACATCACTGGATGTAAGTAACAAGTAAGCTGTGCTCTCATCGCTCTATCTCATTTTTTAACGCGCTCGATATTCTTATCATTGGTTGCATGTTCGAAGCAAGGTCGCACATAAAAAGCCCCGCACGCACGCTTATTCCACGAGCTAACTGTGCTAACATGCATGAATCAATGGAATATAAAGAGACGTGATTTTATGACTCAACATCTAGTAATCACAGCTGTGGGCACTGATCGCCCAGGTGTATGCAACCAAGTGGTTCATTTAGTCACCCAATCAGGCTGTAACATTATTGATAGCCGTATCGCCCTGTTTGGCGAAGAATTTACGCTTATCATGCTGCTGTCTGGAAAGGCAAACAACATTACCCGCGTTGAAACCACCTTGCCCTTGCTTGGACAAGAGCACGACTTGATTACGATTATGAAGCGAACCTCAACTCATGATGTTATTGAGAACTCTTACACAGTAGAGGTGTTCGTTGAGTCAGACGATAAAATCGGACTTACTGAGCAGTTTACCCAGTTCTTCGCAGACCGAAACATCGGCCTCGATTCGTTAAGTGCACGAACCATCAATAAATCTAAGGTTCAACTCGACAACGACCAATTCCATATCTCTATTACCGCTTCTGTGCAATCAGAATGTAACTTGATGCAGCTACAAGAAGAATTCGATTCGCTGTGTCAGAGCCTATCAGTCCAAGGCTCGCTCAACTTTATCAAAAACAGTCTTTAAAAAGGAAATGTCATGAATACGCTAACGGCTGGTGTTCCAGCACCTGCTTTTTCTCTTCCAGATCAAGATGGCAATATCGTATCTCTTGGTGACTTCAAAGGTAAAAAAGTACTTTTCTATTTTTACCCTAAAGCAATGACTCCAGGTTGTATTGTGCAAGCGGAAGGCCTGCGTGATATCAAAACACAGCTTGATGACCTAAACGTGGTTGTTCTAGGTGTGAGTGTTGACCCAGTAAAACGTCTACCAAACTTCGTTGAGAAGAAATCTCTAAACTTCACCCTGCTATCTGATGAAGACCACAGCGTTGCTGAACAGTTTGGCGTTTGGGGCGAGAAAAAATTCATGGGTAAAATCTACGACGGTCTGCACCGTATTAGCTTCCTAATTGATGAAGAAGGTCAGATTGAACATGTCTTCAACAAGTTCAAGACTAAGACTCACCACGAAGTGGTTCTAGATTACTTCAATCAAGAAGCTTAAGGGCGATTTGAGTGAGTTAATGACTTAGATTCATCACTTTCTAAGGCAATAGCAACACTCATTAAGCTAATTATTAAGCTAATTATTAAGCTAAGAGCAAAAAGGCCGAACATCATGGATGTTCGGCCTTTTTCTATAACAAGATCAATTACTTTTGATGTTCGGGGTCATCGTCTAATGCGTGACTCGGTAAGGCATTCCAAACCGCCTTAACTAACGTTGCCAACGGGATAGCAAAGAACACGCCCCAGAATCCCCACAGTCCACCAAACACTAACACGGCAACAATAATGGCCACTGGGTGCAGGTTCACCGCTTCAGAGAAAAGAACAGGAACGAGCACGTTACCATCTAGCGCTTGGATAATACCGTAAGCGAGAAGCAACCAGTAAAACTGAGGTTCTAATCCCCACTGGAACAAACCGACAATCGCGACAGGAACGGTCACAGCCGCCGCACCGATATAAGGAATCAGTACCGAGAAGCCAACCGCGACAGCCAGCAGAGCTGAATAACGTAAATCTAGAATCGCAAAGGTCACGTAGCTGACACCACCGACGATCAAGATCTCAAGGACCTTGCCGCGAATATAGTTCGAGATTTGTTGGTTCATCTCAACCCAAACCTTGGTCGCTAGACGACGGTTTTTAGGCAACACGCCACTCGCCATGCTGATCATCTCTTCTTTATCTTTTAATAAGAAGAAGATCAGCAGCGGCACAAGAATCAAGTAAACCGCAAGCGTAGCCAAGCTCACAAGAGAAGCCAAAGAACCTTTAACAACACTTTCACCAAAGCCTAATGCTTTGTTTTTCGCGTTAGACACAATCGATTCAACGATCTGCAAGTTTGCTAACTCAGGATAGCGCTCAGGAATCGTCGCGATGAACTTCTGTAAGCCGCCATACATACTTGGAATATCATTGATGAGGTTACCCACTTGCTCCCAAATGGTAGGCACTAAACCAAACAGCGCCAGCAACATCAGGCTAAAGAACATCATGATCACCAACATCACCGAAGGCGTTCTTGGAACACCGAGTCTTTGAAGTTGGGTAACAGGCCACTCAAGCAAATAAGCCAACACAATTGCAACCAAGAGTGGCGCAATTAGGTGACCAAAGAAGTAGATCGTAATAAAGCCGAAGAGAATGATGGCAACCAAACTGACAGCATGGGGATCAGAGAAACGTCGTTTATACCAACGATTGACCATTTCAAGCATCTGACTGCAATTCCTTTTTAGTGACGAGGAGATGATGGTAATTAGAGCAAACCTCAGTGATGACGTCATAGGCTTGCTTAGACAAATAAGTAACAATATCTTTCATCGAACTGTTATCAGACACATAAATTGACAATGACTGCCCTACTTCTAACTTTACACTGTGACGCTTGGCTAATAATAGCGCCATTGGACAGCGCTCTTGGCGTAAATCTAGAATATTAGGTGTCATTCTTGAGCTCGATGCTTATTATAAGGGTCGTATTGTAATCTGTTTTTGAAAA
Source organism: Vibrio sp. 10N.261.55.F4 (assembly GCF_041470465.1). Classification (NCBI taxonomy): domain Bacteria; kingdom Pseudomonadati; phylum Pseudomonadota; class Gammaproteobacteria; order Vibrionales; family Vibrionaceae; genus Vibrio; species Vibrio sp. 10N.261.55.F4. The sequence goes on along the minus strand of NZ_JBFRMM010000037.1, from coordinate 82,818 downwards.
CGCGCCATCATTCATTCATCCTCCTTCATGATAGCGCACGCACTTGGCAAAGGTTAAATCAGATAAAGAACCAATTTCCATTGCACTTGTCTTACTGTCAGAAGAAACGGAGTATTACTGACTAATATGTTTAAACGCGCTCGCTCAATTGCTTGCTTATGCATCGCAGCTACATTAAGCACCCCAACTATGGCGAATACCAATAGTTTGGAGCTACCAGATATCGGTACCGCTGCTGGCGGCACACTCACTATCGACCAAGAGCTTATCTATGGTGATGCCTACATGCGCATCATCAGAAGTAGCCAGCCTATCGTAAACGACCCAGTTCTAAATCTATATATTGATACTCTTGGCCATCGTCTGGTCGCGAACGCAAATGATGTAAAGACACCTTTCCAGTTCTTTATGATCCGTGACCGCAACATCAACGCCTTTGCTTTCTTTGGTGGTTATGTTGCTTTGCACTCAGGTCTATTCCTGCATGCACAATCTGAAAGTGAATTAGCTTCTGTATTAGCGCACGAAATCGCGCACGTAACCCAACGTCACTTAGCGCGTAGTATGGAAGACCAAGCGCGCCGCTCTCCAGCAACCATTGCAGCGCTAGCAGCCTCTGTATTACTGGCAATTGCAGCTCCTGAAGCCGGCATTGCAGCCCTAACGGCAACGACTGCGGGTAATATGCAAAGCCAAATCAACTACACCCGTAGTAATGAAAAAGAAGCCGACCGCTTTGGTATCAACACGCTAGCAAAAGCTGGGTTTGATGTGAATGCGATGCCACGTTTCTTTGGCCGTTTAGCTGATGAATATCGCTATGCGAGCACACCACCGCCAATGCTACTGACTCACCCATTACCAGAAGACCGAATTACCGATTCACGTGCTCGTGCTCGTAGTTACCCGCCACTGAAACTGGCTCCCTCTCTGGACTACCACCTAGCAAGAGCCCGCATTGTTGCGCGCTATGCTGGCATTAATAATGATGCTGCTCTTGATTGGTTTGAGCGTCAGCTAAAGAAAGCCCCTAAAGCTTTGGTTCCGTCATTAGAATATGGCCAAGCACTGGTTTACCTAGACTCTAAAAAATTAGACAAAGCAGAGCCCATCCTGAACAAGCTGATTAACAGCGATCCAACCAACCTGTTTTATCTAGATGCTATTTCGGATCTGCACATCGAGAAGAAGCAGCCTGAGATTGCGATTAAAGAACTTAAATCGGCACTGGTTCGTCAACCAAACAACCCGGTTCTGACCATTAACTACGCCAACGCACTGATTGAAAATGAAGATCTTCAAGAAGCGGTTCGCGTATTGCAGCGTTACACGCACGATAACCCGAATGACACCAATGGCTGGCACTTACTTTCAAAAGTAAATACGAGCCTTGGTAATAGCGACGAAGAACTGGCTGCTCGTGCAGAAATTTTGGCACTGCAAGCCAACTGGAACAAAGCGATTCAGTACTACACGCAAGCAAGCCAAATCGCAGAATTAGGAAGCCTAAAACAAGCACGCTACGACGCTCGAATTGATCAGCTAATGATTCAACGAGAGCGCTTCTTGTCGCTACAATAGAGTGTTTACTGGTAACGCTCGTTGCCAGTATAAAAAGAAAGCTCAACGTTACACAAAAAAAAGAAGTCACCTATGGTGGCTTCAGCTAAACAATTAAATCAAAAATAATAATGAGGAAGAACCATGTCTGTCGTGATTTATCATAACCCACGCTGCTCAAAGAGCCGTCAAACTCTAGAAGTGCTTCAGGAAAACGGCGTACAGCCAGAGGTAATCAAATACCTAGAGACTCCGTTAACAGTTGAACAGCTGAAAGTACTGTTCACTCAGCTTGGTTTTGACAGTGTTCGCGACATGATGCGCACCAAAGAAGCGGACTACAAAGAAGCAAACCTTGGTGATGCTTCAGTCACTGATGAAGATCTTTTCGCCGCGATGGCAACCAATCCAAAACTGTTTGAGCGCCCAGTCGTTGTCGCGAACAACAAAGCAAAAATTGGTCGTCCACCAGAGCAAGTGCTAGAGATTCTGTAATCCAATATGAGCATTAACATTCTTGTTCTTTACTACAGCCGCCACGGCAACACACAAGCTCTAGCAAGGCAGATTGCACGAGGGGTTGAGTCTATCCCAAACTGTGAAGCCATGTTAAGAACGGTGAACGACGTGTACACGGTAGAAGAGCAGCCTGATTCACGCTATCAACCAACCGATCCTATTGCCTCGTTACAAGAGCTTCGATCTTGTGATGGTTTGGCGCTAGGCAGTCCGGTTTGGTTTGGTAACATGGCCGGGCCAATGAAGCACTTTTGGGATAGCACGACATCAATGTGGATCAATGGTGATCTCATCGATAAGCCAGGTTGTGTATTTACCTCTTCTTCATCATTGCATGGTGGTCAAGAGACAACACAACAAAACATGATGTTGCCCCTGCTTCATCACGGCATGTTAGTCGTGGGCATCCCCTACTCAGAACCGGCGCTGCACACCACTCAAACTGGTGGTACGCCTTATGGTGCAAGCAGTACTGGAGAGAGCGCTTCACTTAGCAAAGAAGAGATTGAGTTGGCGCAAAACCTAGGTAAACGTCTAGCGCGCATCGCGTTAAACCAGAAGGGAATTTCTCAATGATGTATATGCCAGAGAAGGCTATGTCTCCCAAAACCAAGCTATTTCGCTACCTTGCTTTAGCGGGCAACTTGTCACTTTTATTCTGGGTGGTGGCTTGGCAGATGACGCTTTCACCGCACCCTCATCTCAGTAATGTCACACTGGCGATTGCTTGGGCTATCCCACTGTTGCTGCCATTACCGGGTATTTTAGCAGGTAAGCCTTATACGCACGCTTGGGCAAATTTCGTTTTGATGCTCTATTTCCTACACGCATTAACTATCTTGTATGTAGACGATGGTGAACGTTTATTAGCGGCTGTAGAACTGCTTCTGACGACTCTAGGTTTCGCGGGCAATATCTTATTTACTCGCTTTAGAGCCAAAGAGTTAGGCATCAAGTTGAAGCGTCTTTCTGAAGTAGAAAAGAGAGAAAAAGCTAAGTTCGAGCAATAATATTGAGCCCATGCTTTTAAACTGACCGCTTACAAACAAAAAGCCCTGCGAGATTGCTCTTGCAGGGCTTTTTTCAAGTTTTCATTTCAATCAGTCATGTCAGCTGACAATTATGAGCGAACCCACTCGTATACCAAGCTTGGCTTAGCATGTACTGGCGCAGTGATGGTTAGATCTTCTGTACTAGAATCCTCTAACGTTGCGTCAGGCGTATTCGTTAGCTCAGCATCCTCAGATACCTCGTTGCCCTTAATCACTTGTACGCCTGAGTCAGTTTCGTCACCAACGACTTCAGCAGCGTCTGTTGAATCATCACCTACAGACATTGTGTTGTCTTGAGTTTCAAATTCAGGGCTCACTTCAGGCTCAATGTAAGATTCTTCAACCTTCGCAACTTGGCGAATACTTGCTACTTCTTGCTCAAACTCTTGTTGAGTCGACAATAAGTGAATTCGGAAAGTGACTTCGTTGTTCTGAATCTTCAGAATATCTAGGCTTGCCACCGAGTTTAGACGCTTAAGTGCGTTCTCTAACTGGAAGAAGTCTTGAGCATTATTCAGGCTAATAAACTGCGTTAAAATCGATTCTGATGACTCACTCGCTACCGTCACAGCACTTTTGCCTGCGTAGTAGTTACTGATTTGGTCAACTAACTTCTTAGAAGTCGTGTCGCTGTTACCCGATAGTGAACCACTTACAGGCGATGTTGGTGCACTCGTCAATTGACTTGGCTTTTGATCGTATAGAGCCCAACGTAGGCCTGAAGATTGAGCCTTTATCACCAACACAGCATCAACAGGATAACGCTGACTCGCTTTACTGATTGGCGTAACAAAGCTACCCCACAAATCAGAAGTCGCAATACCCGTAATATCGTCAAAGTCACCCACAGGCAGCGTTAGAGGCAAGCCACGCTCTTTTGCGTTCGCTTGTAAGCTAGCTGCTAACTGTGAGTTAGAGTGTTCCCATACGATGTTCTTGTCGTAGTTGTCCTCTTCCACAAGCCAAACAAGGATGTTTGAACGCGTGTCAGGCCAGTAAGGTAACTGTGCTTGAGTCAACAGAGAACGGATTTGAGCACCGTTAAAACGCATACGCAATGTTGATTGGTCATTGCTTTCGCCAAAACTCATTTGAGACATGTACTGCGAACTCTTGCGCATCGCCTTTTGAATCGTCTCATTCGAAGCGACATCAGTTTGGCCAGTCGCACGTATCAATACCTGCTCCATACCTGTATTTCTTGCCACTTGTTCTGGCTGTTTGTCTTCAGCGTTAATCGCAACTTCAGCACTAAAAATATCTACTTGAGTTAAGGCATAACTCGGAGAGGCTAATAGTCCCATCAACAACAATGCTATGTAGCGCATACTGATCCTAATATTCAAATCTTGTGCCTAGATGATAAGCAACTATGGATTGAGGGGCAAGGTCGATAGCGCCCACTGTGTTTAATAACCACAAAATATCACCTGGCCATGATAAATCGCTCACTTATAAACTGAATTTCTAGGGCTTAGATGGATATAAAACATCACTAAGATAAATAAATTTGATCTATTTGGTGTAGCAATCGATTGCCAAGTGATAGAATCCCGCGAATTTTATTTTTCGCTTTTCATATAACGACCATTTTTAAGGACATAACATGAAAAATGCTCTGCAAGGTGCGCAAATGCTGTTTGTAGCATTTGGTGCGCTTGTATTAGTGCCGCTACTGACTGGACTCGATCCCAACGTTGCACTGTTTGGCGCAGGTATCGGTACCCTTTTATTCCAACTTATTACACGCCGTTCAGTGCCAATCTTCTTAGCATCTTCTTTTGCTTTCATCGCGCCTATCATGTTTGGTATTCAAACTTGGGGTGTTGGTGCAACCATGGGCGGCTTGATGGCGGCGGGTGTTGTGTATGTACTAATGGGCGCGTTAATTAAAGTTCGTGGCGTTGGCTTCATCCATAAACTGCTTCCACCAGTCGTTGTTGGCCCTGTGATCATGGTTATCGGTTTAGGTCTTGCACCTGTTGCAGTTAACATGGCGCTAGGTAAGACAGGCGATGGTGCGGTTCAGCTTGTTGATGCAGACGCTGCCCTGTGGATCTCTTCAATTTCACTGTTAGTGACGATTGTCATCAGTGTGTTTTCAAAAGGCTTCCTTAAGCTACTGCCAATCTTCGGTGGTATTGTTGCGGGTTACATCACCAGCTTGGTATACGGCGCGGTAGACTTCACTCCAGTAGCGCAAGCATCTTGGTTAGCACTGCCAAACTTCACAACGCCAGAGTTCAACATCAACGCTATCTTTTTTATGGTATTTGTCGCGATTGCACCTGCCGTTGAACACGTAGGTGATATGCTTGCGATATCTAACGTGACCGGTAAAGACTACCTTAAAAAACCAGGTTTACACCGCACTATTACTGGCGACGGTGTGGCAACAATTGCCGCTTCAATGCTGGGCGCGCCGCCAAACACTACGTACAGTGAAGTAACAGGCGCAGTAATGCTTACCAAAGCATTCAACCCTGTGATCATGACTTGGGCTGCAGTCACAGCCATCGTTCTTGCATTGGTTGGCAAGCTAGGCGCACTACTTCAAACGATTCCGGTTCCTGTAATGGGCGGAATCATGATTCTACTGTTTGGCTCTATCGCAACAGTGGGTCTTAACACGCTAATCAAAAACAATGTTGACCTACACAAATCACGTAACCTTGTGATTGTGGGCATTACTTTAGTCTTTGGTATTGGCGGCATGGCCTTTGGTATCGGTGACTTTAGCCTACAGGGCGTAAGCTTGTGCGGTATCGTTGCGATTCTACTTAACCTAGTACTTCCAGAAGAGCTAGGTGACAACACTGTGGTAGATAAAGCTCAAATCGATTAATGAGTCGGTAAGGCTAGATTCCAAAGAATCACAAACCAACAAGATCAAAAAAGGGAGAGCATTGAATGCTCTCCCTTTTTACTAATACGGCTAATTCAGCGAGTTAAGGAACTGTTTAGAGTCACTTAAGCTGAAACCGAATTACTTAGTACCGAAGATCTTATCACCAGCATCGCCAAGACCAGGAACAATGTAGCCCTTGTCGTTTAGCTTCTCATCGATTGCAGCGGTGTAAAGCTCAACGTCTGGGTGCGCTTTTTCTAGAGCAGCGATACCTTCAGGAGCAGCAACAAGCACAAGAATCTTAAAGTGCTTACAACCTTTCTCTTTCATTAGGTCGATAGTCGCGATCATAGAACCACCTGTCGCAAGCATTGGGTCTACCACTAGAGCAATACGCTCGTCGATGTTAGATGCAAGCTTGTTGAAGTATGGTACTGGCTCAAGTGTTTCTTCGTCACGGTAAATACCAACAACGCTGATACGTGCACTTGGGATGTGCTCAAGAACGCCGTCCATCATGCCTAGACCAGCACGTAGGATTGGCACTACCGTTACTTTTTTACCTTTAATTTGGTCAACTTCTACTGGACCGTTCCAACCGTTAATCGTCACACGCTCAGTTTCAAAGTCTGATGTCGCTTCGTATGTTAGAAGGCTACCCACTTCTGTCGCTAGCTCACGAAAACGCTTAGTGCTAATCTCACCTTCACGCATCAGGCCAATTTTATGTTTTACTAGCGGGTGTTTCACTTCAACAACTTTCATTTCCAACTCCGGCAATATTTAAACAAACCTGTAGATTATACACGAACTCTAGGGTTATTTCAGAATCTTTATTCTAATAAAAAAAACCGCGCAAACGTTTGCTCTTCATATTCAAGCCCTGTTAGAATAGCGCCGTTTTCACATCCAACTTAAGTTCGAGGACTATCCCGTGAGTGGTAATACTTCTTCTCTAAGCTACAAAGACGCTGGTGTTGATATCGACGCAGGTAATGCACTAGTAGACCGTATCAAAGGTGCTGTTAAACGCACTCGTCGCCCTGAAGTAATGGGCGGTATTGGTGGCTTTGGCGCCCTATGTGAACTTCCAACGAAATACAAAGAGCCGGTACTTGTTTCAGGTACTGATGGTGTTGGTACTAAACTTCGCCTTGCTTTGGATCTGAAAAAACACGACACCATTGGTATCGACCTAGTGGCAATGTGTGTGAACGACTTAATCGTTCAAGGTGGTGAACCGCTATTCTTCCTAGACTACTACGCAACAGGTAAGCTAGATGTAGATACAGCAGCAGACGTTGTTTCTGGTATTGCTGAAGGCTGTGTTCAAGCTGGCTGTGCACTAATCGGTGGTGAAACTGCTGAAATGCCAGGCATGTACGAAGGCGACGACTACGATGTAGCTGGCTTCTGTGTTGGTGTTGTAGAAAAAGCGGACATCATTGACGGCACTAAAGTAGCAGCAGGCGACGCACTTATCGCTGTTGGCTCAAGTGGTCCACACTCAAACGGTTACTCTTTAATTCGTAAAGTCCTAGAAGTTTCTGGTGCTGATAAGAGTGAAGAACTAGAAGGTCGCACTATCGGTGAGCACCTACTAGAACCAACTAAGATTTACATCAAATCGGCACTTAAGATGATTGCAGAGCATGACATTCATGCTATCTCACACATCACAGGTGGTGGTTTCTGGGAAAACATCCCACGCGTACTTCCTGAAGGTACTAAAGCAGTCATTGATGGCAAGAGCTGGGAATGGCCTGCTATCTTCAACTGGCTACAAGAGAAAGGTAACGTGGAGACATTCGAAATGTACCGCACTTTCAACTGTGGTGTAGGCCTAGTTGTTGCTCTACCTAAAGATCAAGCAGACGCTGCTGTTGAACTACTGAAAGCTGAAGGCGAAAACGCTTGGGTTATCGGTGAGATCGCAAACGCTGAAGCTGGCGAAGAGCAAGTTGAAATTAAATAAGTGATACGCTCACTTACTTAGTTAATCAATGAGGACCTAATGGTCCTCATTTTGCTATTTAGCCCGCAGAAAACCTTAGTTTATGTAGGTACATTGTAAACAATTCAGTTAATCAATCGTATGACCCACTCTATGAAAAACAATCACTCAAATAAAACCAGTCACTCTCAGAAAAACATCGTTGTGTTAGTTTCAGGAAGCGGAAGTAACTTACAGGCTATTTTAGATGCCTGCGATAGCGATATGATTGATGCATCGGTTAAAGCTGTCTTCTCAAACAAAGCAGAGGCTTTTGGATTAGAACGAGCGAAAACCGCAGGTGTTGACGCTCATTCAGTGAATCCAAAAGACTTTGGTTCACGTGAAGAGTTTGACCATGAATTGATGGTTCAGATCGATGCTTACCAGCCAGATTTAATCGTACTCGCTGGCTACATGCGAATCCTGAGTTCAGAGTTTGTTCGTCACTATGCAGGGAAAATGGTCAACATCCACCCTTCTCTGTTGCCGAAATACCCAGGCCTACACACCCACCAGCGTGCCATTGATGCGCAAGACAAAGAACACGGTACTAGCGTCCACTTTGTTACCGAGGAGCTCGATGGCGGCCCTGTGATCTTGCAAGCTAAGGTGCCGGTATTTGAAGGTGATGATGCTGATATGTTGGCAAGCCGAGTCCTCACCCAAGAGCACTGTATTTATCCGATGGTCTGCAAATGGTTCGCTGAAGATCGTTTATTAATGGTAAACGGGCAAGCGATCTTAGACGGTATAGCGTTGGGCAAGCACGGTTACGCAGAAGAGTAGTTCGTCAAAAACTAAATCAAATAAAAAGGCCGCTTACTGATCTTTTGGTTCAGTAAGCGGCCTCTCTTTTGTTCAGAGCAAATAATACTACCCGGAGGTTTTAGCTCAATGGCTCAGTTGGCGCTTGGCTTGCTACCTTCTTCGGCGCATAAGCGACATCTTCCAATGCTTTATGATTGTTGCCTATCAGCTCACCAAAATGAAACAGCGCATATTCGCCAGGCTTCATTCTAAACCACTCCTCATTGCATGTAAGAGGTTGAGTTGCCACTACGGTAACTATATCGTTCGGCGTGGTCTCTTCTTGGAAGTTAATCTCAACGTCTTCATCAATTAAGCTCGCGTTGCCAAAAGGCGCGCGTCTTGTTATCCAGTACAAATGATTGGTACAGTACGTCATCACGTACTCACCATCACTCAACAACATGTTGAAAACGCCTTTCTCTCGGAGCTGGTCACAACATTCCGCTACGAAGCGAAACATACCTTCCATATCTTGAGGTGGCTCAGGGAAACGCTCTTCAAGTTGTTTGAGTAGCCAACAGAAGGAGAGCTCACTGTCTGTCTCGCCAACCGGTCTGAAACGACCACTAATCAGATCGTCGTAATCCGTTAATTGACCATTGTGAGCAAAGGTCCAGTATCGCCCCCAAAGCTCACGAGTAAAAGGGTGTGTATTCTCTAGATTAACACCACCACGGTTCGCTTGACGGATATGACTGACAACGGCTTGGCTTTTAATTGGGTAGTTTTGAACCAACTCAGCGATCTTAGATTCACAGCTAGGGTTAGGATCTTTAAATGTACGAAAACCCTTTCCCTCATAGAAGGTAATACCCCAGCCATCGCGGTGCGGGCCAGTATTGCCTCCACGCTGCATAAGACCAGTAAAGCTAAAACAAATATCAGTTGGCACATTCGCGCTCATACCGAGCAATTCACACATGGTTTAATCTACTCCCTATTAAAACCAATGGAGCCACAAACCTGGGTTCCAAATGTCTGTAAAACTACTATTCCATCTCTTTTTCAACAAGCTGAATCACAATATGAATGATCTTAATGTGAATCTCTTGGATGCGATCTGCGTAACCAAAGTGTGGCACTCGGATTTCGATATCAGCACAACCCGCCATTTTACCGCCATCTTTACCCGTCAATGCAATCGTCTTCATGCCTTTAGCTTGAGCAGTTTCAATCGCTTTTAGAATATTGACAGAGTTACCTGAAGTCGACAGACCAAACAACACATCACCTTTACGACCTACCGCTTCTACATAACGAGAAAATACGTGGTCGTAGCCAAAATCATTACTCACACAAGACAGGTGGCTTGGATCTGAAATCGCAATGCCAGCGTAACCTGGACGGTTTTCACGGTATCGGCCTGTTAGCTCTTCCGCGAAGTGCATCGCATCACAGTGTGAGCCACCGTTACCACAAGAAAGCACTTTGCCTTCTTGTTTGAATGAGTCAGCAATCAGTTTTGCAGCCGCTTCAATTTGAGCAATGTTGTGATCATCACTCAAGAACTTATTCAGAACGTCAGCAGCTTCGTTTAATTCACTTTTGATTAGGTCTTGGTACATAAGGCTTATCTCTTATTTTTTTGACGTAACTTAAAGTACGCGAAATGAGAACTGAGGGTTTTCCCCTCTTTATAACTGAGTTTACCCACAAACATGAAATAGTGTCGACACTTAAGCCCAAAGATTGCAACCTTTATTAGGGTCTCACTGCCGATCCGTCCAAATATTCGCCACCAACCTCTCACAATTAGAACTTTAACTCTATTGAGATCACTTTTTACTCACTTTGGAGTTTTACAAATATTTAATATTTTGTTTACACTTAACTGGTTAGACCTCTTACCTAAAACTTAATAACAATAAGTGATCTCTGAAAAGGAAATCGATCATGAACATATTGCTCTCCCTACTCGGCATGACCGCCATCTTAGGCGTCTGTCTTTACCATAGAGTTAGTCTGGTACGTGCATTAGTTGTATTAACCGGCGCAATGGTAGCATTAACACTGCTTGGCGGCGTGGCTGTTACTGGCTGGCTTTGCTATCTATTAGCCGTTGCGATCTTTGCTGTACCGACCATTCGTCAGACACTGATCAGCCAAAAAGCACTCTCTTTATTTAAGAAAGTTCTACCGGCGATGTCTCAGACAGAAAAAGAAGCACTAGAAGCTGGCACAGTATGGTGGGAAGCAGAGCTGTTCAAAGGCAAACCTGAATGGAAGAAGCTTCAGAACATTGCTGATCCGAAGCTCTCTGAAGCTGAGCAAGCGTTTTTAGATGGCCCAGTAAATACCGTGTGTGAAATGGTCAATGATTACCAAGTGACACATGAGCTTGCTGATTTGCCACCAGAAGTATGGCAATACCTGAAAGACCATAAATTCTTCGCCATGATCATCAAGAAAAAATACGGCGGCTTAGAGTTCTCAGCTTACGCTCAATCTTTGGTTCTACAGAAGCTAACGGGCGTTTCTAGTGTATTGTCATCGACGGTTGGCGTACCTAACTCATTAGGCCCTGGTGAACTTTTACAACACTACGGAACAGAAGAACAAAGAAACCACTACCTGCCTCGCTTAGCGGAAGGTAAAGAGATCCCTTGTTTTGCTCTGACTAGCCCAGAAGCCGGTTCAGATGCAGGCTCTATCCCAGATTACGGTGTGGTATGTAAAGGCGACTGGCAAGGCGAAGAAGTACTTGGCATGCGCCTAACTTGGAACAAGCGTTACATCACTCTCGCGCCTGTCGCGACGGTATTAGGCTTAGCTTTTAAACTTCGTGACCCGGATGGCCTGCTTGGTGATCAAAAAGATCTTGGTATCACTTGTGCGCTTATCCCAACGGATTTAAAAGGCGTAGAGATTGGCAACCGCCACTTCCCACTAAACGTACCTTTCCAAAATGGCCCGACGCAAGGCGACGATATCTTCGTGCCTATCGATTTCATCATTGGCGGTCAGAAAATGGCCGGTCAAGGCTGGCGTATGCTGGTTGAGTGCCTGTCGGTTGGTCGTGGTATCACACTGCCTTCAAATTCAACTGGTGGCATCAAGTCTGCCGCGCTTGCAACTGGCGCTTACGCTCGTATCCGCCGTCAGTTCAAACAGCCTATTGGCCGCATGGAAGGGGTTGAAGAGCCACTTGCACGCCTTGCAGGTAACGCTTATGTAATGGACGCTGCAAGTAACCTAACCGTTGCGGGCATCGACCTTGGTGAAAAGCCTTCGGTTATCTCTGCAATCGTTAAGTACCACTGTACTCACCGTGGCCAGCGCAGCATCATTGATGCGATGGATATCGTCGGTGGTAAAGGCATTTGTTTAGGCCCATCGAACTTCCTAGCTCGTGGCTACCAAGGCTCGCCTATCGCGATTACGGTTGAAGGCGCAAACATCCTGACTCGTTCAATGATCATCTATGGTCAAGGTGCGATTCGCTGTCACCCTTACGTACTGAACGAAATGGAAGCGGCTTATTCTGAAAGCAGCGATGCGCTTGATAAGTTTGATTCAGCGTTAGCAGGGCACGTTAGCTTTACGATGAGCAACCTAGTCCGCAGCTTGTGGTTTGGTTTAACCGATGGTCGTGGTTCTGATGCGCCAACACCTTCAAATAAAACAGATAAACAGACACAGCGTTACTACCAACAGCTAAACCGCTACAGTGCAAACCTAGCGCTACTGTCTGATATTTCAATGGCAGTTCTAGGCGGATCACTGAAGCGTAGAGAACGTTTATCAGCAAGACTGGGTGATATCTTAAGTCAACTTTACCTCGGTTCAGCAACGTTGAAGCGCTTTGAAAGTGAAGGCAGCCACGCTGAAGATCTACCGTTAGTACATTGGGGGATGCAAGATAGCTTACGTCAGACTGAAGTGGCGATTGATGAATTCTTAGCGAACTTCCCTAACCCTGTGATTGGTCGTCTGCTTCGTGTTGTGCTAATGCCATTTGGTCGTATCCGTCGTGCTCCAAACGACAAGCTCGATAGCAAAGTTGCGCACATTCTACAAACACCAAGCGAAACACGCTCTCGTATAGGTCGCGGCCAATACCTAGAAGCGACGGAATACAACCCAGTAGGTAAGATTGAAAAAGCGCTAGAAGTGATTCTTCAAGCTGAACCTCTGTTCGACAAAGTCTGCAAAGAGACACACCAAAAGCGCGCTTTCTTACGACTAGACCTTGTGGCTCAATTAGGGTTAGAGAAAGGCATCTTAACGCAAGAAGAGGCAGTTCTGCTGATTAGCGCCGAGGAACATAGACTGTACACGATTAACGTTGACGACTTCTCTCCAGAGGAGCTTGCAGCAAAGTCTCAGTACCCAGACCAATCGATTGATAACGTCGCTTAAGGTTAGAAAAAGAAACAAAAACGGGACTCCTATGAGTCCCGTTTTTTTTGTTCATGACATCGTTGTCACAAATTTTAATGCTTTATCTAGCGGCTTATTCTCTCTAGACAATCTAATCATCTAAGCGAGTTACTTGGGCGCCTTGAGCTGCATCTCAGGTAACGCTTTTTTCTTCGCCTTGACCTTACGAACCACAAACCAAATCAATAAGCCCAATAGAATAGCGACCACATTACCCACCGCAATAATGATCATACTGCGCTGTCTGTCATCTTCACGTTTTTGAAGGATCATCAACTCTGTTGCGATACGCTTCTGTTCAGCAAGAGCTTCTTCTTGAAGACGTCGTGACTCTGCTAAGTCGATATCTTCAACAACGCTGTACGACTGCTCGGTAATTGGAAAAATCAGCGGGCGCTGACTTGAAGCATCAGTGGCATAAACCATCCCTGACCAATTATAAATTCCTAAATCGCCATTATAAGGCACCTCTAAAGCGACTTTCATTGCGTCGACTTCAGCTTGCCCCTGCTTGTACATCACATATTCATCAGGAGCCTTGTGCTCAACATGAACCGCTAACGAGCTCGGTGCGATCATCCCCTGTTCACCAGACACCACAATAGTATGAGGTAAACCCTCTTTTCGTGATTGAATGAAGGTGCTAGTGATCGGTGTTGGGTAAACCAAGACTTCTTGCTCTTGCGCTCGCAGGAACACGCCATTACCAGAGGTAATACGCGCTCGGTATTTACCGGGCTCGATATCAATTGGCAAAGAGACAGTGAACACACCATCTCCGGCCTTTTCATCAAGATCAGCGCCATCATCGGCAAACTCGCCCATCACAACCGGCACCGGGCGCGCTTCTCTCACCAAAGACTCTTCGTTTTCAACAAACTTAGTAAAGGTAACCTTAAGCTTCACGCGATCGAGAAAATCGCGCAGCACCAGCGGCTTGCCATCAGAAGTCAGTCGAGCGGTAAATTTGATGCGCTCTGTTTGATACAACTTATCTGGGAACTCATTAGCATCCAAAACAAGATGAGACAGCAGCTTGATATTGTTCTTAGGGGAAACTTTACCTATCGCTTGCCAAGGGCCGGGCATCGGATTGTCGATAGAGATAATGTCCATGGACGATTCTTCGTACCAACGGACATTATCAGCATTGCGCCAAGAGTAGTATTTCTTGCCATCAGGGCGAACCAAAACGACAGGTTTAGAGTTATCGGCTCGATAAATCACAAAGGTGACTTGTTCAATACTGGAATCAACTCGAAAACGGTTGTCCAATAAACTCATAACGGATTCTGTTGCTGCATGTAAGCCAAAACTTAACAGCAATAAGCAACCGGTAGCCAATACCCTTAACATACTTTCTCCCTACTGACGCCAGAGGCAGCTTCCGCTTTTCTCGACGAGATCTAAACGACTTTGATGCGCTTCTACTTCATCGGCCGTAGCTCGTAAAACCTTTAGGGATTTTCGACCACTTTCTACTCTTCGTATGCTTTCGGCTTCACCTTCCTGTTGACCAGCGTTAAATTGCAGCGAAGTTTGACCACCCGTCATCAATAAGTAGACGTCGGCTAGGATCTCCGCATCGAGCAATGCGCCGTGGAGAGTGCGGTGCGAGTTATCGATACCGTAACGGTCACATAAGATATCTAGGTTGTTTCTTTTACCTGGGAATATCTTCTTCGCCATTGCCAAGGTATCGGTAACTTTACAGTAGTCATCCGTTTTACCTATCGCTGGGTTGAGCTTCTCAAACTCATAGTCCATGAAGCCCGTATCGAAGGGCGCGTTATGAGCCACCAGCTCCGCACCTTTGATAAAGTCGAGAAACTCTTTATGAATGTCTTGGTATTCAGGCTTATCAATCAAGAATTCATCGGTAATACCGTGAACGCCAATCGCCTCTTCTTGAATCGCACGATCGGGCTTGATGTAGACGTGGAAATGACGCCCGGTCAGCCTACGGTTGATGATCTCTACTGCACCAATTTCAACGATGCGGTGACCCATATAGTGAGGGCCACCTTCTGTATTCATACCGGTGGTTTCGGTATCGAGTACAACAATGCGCTTATTTTCGTTCGAACTGTTTTTTTCGTTCGTGCTTTGTTCTGGAGTGCTACTGGTATTCATAAGGATAACTGTGTCAGACTATGCCGATAATGTGCTTGAGGTAATAGTATCAAATCATGACGAAACAAGTTGAAATTTTCACTGATGGTTCTTGTTTAGGCAACCCTGGTCCCGGCGGCTATGGCATCGTACTTCGCTACAAAAAAGTCGAGAAGACGCTAGCAGAAGGTTTCACGCTAACAACCAATAACCGTATGGAAATGCTCGCCGCTGTCGTGGCTCTGCAAACCCTCAAAGAACCTTGCTCTGTGATTCTGACCACAGATAGCCAATACGTGCGTCAAGGCATCACACAGTGGATTCATAACTGGAAAAAGCGTGACTGGAAAACAGCCGACAAGAAACCGGTTAAAAATGCCGATCTGTGGCAAAGGCTCGATAAAGAAACCGCTCGCCATAACGTTGATTGGCGCTGGGTAAAAGGACACGCCGGACACAGAGAAAACGAAATGTGTGATGATTTAGCGCGAAATGCAGCGGAGAATCCGACTCTAGAAGATACGGGCTATCAACCAAGCTAATCGTCTTTTTAATTAGACGCACATTTCAGAAAGCGATTTATAATTTCTTAAACTAATTGACAATTTCTCAATCGAATTGATAGATGAAAAGCCGACAACTAATCGGCTTTTTCTGTTTTTAGCGGATATGACGCTTTGGCTGAATCCATTGTACGGCGCGTATTGGTTCTAAAACTTGCCCCAACAGGCGAGAAACGTCGCTTAAGGTGCCAATGTGGTTTGATGGGTTTTAGCGGGTAAGTACGCTTACGAGCAACAATAAAGTATTGGCTTCCGGCGAAGGATGCACAACCACCTAAGCTGTTCTCCAACCACGTCCACATCGCTTGATACTTACTCATCGGAAACAGCGCGTAGGTGTCACAATGAATTACTTCATAGTTAAGTACACCTAACCAGTCTTTAATTCGACTTGGCGTGTACATACGCCCACTCCAAGGCAAGCTGTTCTTTCGCCAAGGCATCAAACTGGCAAGCCCAGTGACACTGATTGGGTTGAAGCCCGTGATAATGATATAGCCATCGTCCATCATCACTCGATCGACTTCTCTCAATAAGCGATGCGGGTCATTGCTATAATCTAGCTGATGACTCAGTACTACAACATCAAAGCTTTTCTCCAAAAAGGGTAAATTATAGCCATCCGCTATCACATTATGTAATGGGTTCTGGATATCTAGGTTTACTTGATGTTGAATGTTGCATGTGCAGCTAGAAATCTCACTACTGAGGCCACCGAGCTTGAGCATATGGTAACCAAATAGCTTTGGGCACCACTCATCGAGTCGAGTTTGAATAGATTCTCTCAACCAGTCCCCATTGTGCAATTGCGCCCAAGTGTAAGGACGTTCAAACTTCTTTCTGCTACGTGCTGGCTTCATCAATAATCTGTCTCACTTATTCTGTCGCACTAATAGTGACTGGAGAACCAATAATGTTACATATCAAAAGCATACCTGCATTTAACGACAATTACATCTGGCTGATTCAAAATAGCGATCGCCGTTGTGCTGTCGTCGACCCTGGTGATGCGGCTCCAGTATTAGAGTACTTGGCACACCATGAGCTAACTTTAGATGCAATCTTGATTACACACCACCACCACGATCACATTGGTGGTGTTCCAGAACTCGTTAGACAATTTCCCGGCGTGGATGTTGTCGGTCCAAGGAATGAACCTATCCCTACCTTAACTCATCCGGTCGATGATGGTGATCAATTAGAACTGTTTGGCGAAGTATTCCTCGTCCTAGGGCTCAGTGGCCATACTGCGGGTCATATTGGTTATGTGGGCGATGCCAAACTGTTTTGTGGTGATGTGTTGTTCTCTGCGGGCTGTGGCCGAATCATGGAAGGCACACCACAACAGATGTTCGATGCACTGAATAAGATCACGGCTCTGCCTCAAGAAACCGAAGTTTATTGTGCACATGAGTACACTGCAGCCAATATCGCTTTCGCATTAGCCGTAGAGCCTGATAACCAACATTTGCAGCAATATCGCGACCAAGTGAACCGACTTCGCGCTCAAAATAAGTCGACCATCCCCACAAATTTGAGACAAGAGAAGTTTGTGAACCCCTTCCTGCGCTATACCGAGCCAAGTGTAGTGAAATCAGTGTCTAATCGCACCGAGCAGACCGATCCTTTATCGGTATTCACCGCTTTACGTGCGTGGAAGAACGAATTTTAACAAATACAGACTTGTCACTCATAGGGGGTGGCAAGTATTATCATCGGCCGTTAATTAAAAAGGCTGTAACATGCGAGTTAAGTACAGCTGGGCTTTGGTATTACTACTTTCTGGTTGCCAATTAACTCAGTCAGAGAATCCAGACCAAGCTTCCGAGCAAACCAACACATCTCCTACTAAAGAAGTTTCTCAAGCGAACGTTTCATCAGAAGCAACAGCCAAAGAAGATCAAAAAGTTGAAGCACCTGTCGTTACTCCACAAACACAAGAAGATGTTTGGAAACGCATTGCGATGCAACTTGAAATGGAAGTGCCAGACCAAAAGAAGGTCGACTACTACCGAACTTGGTATCTCAAGCACCCGAGTCATCTAAAAACAGTATCAAAGCGTGCTGAACCTTTCTTGTATCTGATCACGACTAAGATTGAAGAAAAAGGCTTACCACTAGAATTGGCACTACTACCCGTTGTAGAAAGCTCTTTCGATGCGTTTGCCTACTCTCATGGCAGTGCTGCTGGTCTATGGCAATTCATTTCAGGCACTGGCAAAGACTACGGGCTTGAACAGAACTTTTGGTATGACGGCCGCCGCGATGTTGCCGCCTCTACCGACGCCGCATTGGACTTCCTCTCAGATCTTAACCGACGTTTCGATGGCGACTGGAATCATGCGATTGCTGCCTATAACAGTGGTGGTGGTCGAGTAAACAGCGCAATCCGCAAGAACAAGAAGCTTGGCAAGCCAATCGACTTTTTCTCTTTGGACTTACCAAAAGAGACCAGCAGCTATGTACCTAAACTGCTTGCTCTAGCAGATGTCATTGCCAACCAAGAAAAGTATGGCATCGATATTCCGGCGATCCCGAATAAGCCAGTGCTGACTCTGGTTAACCCTGAAGAACAGCTTGATTTAGCCATTGCTGCGAACTACGCAGGCATTCCTGTCAAAGAACTTCAAGGTTACAACCCGGCTTACAACCAATGGGCAACGGCACCAGAGAAACACCAACAACTATTACTTCCTTTAGATTCAGTTGAGAAATTCAACAAAGAAGTCGCTGCCAATAAAGGCAAAGGCATGAAGTTGGTGCGTTACAAGGTTCAATCTGGTGACAGCATTAGCGTACTGGCAAGCAAATATAACACCACCAGCAAAGTGATCCGCTCTGCAAACGGTTTGAGCAACAACAATATTCGTATTGGCCAGCACTTACTTATCCCAACATCCACCAAAGACGACAAGACATACGCCCTAAGCGCCTCAAACCGCCTAGCAAGCACACAGTCGAAGAGTCGTGGTCAATATAAGCTCAGCCATACTGTAAGAAGTGGTGACAGCCTATGGACGATTGCACGCGCAAATAAGGTCTCTCATCAATCACTGGCTAAGTGGAATGGCATGGGACCACGCGACACGCTTAGAGTTGGTCAAGAACTGGTCATTTGGAAGAACGGCTCAGACGGCGCCATCATCCGTACGATCTTTTATAACGTAAGATCAGGTGACACAGTCAGCGGTATTGCATCAAAGTTCAAAGTAAAAAGTACAGATGTTGTAAAATGGAACACTTTGCAGAACAAAAAATACCTACAGCCAGGACAAAAACTGAAGCTGTATGTTGATGTAACTAAGGTAAGTGTATGAACCCGTCAAGTAACCCACTCGTCATGCTGTTGGATATATTCCGTTCGCCAACAGCTTGTTTCTTAGCGCTTTATCAACGAAGTGCTTGGGGATGGCAACCCTACGTCGTATTAATGCTCAGCCCATTTTTGTTTTGGGGTGCTTATTTTTCGAATGTAGATTTTGCATGGTTAAGTGCAGAGCTCTCGCAGCAACTGGCTCAAACGAACCCTGACCAATTGGCGTTACTTGACAGCAATACCTTACTCGCAAGTGAAATCATCAGCGACGTATTTGGCCGAACATTAACCATCGTTCTATTGGCATTCTGGTTTAACCTAGCAACCAAGCCAAGCCAACATCAGCACAGCTTTTGGCGATGGTTTGCAGCGGCATCGGTTGTTATATTCCCAGCTGTTTTAGGTGATGTAGCAAGCTACGCAAGCCTGATACTCAAGCATGGACATGTGATGAACTACGCTGCCGACTTGAACAGCTTAAATGGCTTGATCAAGTTACCGCTAACTAATGATTGGTCACAGTTTGCTAGCTCATTACCACTGCTTCTGCCATGGTACATCGTGCTAGGTTATGCTGCGGTATTAACGTGGACTGAGTTTGAACGCGGGCAAGCGCTTGTGATTTCAGGCTTACCATGGGTTGGCTACTACCTAATCTGGGCGCTCTACATTTTAATCTTTTAATTAGAAGAGATAAGGCTAGCGAAGACTCTCTAGCCTATTGTTCCGTTAGATTTCCCAAGGTAACCACCGTGCGAATGGTTAAGTTCCAATGACTAATAGCTAATCACTATTTAGCCTTAAAGGTCACTCGCATAGGGTTATGATCAGAAGCGTCCGTAATGGGCGCTTTTGCTTTTTCTACCTCTAGCCCTCGATAGAACACATGGTCGAGCACCAGTCCTGTAATGAACTGAGTTCTGTTATCTGGCTCAAAGGCAACTTCCGTCAAACCAACCTTCTCCAACGCATCTTTCAATACAGCAAAGCGAGCTTCACTCCAGCTATTAAAGTCCCCAGCAAAAATAACCGGCCCACGATACTTTTGCAGATTGTCAGTTAAGCTCTTGAGCTGAGCCTCGTAATCTTCCGTACCAAAGGTAAAGTTCACAGCGTGGATATTAATCACAGCCAGCTCTTCGCCATTGTTTAGTTGGTAACGCGACCAAAGCGCCGATTTAGGCAGTTGAAGCCAAGGTTCTTCATGAGTATAAGCACAAGCTTCGATCGGTAAATGGGTTGCTAGGTTGAGTACCCCAGCACTTTGCTCAAAGGCCTCAAACGCGTTAACACGTGTGCTTCCCCACTGTCCGCTCATTACCCATTGGCGAAGTCCTTCTGTCATACTAGCTTCTTGCAGCAAGACTAAATCGCTACCTGCCGACAGCTTATTTAACTCACTCTGCCAATTATTTCGGTTTTGCTTGTAGATATTCCACACCGTAATGTCTAAGCCATCAGACACATCAATCGCTTTCGGTGCAGAGTTTTGGTAGCAACTGTAGATGTCGTTACTGGTACTTTGAGAGGAAATGATCAGGTTGGGTTTATTCGGGATCACGAAGATAAAATGAAAACTAACGACAGCAAGCGTTATCAATAACGTGATAACAATGATGGTTTTCTTAAACATACAGCACCCTACCAGAGATGAAAAAGGAGCGATAAACACTCCTTTTAGGGTAATAGTTTTTTTATACGGCGTCTTCGTCTTCTTCGCCAGTACGAATACGTACCACACGTTCAACTTCAGTAATGAAGATCTTACCGTCACCAATTTTACCTGTTTGAGCCGTCTCAATGATGGTATCAACACATTGGTCAGCCACTTCGTCGGTCACAACGATTTCTAGTTTCACTTTAGGTAAAAAGTCGACCATGTACTCTGCGCCGCGGTATAGCTCAGTATGACCTTTTTGACGTCCAAAGCCTTTAACTTCAGATACTGTCATACCCGTAATACCCACTTCTGCAAGTGCTTCACGTACATCATCAAGTTTGAATGGCTTGATAATGGCTTCAATCTTTTTCATGTTCATCCCTTAAACTGTGCGAATGGCTCATTATCGGTTAGCTATAGTAAACATTCAATGAAAAAAGCCAGAGCTTTAAAGCTCTGGCTCGAAATTTATCATCTTGTTTAATCAGCGCTTTGAGAAGGTTTTACTTAAGGCTTGCGTAGTAAGCGGCTAGATTCGCGATGTCTTCATCACTCAGCATTGAAGCTTGAGCCTGCATTACAGCGGCCAAACCGCCGGTGCGCTGGCCATTCTTATAGGCCTTAATTGATGAAGCGATGTATTGCTCGTTTTGACCTTTAAGGTTTGGATAGCCAGGGATCACTGCGATACCGTCTGCACCATGACATGCCGCACAGATTGCTGCTTTAGCTTGACCCGCAGCAACATCAGCCGCCAGAGCGTTACCACTCAATAGTCCAAATCCAAGAACTAATCCTAGTGTAATTTTCTTCATTGCATATTCCATTAATTATTTTTATTAAAGTGACGGTGAATTGTGACATAAACTTTTTCTACTTGCTCCAAAGCGCTTCACAATCTTGACCTTCGTAGTTTTTATCTACGAATAAGCCTAAAACAGCGATCACTCGATCGCCATCCATTAATATCGGCGTTCTGCGTCTTAACCAACTGGGTACTTGGTACTCTTGAAACAACTTCTTAAGCTTCCTGCTATGACCGCGCCCAACAGGGTGTACTGACAATCCCTCAGGGTTAAATATCACTCGCAGTGTTCCTCTCGTTGTGTTGAGACTAAAATGTTGCGCATCACAGTGGTTAGATACACCATCACTCGCCGCTGAAGTTAAGTGTAGTTCCCCTAAACCGTCAGGCAAAACTAAGCTCTCTTCCATCGAGATATCACTTTGCCAGTTCGACAAGTCTTTGGTCTCTTTGACGACATAGAGCTGATGATTAAAACGTCTAACCTCAACCTCATTCAACACCAGCTTAGGGTTGGCGTCTGCCTGAGCACATGCCACCTCATCCCATATAAGTTTGAGCTGCTTTTGGCTCGGCATCGGTTGATTACAGCGGCTCAGCCACATTCTTAATAAGCGTGCACGCAGTAAATCAGAGTGCTGAGATAATACCTCAATACTTAAGCTGTGCTTCTCAGTCAAAGCTTGTTGTAAGTGAGATTCTAACAACTCATCCAACAGTAACTCTTGCTCTGCACATAGCTGAGCACTACGACTGACCGATTCTCGAAAACTAGGCCAACGCTCGGTCAGTGTCGGAGTGACTTGATGACGAATAAAATTACGGTCAAAGCGAACGTCTTGATTACTCTCATCTTCTACCCAAGTTAAAGCCATATCGCGCGCCGCCCCTTCAATATCCGTTCTCGTCACCGACAGCAGTGGGCGAACGATATGAGCACCTGAAAATGGCATCACTTTCGCCATTGAAGAGAGCCCTTTCGGACCACTGCCACGCTTAAGAGCTAACAAGAAGGTCTCGACTTGGTCATCGATGTGCTGGCCTGTCACTAACACATCACCTTGTCTAATATGCTTTTTAAGGGCTTGGTATCGCGCGTCTCGAGCCAGCTTTTCAACGCTTTCTCCACGGCTAATATCTAGCGAGACTCGTTCAATGAACAAGGATACCGACAAAGCATCACACCATGTTTTGCACTGCTCTGCCCAATAATCAGCATTGTTGCTTAAGCCGTGGTGAACATGTACCGCACAGCAATCGATGTGATGGGACTTAGCGAATTGGGCAGCCAACTCCAACAACACTCGTGAATCGACACCACCACTGAAAGCGACGATCAACCGACAAGGCTTAAGCGCGCTTTGATCAAGTACAGATGTGAAGGTATCAATTAAGTGTGTCATGAGGCTAATAAACCAAGAGATCGTGTGTTAAGGGATAATGTTTTAATAATAAAAAAGGGTTGGCACTGAGTCCAACCCTTTCATCATTTGTTCGTATAGCTAGCCTTATCGCTAAGGCAAGTTATCAGCAGTAGCCGTAGCTCATTAGACGCTGGTAACGACGCTCAAGCAGCGTTTCGTTATCAAACTGCTCTAGCTCTTCTAGCTGTTTAACTAACATGTCTTTCATGTTTTGAGCGGTTTGTGCAGGGTCGCGGTGCGCGCCACCTAGAGGCTCAGGAATGATTTCGTCGATAAGCTCAAGCTCTTTAAGACGAGGAGCAATCAGGCCCATCGCTTCAGCTGCTTGTGGTGCTTTATCTGAATCGCGCCATAAGATTGAAGCACAACCTTCTGGAGAGATTACTGAGTACGTAGAGTACTGAAGCATGTTCACGTAGTCACCAACACCAATCGCTAGTGCACCACCAGAACCGCCTTCACCCACAACGTTACAGATAACAGGAACTGAAAGGCCAGCCATCACTTTTAGGTTTTTAGCGATAGCTTCAGATTGACCACGCTCTTCAGCACCAACACCTGGGTATGCGCCCGCTGTGTCGATGAAAGTAATAATAGGCATGTTGAAACGCTCAGCAGTTTCCATTAGACGTAGCGCCTTACGGTAACCTTCTGGCTTTGGCATACCAAAGTTACGGATCACTTTCTCTTTAGTCTCACGACCTTTCTGGTGACCAATAACCATAACAGGACGGCCATTTAGACGAGCCATACCACCCACAATAGCTTTGTCGTCAGCGTAAGCGCGATCGCCCGCCATCTCTTCAAACTCTGTGAATGCATGCTCCAGGTAATCTTTGGTGTAAGGACGTTGAGGGTGACGAGCAAGTTGAGCTACCTGCCATGCACCTAAGTCACTAAAGATTTTCTGTTTAAGCTCTAAGCTTTTTTTCTCTAGTTGTTCGATTTCTTTGTCTAGATCTACCGCTGTGTCACCACCGTGACGCGAAACGTCACGTAGCGCTTCGATTTTTGCTTCAAGTTCAGCGATAGGCTTTTCAAATTCTAGAAAGTTCAGGCTCATCTATGAATCCTTGTTGATTCAGCTCCGCATTCGCGAAGCTAAATTTTAGTTAAATTCGAGTTCTACTTGGCTATTTCCAAGCAGCTGTTTTAATTCGTCTAGTAATGTATCACTTGGCGTCACACGCCATTCTGTGCCCAATGTTAACCGCGCTCTAGCGTCGGCACGCTGGTAGTATACATTGACTGGGACCGTTCCGGCTCTATAAGGTTCTAAGATTTGACTAAAGCGTTCAAAAAATTGACCGTTAATTTGGGATTGGTCGATAGATATCGACACCCCACGAGCATATTTCTCACGGGCGCTTCCTAAGTCCATGACCTCGCGCGCGGACATTTTAAGCCCGCCATTGAAATCATCAAAGCTGACCTGTCCGGAAACGACCACAATTTTGTCTTTTTCGAGCAATTCTGCGTAGCGATCGAGCGCATCCGAGAACAACATCACTTCCATTCGGCCCGATCGGTCATCAAGTGTCATCAAACCGATTCGCGTACCGCGCTTAGTCGTCATTACTCTCGCAGCAATCACCAAACCGGCAATTGTTAGTGATTGGTCACGACGCGTTGGCGTGGCATCTTTCAAACGACAGCTGGTGTATTTCGCTAACTCTTTGATGTAAGCGTTAACCGGGTGACCCGTTAAATACAAACCAAGCGTTTCACGTTCACCTTCAAGCCAAACCTTCTCAGGCCATTTAGGCACTTGGGTATACTTGTGTTCAACCTCTTCCGGAGCGTCGGTCAACACGCCAAACATATCAGATTGACCAAAAGACTCGGCATGGTGATGTTGACTCGCTGCCTTCACCGCATCTTTCAAAGATGCCATCATCGCCGCTCGGTGAGGACCTAATCTATCTAAGGCTCCGGATAGAATCAACTTTTCGATAACACGTTTATTAACCTTCTTCAGGTCAAGACGTGCACAGAAGTCGAATAAGTCTTTAAAGTAACCACCTTTATTTCGCGCTTCAATAATCGCTTCAATAGGGCCTTCACCGACCCCTTTGATCGCACCGATGCCATAAACAATCGCGCCATCTTCATCCACGTTAAAGCGGTACAGACCCGAGTTGATATCTGGTGGTAAAAGCTTGAGCTTCATACGGAAACATTCATCAACAAGGCCAATAACCTTCTCGGTGTTATCCATATCTGCCGTCATTACCGCAGCCATAAATTCCGCTGGGTAGTGCGTTTTCAGCCATAGCGTTTGATAAGAAACCAGTGCATATGCTGCGGAGTGAGATTTGTTAAAGCCGTAGCCCGCAAATTTCTCTACCAAGTCAAAGATCTTCATGGCCAGCTCGCCATCAACACCATTGGCTTCAGCACCCTCTTTAAAGGTACCACGCTGCTTTGCCATCTCTTCTGGCTTTTTCTTACCCATCGCACGACGCAACATATCCGCTCCACCAAGCGTATAGCCAGCAAGGATCTGTGCGATTTGCATTACCTGCTCTTGATACAGGATGATGCCGTACGTAGGTTCTAGCGTCTCTTTCAGCGATTCGTGTTGCCACGTTTCATCAGGGTAAGAAACCGCTTCACGGCCGTGTTTACGGTCGATAAAGTTATCTACCATGCCTGATTGCAGAGGACCCGGACGGAACAGGGCTACCAATGCGATAATATCTTCAAAACAGTCGGGCTGTAGACGTTTGATAAGGTCTTTCATACCACGCGATTCCAGCTGGAATACCGCGGTGGTTTCAGAATTTTGTAATAGGTTAAATGACGCTTGGTCATCAAGAGGAATCGACTCGATACGAACCGGTTCTTTCCCCTCTTTCTTCAAACGTGGATTCACTAGGCCTAACGCCCAATCGATGATGGTCAGAGTACGTAGACCCAAGAAGTCGAACTTAACCAAACCGGCGGTTTCAACGTCATTCTTATCGAATTGCGTTACTGGGAAGTTACCTTCTGCATCGGCATAGATTGGCGCAAAATCGGTGATCGTGGTGGGTGAGATAACAACACCGCCCGCGTGCTTACCGGCATTTCGCGTACAACCTTCAAGGATGCGACACTTATCGATCAGCTCACGAACTTCTTCATCGCCATCGTAAAGCTCTGGCAATGCAGGTTCAGCAAGGAATGCTTTCTCTAGCGTCATACCCGGATCTGGCGGTACAAGCTTTGAAATTCGATCGACGAAACCAAACGGGTGGCCCAATACACGGCCTACATCGCGGATTACCGCTTTTGCCGCCATGGTACCAAAGGTGATGATCTGAGAAACAGCATCACGACCGTACATCTCAGCCACGTGATCAATAACTTGGTCACGCTTATCCATACAGAAGTCGATATCGAAATCGGGCATGGATACACGTTCTGGGTTCAAGAAACGTTCGAAAAGTAGATCGTATTCAAGTGGATCGAGATCGGTGATATCCAAGGCGTAAGCGACTAGAGAGCCGGCACCAGAACCACGGCCAGGACCTACTGGCACATCGTTGTCTTTTGACCACTGGATGAACTCCATTACGATCAAGAAGTAACCTGGGAAACCCATGTTGTTAACAACTTCGAGCTCAATCTTGAGTCGCTCATCGTATTCCGGTCTGCGCTCAGCACGCACTTTTTCATCTGGGAATAGGAACGCTAGACGTCGCTCAAGGCCTTCTTCAGATTTCTTGATCAAGAAGTCTTCAATCGCCAAACCTTCCGTTGGGAAGTTAGGCAGGAAGTACTCGCCCAGACGAACCGTTACATTACAACGCTTAGCAATCTCAACACTGTTCTCAAGTGCTTCAGGGATGTCTGAGAACAGCTCACACATCTCTTCTTCACTACGTAGATATTGCTGCGCGCTGTAGTTCTTAGGGCGACGAGGATCGACCATAGTGAAACCATCATGAATCGCCACGCGGATTTCGTGAGCATCAAACAGGTCTTCAGTTAGAAAAACCACTTCGTTGGTTGCGACAACAGGCAGGTCTTCCTGTTCAGCAAGCTCTAACGCAAAGTGTAAGTATGACTCTTCATCTGGTCGTCCGGTACGAATCAGTTCCAAGTAAAAACGATCGGCGAAGTACGTTTTGTAAAACTCGACGCTGCTTGCAACCAAGTCACGGTTACCTTTCAGCAACGCCTTACCAATCTCACCTTCTTTGGCGCCCGATAGAATGATCAGGCCTTCTGCATTCTCAATTAGCCACTCTTTATCAATAACAGGCTGATGTTGAACATGACCACGAAGGTAAGCTTTTGAGATGAGTAACGTTAGGTTGTTATAACCTTTATTGTTCGTTGCGATAACGGTGAGCTTGGTCAACTCGTCACCGAATTCTGGAGACTGCATCAAGAAGTCAGCACCAATAATAGGTTTAACCCCACACCCATGGGCAGTACCGTAAAACTTCACTAAACCACACAGGTTGGTAAAGTCGGTCAATGCTAGAGCAGGCATACCCATTTCAGCGACTTTTTTAACTAATGGTGGCACCTTGGATAGGCCATCCACCATCGAAAAGTCACTGTGTACGCGTAGGTGAACAAATTTTGGATCTGACATTATTTTTCCTGAGTTCTAGGTTTGAGCCTAGGATTACAACTGTGTGTATTCTATTTTTTTCTAATACAAGTTAGCAACTTTATTCGATGCTAAGCTCTAGTTAACGTAAAGCTCTAATCTATACCAAGAATACGTTTTACTGGCTTAAAGCTCTTGCGGTAATGCTCGGTTACACCATGTTTTTCAATCGCTTCGAAATGCGCTTTGGTCGGGTAACCTTTATGCTTAGCAAAACCAAACTCTGGATGAAGTTTATCAAGATCTTCCATCTCTTGGTCACGAACGACTTTTGCGATAATAGACGCCGCACTGATTTCAGCCACTCGCAAGTCCCCCTTCACAATCGCAAGACCATCCATCGGCAGTTCTGGGACTCGGTTTCCATCTATCAACGCCATATCAGGTTGAACGCTCAACCCCGCGATAGCTCGCTGCATAGCAACCATCGTCGCTTGCAGAATATTCAACTCATCAATTTCTTGTGGAGAACAACGACCGACAGACCACGCCAAAGCTTTCTCTTTGATTTCAGGAAGTAACGCAAGACGCTTTTTCTCAGACAATTTCTTTGAGTCGTTCAAGCCTTCGATTGGGTTGTTTGGATCAAGGATAACCGCAGCGGTCACCACGTCGCCAACCAAAGGGCCACGCCCTACTTCATCCACGCCAGCAAACAGCTGGTAACCTTGCGGGTATTCAAATGGAGGAAGCTCTTTTTTTTCTTTTACTGCCATAACTAATCTCTTAATGTTCTGTAAATAAGCGCTTTATGCTTCAACAAAAGGTCGGTCAATCAATTTCAATACTGCGTTAGCGGCTTGTTTGTCTGCGTCTTTGCGGATCCAGTGATGCATCTCGGTAAAGCGTTTGATCAAGGCACTGTTATCGGCTGATAGCATTTTATCGACAGACGGGAACAAAAAGTCTGGGTGGCACTCTTCAAGAATATGCTCTTTCACGATCTCTTCACCAGCCAAAATATTCGGCAGTGACACAAACTCAGTGATCGCCAACTTCTTAACAATGTAACCCGTCAGCTTATTTACTTTGTAACCAACCACCATAGGGCGTTTAAGCAACATACATTCAAGAGCCACGGTACCTGAAGCCAAGAGCACAGAATCAGCGGCGGTAATCACGTTGGTTGCCGTATCTTCGACTAACGTGAATTCAAGCTCTGGTGCGGTCGATTGCCAGATTTCAGTAAACTGCTTTTTACGCTGCTCGTTAACGAGCGCAACAACAAAATTGATATCCGGATACTTCTGCTTGATACGTTGGCAAGTTTCGATAAATGGCTGAGCAATCAAACCCATCTCACCACCACGACTACCCGGTAATACGGCTAACCACTGCTTGTCTTGATCAAGACCTAACAGCTCTCGAGCATCTTGTTTACTAGGCTCTAAAGGAATCGCGTCTGCCAACGTGTGACCAACAAACTCACAGGCAACGTTATATTTATCGTAGAACGCTTTTTCGAACGGCAAGAAAGCCAAGACTAAGTCGGTTGCTTTGTCGATTTTAAAGATACGCTTTGGACGCCAAGCCCACACTGAAGGGCTCACGTAATGCACCGTTTTGATACCAGCGTTCTTAAGGTCTAACTCAAGCCTTAGGTTGAAATCGGGCGCGTCGATACCGACAAAGACATCGGGTGGATTTTGAGTGAAATACTTAACCAGCTCTGCTTTTACTTTTAACAAGCGAGGTAAACGGCCAAGCACTTCAACTAAGCCCATAACGGCCAGCTCTTCCATCTCGAAAAGAGACTCACAACCTAGGGCTTTCATTTTCGGCCCGCCAATGCCAACGAACTCTGCATTCGGGTATTGTGATTTGATCGCTTTGATAAAGCCTTCACCAAGCGTATCGCCAGACAGTTCGCCGACAACAATGCCTACGCGCAATGGTTCATTCGAAACGAAGTCCGAGCTATTGGTTGCTGCTTCTTGCTGTGCCATAGTTTTTCAATTCCCTTGTTGCCTAAAACAAAAAAGACCGCCTAACGAGTAGCGATCTTTTTGTTATACCATTCTGATGAAGTAGTTATTGCCATACTCACATTGATTGGTACATAACCATATCGAGTATTAACGAATAATACCGCGCTCAGAGTTCTCTAGCATTTCAAGCATAGGCGCTACCGAAGTAAACTCTTTTGCCATTTCAACTAAAGCCACTTTCGCTTCTTCAAGTGTTTTACCTGATCGGTATAGCTCTTTGTACGCTTTCTGTAGTGCACGAATTTCAGGTTTCTCAAATCCGTTACGCTTCAAGCCTACTAGGTTAAGGCCGAATGGAGCCGCGTGGTTACCCTGTGCAAGCACGTACGGCAGTACATCTTGAACAACTGCAGAACAGCCACCAATGTATGCGTAAGCACCAATTGAGCAGAATGGGTGAATCGCAGAAAGTGCCATAACACCAGCGTAGTCGCCAACCGTTACATGACCGCCAAGAATAGCGTTGTTACCAATGTGAGTGTGGTTACCAACAATAACATCGTGCGCTACGTGAGCATTAACACAAAGTAAGTTGTCATCACCAATCACTGTGGTTGCTTTGTCTTGAACCGTACCACGATGGATTTGAACCGCTTCACGAATTACGTTGCGATCACCGATTACAACTGTTGTGTCTTCGCCGCCGTATTTCTTATCTTGGTTTTCTTCACCGATAACAGCGTGTGGGAAGATACGATTTTCTTTACCAATGGTTGTGTGACCTTTGATCACAACGTGCGACATCACTTCAGTGTCGTCACCAATTGTCACATTACCAGCAATGTAAGTGAAAGGCCCAACCGTCACGTTAGCACCGATAGTTACATCACCTTCGATTACTGCTGCCGGGTGAATTTTCGCTGTTTCATGAATCATATTAAAACTCTCTACGAGCACATTTAAGTTCAGCTGAACATACAACTACGCCGTCAACCTTAGCAACACCATTAAACGATGCGATGCCACGACGTTCTTTTAAGAATTCAACTTCGATAACCAGTTGGTCACCTGGTACTACTGGCTTACGGAATTTAGCTTTATCTACGCTAGCAAAGTAGTACAACTCGTTGCCAGAAGGCGCACCGAAAGATTTGAATGCTAGAAGGCCTGTTGCTTGTGCCATTGCTTCTAAGATCAACACGCCTGGGAATACAGGAAGCTGAGGGAAGTGGCCTGTGAACTGAGGTTCGTTAACAGAAACATTCTTAATTGCGGTCAGTGTTTTTTCTTTTTCAAAGCTAGTCACACGATCAACCATTAAGAATGGGTAGCGATGAGGTAGTAGTTCCTGAATTTCAGTAATGTTCATCGTTGTCTGTTCAGTAGTCAAAGTCGTATTCCTATGTATATTCTTTATTTAATTAGAAGGATTATAAACGAAAAAGACTCGCTGTACGCGAGCCTTTTATTAGAAATGCTGGAATTATGATTCCGCGCTCTTCTCAATAAGTTTTTCAACGGTTTTCAAACGCTTGTTCATTTCATCAATACGATGAACTCGCGTCGCTGTTTTACGCCAGTCTTTATTTGGCTGTAAAGGAATACCCGAAGAGTACATGCCTTTCTCAGTGATGCTGCGCATTACCATCCCCATACCGGTGATTGTAACGCCGTCAACGATTTCAATGTGACCATTAATCACACAACCACCACCAATAATACAGTACTTACCTATCGTCGTGCTGCCTGCAATGATAGTACCACCAGCAAGAGCTGAACCATATCCGATGTGAACATTGTGAGCAATCTGGAGTTGGTTATCTAGGATAACGTTGTCTTCGATGATTGTGTCATCTAATGCGCCGCGGTCGATGGTAGTACACGCGCCAATTTCTACGCGGTTACCAATGCGAACAGAGCCGACTTGCGGGATCTTAACCCATTCGCCTTTCTCGTTCGCATAACCAAAGCCATCAGAGCCAATAACAGTACTTGATTGGATCAGACATCCTTCACCAATCACAACTTCATGGTAAACACTTACGTTAGCCCACAGCTTAGTGCCTGCGCCAATTTTTGCATTTTTACCAATAAAGCAACCAGCACCGATGATCACATCATCACTAAGTACTACACCAGACTCAATCACAGCGTTCGCACCAATAGACACATTTTGTCCAATAGTTGCATCGCTAGAGATTGAAGCAGAATCAGCAATAGCCGCTGCGGGTGCAGGAGTAGTATCAAGCGCTTGAGCAACCTTAGCAAAAGCAACGTAAGGGTCACTAACCACAATAACGTTGGTCTTACACAATTCGCGCTCACTCTCTTTAACCATAATAGCGGACGCTTTACAGTCACCTAGGTGCTTGCTGTACTTCACGTTAGAAAGGAACGTAATGTTACCTTCTTGCGCTTTATCCATAGGAGCGACTGCTGAGACGGTAATCGTACCGTCTCCGTGTAGCTCTCCCCCAGTAATCGTTGCCAATTCGGCTAAAGTCAGGTTCTTCATAAAACTTATTTCAGTGATTTAATTACTTGCTCAGAGATGTTGTATTCAGGCTTACCGTATTGTAGAGCTTGAATATCAACGATCATGTCGTAGCCTTCTTTCTCTGCAACTTTAGTTACAGCATCTTGAATCACTTTGAACAGCTTCTGCTTCTCTTGTGCTTCACGACGTTGACTTGCTTTTTCTAATGCTTGAGCTTTGATTTTGTACTTGCTGTCTAGTTGGCCAACTTCGATACGAAGCTTCTCAACTTCTTCAGGACCTAGTAGCTCGCCATCACGCTTAAGCTTTTCAATCTTGGTTTTCGCTTCAGCTTGAATGCTCTGTAGCTCAGCCGCTTTATCTTTGAACTCTTCCTGCATTTTTTGAAGAACAACTTCACGCTGAGGTAGAGCCTGGAATACTTGTGCAGTGTTTACATAACCCACTTTTTGCGCAGCTTCAGCAGCTGTTGCAAAGAAAGAAGAGCTAAGAACTACAAGGCCTAAACCTGCTGCTTTAATCATATTTTTCAAAATATTGTCCTTTAAATATTAGAAAGTTCTACCAATGGTAAATGTGAAGAACTCTTCATCATCACCTTCGTAAACTTTAATTGGTTTCGCTAGAGAGAAAACCAGTGGGCCCATTGGTGACATCCATTGAAGAGCGGCACCATAAGATGAACGGTAATTTGTTGGGTCAGAGTAATCGTAGTAGTACTGGCTGCCACTATTTGGTGCGCCGCGGTCTACGAACTCTGTGTCCCATACACTTGCCATGTCGAAGAAAACACTGGTTCGAATCTGGCTGCGCGCTTCATCAGAAGCAAACGGCGTTGGTACAATTAACTCTAAGCTTGCTAAGGCAACCGCGTTACCACCCACTGAATCATCAGTAGCGGTATCATAGGTTGGGTTGTTACCTGTGCTGCTTCCGTAAACGGCTTTCGGGCCAGCTGAGTTAGAACCAAAGCCACGTAGGGTTGTAAAACCACCTGCGTAGTAGTTCTCGTAGAATGGGAACAAGTTATCGTTACCATCTGTTTGACCATAACCATTACCATAGCCTAATCGGCCGCGCATCAATAGTGTGAACTCATGCTTTTTGGTCAGCGGGATGTAATGTTTTACATCGTACTGCATTTTGAAGTACTGAGCATCAGAGCCTGGTACCGTCATTTTAGCGAAAGCACGTTGGTGGTTACCCTCAGTTGGGAAGAAACCACGGTTCAAATTGTTACGCGTCCATGAAATATTGATATCGAAGTCATCGGTTAAGATGTGCTCGTCACCGTATTGGTCGATACTTCTCGCGAACTGTTCAACTTGGATATAAGTCGGTACGTTACCGATCTTGTTGTGCGTATAGCCCACACCAAACTCGATACGGTTCAGCTCATCCATAGGGAAACCCCATGTTAGGCTGGTACCGTAACTTTGGTTGGTATAGTCGACGATGCCCGCTTCAGAGGCTTCAAATTCGTTGTAGAAGATCTTACCGCCTAAGCTCACACCATCAAGGTTCCAGTATGGGTCACGGTAGTCTAAGCTCACGTTCTTTTGGTAATCATTCATCATGGCACTTACGCCAACACGGTTACCTGAACCTGCAAAGTTATCTTGTTGCAAACCAACTTGGAAACTAACACCTGATTCAGTACCGTAGCCAACACCAAAGTTGATACTGCCTGAGTTCGCTTCCTTAACGTTGTAAACCAAATCAACTTGGTCTTCACTGCCAGGAACACGCACTGTTTGTACATCAACCGTTTCAAAGAAACCTAAACGGTTAAGACGGCTCTTACCGGTATCAATGGACTTAGAGTTAAGCCAGCTGCCTTCCATTTGACGCATTTCACGACGCAGTACTTCGTCTTTCGTTGAGTTGTTACCCGTGAATCGAATATCACGAACATAGATACGGCTGCCCGCTTCTACATTGATAACCAACGACACTTCTTTGGTCTCATCGTCAAATTCAGGAATCGTGCGAACTTGTGGGTACGCGTAGCCAGATTCACCAAGAATTCGTTTTACGTTCTCTTCCAAAGACGTTACCGAAGAACCGTTGTACGTATCGCCGTCTTCGAATGGCACTAACGCTTCGAAGTCAGCCTCACGACCGATTAATTCACCACGGAAAGAGACATCTTTAACGGTGTAGGCTTCGCCTTCATCGAGGCCAAGCGTGATGTAAACACCTTTTTTGTCTGGAGAGATCGCCACCTGCGTAGAGTCAACCTTAAACTTAAGGTAACCACGGTCAAGGTAGTAAGATTTCAGCGCTTCGATATCACCGGCTAATACTTGCTTTTGGTATTTTTCATCCGCAAGGAAATTCCACCATGCAACATCAACATTCAGATTGAAACGACTAAGCAGTTCAGAGTCAGAGAAGACTTCATTACCGATAAAGTTGATTTGCTGAATCTTAGCGGATACGCCCTCAGTAAACACAAACTTAAGGTCAGAACGGTTACGTGGCAGAGGTGTCACA
This sequence comes from Vibrio sp. 10N.261.55.F4, assembly GCF_041470465.1. Lineage (NCBI taxonomy): Bacteria > Pseudomonadati > Pseudomonadota > Gammaproteobacteria > Vibrionales > Vibrionaceae > Vibrio > Vibrio sp. 10N.261.55.F4. The sequence goes on along the minus strand of NZ_JBFRMM010000037.1, from coordinate 48,246 downwards.
ACCGCTTTTACTGTCGCGTTGTACTTACCAACACTGTAGTAAAAATCTTCAAGGCCTTTTTCAATGTTACTCAGCGTAGTACGGTCAAGGGCTTCACCTTCACGAACACCAGACGCATCTAGGTTCTGCTGAAGCTGTTCTTCTTTAATCGCTTTATTACCAGAGAATGAGATGCTTGCGATGGTCGGTCGTTCTTGAACTTGAACAATCAATACACCTTCATCACGAAGTACTTTAACGTCCTCAAAGTTGCCCGAAGCATACAATGCACGAATGATCTCAGACACATCGCTTTCATCCACTTCATCGCCAATACGTACTGGCATTTTCAGTAGAGCTGCACCAAGTGCAACACGCTGTAAACCTTCGATCTTGATATCTTGAACTACAAAGTTTTGTGCTCCGTTCGCAGCCACACTAGTGGCCAATAGACTTGCGAACAGAATTTGCTTAATCGCCATACTTATTCTAATTATTCCTTGCTACTACCAATGCCTGTGAGAAACCATTCACAGACGAGTAAAATCGTTAAATATTGCCAGAGCCATCAATGAGAAGAGGATTGCCCCTCCCACTCTGTATCCCATTTCCTGAACTTTCTCAGGTACCGGTTTACGAGTAACGGCCTCAATAGCGAAAAACAGCAAATGTCCGCCATCAAGCATAGGCAGCGGAACCAAATTAATAATCCCTAAGTTAACACTAATCAGAGCCAAAAAGCCCAAGAAGTAAACCAGACCATAATCGGCGGTTGTACCTGCACCTTTAGCGATTGAAATAGGGCCACTCAAGTTGTTTAAGCCAACATCACCAACGATGAGCTTCTTAAGCATTGTCAGTGTCAATCCAATGATTTGACCTGTTTTATCAAATGCTTTTCCTACAGACTCAATTACACCAAATTGTAACTCAAAGCGATAATCTTCTGGCCATTCTGCGACTTCCGGAGCAATACCTGCATAGCCGATTGTCGAACCATCAGAAAGCTCTCGACTTTTTGGTGTCATAACCAATGACTGCTCGGCACCATTTCGCAATACGACCAAGTCCAATGATGTCATTGGATTAGCACGAATTAACTCAACAACCGACTGCCACTGTTCAATAGGTTGCCCGTTAATCTCAACAATTTTATCGCCAGCTTCAAGACCTGCATCGTATGCAGCGCCATCATCAATGATTTGAGCGAGCACTGTCGATATCTCTGGAGAATACGGTCTAAAGCCCAGCGTTGTCATTGCAGATTCAGTTTCTGGGTTGAACGACCAGTCTGAAATATCCAATGTCATTTGTTGCTCAAAGCCGATGTCGTCTTGAGAAGCAACCGTCACTGTCATGGATTGATCACCAATGTGCGATATCAACCCCATATTGACTGATTCCCAATCTGCGGTTTTGATTCCTGAAATAGATTTAAGTTCCATTCCAGTTTCAATTCCGGCTTGTGCAGCAATAGATTGTGGAGTGACTTCACCAATCACGGGCTTAACCGCGGGTACGCCAATCAAAAATACTAACCAATACGCGAACACCGCAAAGATAAAGTTGAATGCAGGGCCTGCACCCACAATCGCCGTTCGTTTCCAAAGCGGCTTCTTGTCGAAAGCGTATTGCTGTTGATCTTCAGAAAGATCGTCAACACGACCATCGAGCATCTTAACGTAGCCGCCCAGTGGAATCACGGACAAGCTGTATTCAGTACCATCACGGCCCACTTTACTCCAGATTGATTTACCAAAACCAATCGAGAATTTTTCAACTTTCACACCACAACGACGAGCGACCCAGAAGTGTCCAAACTCATGAACAGCAACCAGAATGCCAAGCGCTACGATAAAAGATGCGAAGTTCCACAGAATTCCACTCATGCTAGCTGCTCTTTAATAAATTGAATGGCTATTTGACGAGACATATTATCGAGCTCGAGAAGGCTTTCCAAGCTATCTAAACCCTCAAAGTTATGTTGTTCACATACTTTGCTCATAACGTGTTCGTTAATGACAGCAATATCGGTAAACTTCACCTGATTGTTCAAGAAAGCATCGACCGCGATCTCGTTTGCTGCATTAATGGCTGTTGTCGCATGCTGACCTAAGTAGCATGCTTCAATCGCTAACCTCAAACACGGGTAACGACTGAAATCTGGTTCTAAGAAGGTAAGCTCACCCATTTTAGTAAAGTCTAAAGGCTTAACACCCGCCTCGGTACGATTAGGGTAAGACATCGTCAAAGCGATTGGCGTTGCCATATCTGGTTCGCCCATTTGAGCAAGCACAGAGCCATCCTTGTACTGAACCATCGAGTGAATCACAGACTGCGGGTGAATGATGACCTTTAACTGCTCCTGAGAAGCATTAAATAGCCATTTCGCTTCAATGTACTCTAGCCCTTTATTCATCATAGTCGCAGAATCGACAGAGATCTTAGGCCCCATAGACCAGTTAGGGTGTGCAATTGCGCGTTCAGGAGTCACTGATTCGAGTTCAGCCACATCGGTATAACGGAAAGGACCACCAGAACCAGTCAGAAGAATATGGTTAATGCCGTTTTCTTCAAGGTTACAGCGGCCTAGGTTAGTTTGTACGTTCTGCGGAAGGCATTGGAAAATAGCATTATGCTCGCTATCGACAGGAAGCAGCTCTGCACCGTATTTTTCCACGGCGTCGATAAACAACTGCCCAGACATCACCAAAGCTTCTTTGTTTGCAAGCAAGATACGCTTGCCCGCTTTAACCGCAGACATAGTAGGAAGTAAACCAGCGGCACCAACAATCGCGGCCATTACCGTGTCCACTTCCTCTAGAGAAGCAACCTGACACATGCCTTCAGTGCCTGAAAGTACTTTTACGTTAGGGTAACTCACGGACAACACTTCAGTCAGTTGAGACGCTGCATCAGAGCAAGCCATAGCAACATAGCTTGGTTGCCACTTTTCAACTAACGCCAGCATCTTTTCAACATTCGAGCCTGCAGCCAGTGCAACCACTGAATAGAGATCTGGGTTTTGCTCAACGACTTTTAGTGTACTTGCACCAATTGAGCCGGTAGCGCCAAGGATAGTTAGATTTCGCATCACATATGACCGTAGAAATGTAATAAAGGGCAGAATCACTGCCCTTTTTTATTAGAATGCTAAATAAAGCAGAGCAAAGACAGGGAATGCAGCCGTTAAGCTATCTATTCTATCTAGTATACCACCATGACCAGGAATCAGATTACTGCTGTCTTTCACCCCAGAAACACGCTTAAACATGCTTTCAACAAGGTCACCTAGAACAGAAATAACAACGGTCACAAGGGTAATAACAATCATGTGAAGTGGGCTTGTGAATTGGATATCAAACAAATCAGCAAAGATCCAAGCCACGATCACCGCAGTAATAATGCCACCGATAAGACCTTCAATCGTCTTATTAGGGCTTACCGCTGGTGCCATTTTACGCTTACCAAAACTCTTTCCTGAAAAGTATGCGCCGCTATCTGCAGCCCAAACAAGCAAGCAAACAAACATCACCAGTTTAGCACCGTGGTAAGGATCAGCATCGATACCGTTAGCACGCAGGATAACCACACTCCAGAAGAATGGCAGCAGAGTCAGCACACCAAAGGCGTGACGAAGAAGAGAAGAGTCTTTCCATGCAGGCATAGACTTAGGATAAGTCACCGCCATGCCACTCGCGATTACCCACCAAATCGAGCCAATCGTTAGAATGGCGTAGTGAGCAGTAGACAAGTTATTAAGGCTAAATGCATCAAAAGGGATAAAAGAAAAACTTGCAGCACTAACCACAACCGTTGGAATCAACGCTAAATAACGCGATTTGCTTTCCACAAACTGAGTCCACTCCCAAAAACCCAATAGCGAGATTACCGCTAGTGAAAGAATAAATGTAGGAAGTGATAACTCGAAAATACCTAGAATAACTAGGGGAGCTAAAATCAACGCCGTAATAATTCGTTGTTTCAAACCAAAAAATCCTTATTAACTGTCCATCAAAGCTTTAATTTGCTCACCGGTGCATCCAAAACGACGCTCACGGTTAACAAACCAAGTCACAGCTTCTACTAAGCTGTCTTCATTAAAGTCTGGCCAGAATTGTTCAGTGAAATACATTTCGGCGTAAGCCAACTGCCAAAGCATAAAATTACTAATGCGGCATTCGCCACTGGTACGGATAAGTAGATCGACTTCAGGAATATCTGCCATTGTCAGGTGCTGTGTAATCATAGCTTCATCAATGTCATCTACATTAATATCACCAGACTTTACCTGTTGAGCAATAGAGGTCATTGCTTGCTGAATATCCCACTTACCGCCGTAGTTAGCTGCAATATTAATAACCATACCCGTATTGGTGCTAGTCAAAGCTTCCGCTTCTTCTATCTTCTTTTGTAGTCGATCATTGAAACGACTTTTATCACCAATAACACGAAGTTGTAGATTATTTTTATGAAGTTTTTTAACTTCACTCGACAGCACTGAAATAAACAGTTCCATCAAGATACCGACTTCTTCTTCAGGACGACGCCAGTTTTCGCTACTAAATGCAAAAAGAGTAACGGCTTTAATGCCAAGTCTGGCTGCAGAAGAGATAGTTTTACGAACGGCTTGAACACCGTTTTTATGGCCAAAGACGCGAGGCTTGCCCTGAGCTTTTGCCCAGCGACCATTACCATCCATAATGATAGCAATGTGTTTAGGAAGAGAGTCTGTGAACGCTTGAGAATTATGCATAAAAGAGTGAATCAAATTCTAATAGTCGAACAGAGTAGCATAAAAAAACGCTGCACCGTGAGTACAGCGTTTTTCCGGAAAGAAAAGAATATGGAAGATTAAACTTCCATCAACTCTTTTTCTTTAACAGCTAGAACTTCGTCTACGTTCTTAACCGCAGCGTCAGTTAGCTTTTGAATTTCGTCTTGTGCTTTACGATCTTCATCTTCAGAGATTTCTTTATCTTTAAGAAGTGCTTTTAGATCGCCATTCGCGTCACGACGGATGTTACGGATAGCAACACGGCCACCTTCAGCTTCGCCACGAACGATTTTAACTAGGTCTTTACGACGCTCTTCCGTTAGCGGTGGAAGTGGAACACGGATAACTGTACCCGCAGACATAGGGTTTAGGCCTAGGTCAGATGTCAGGATTGCTTTTTCAACTAGAGGAGTCAGCGTTTTATCAAACACTGTAATAGCTAGTGTACGTGCATCTTCAGCGATAACGTTAGCTACTTGAGTCAAAGGCGTTGGAGCACCGTAGTACTCAACAGTAAGACCAGAAAGTAGGCTCGGGTGCGCACGGCCTGTACGAATCTTTTGCAGGCTGTTTTTTAGTGCATCAACACTTTTTACCATGCGCTCTTGAGCGTCTTTTTTGATTTCGTTAATCACAATTTCACCTTGATTATGTTCTTTCTTCAAGAAAGCTTTTTATTTGGAGTGATAAGGATAAGCTTGCCAAGGTACAACACCTCAGTAAGCCCGAAAAATTAGTCAGCGTCGCTGATTAATGTACCTTCAGTTTCACCCATAACCACGCGACGTAGTGCGCCTGGTTTATTCATGTTAAATACACGGATTGGCATTTTGTGATCACGTGCTAGCGTAAATGCAGCCAAGTCCATTACTTTAAGTTCTTTATCAAGAACCGTGTTGTAAGACAACGTATCATACAACTCTGCGTCTGGGTTTGCTACAGGGTCAGAAGTAAATACACCATCTACTTTTGTCGCTTTTAGAACTACGTCAGCTTCGATTTCGATACCACGTAGACATGCAGCAGAATCCGTAGTGAAGAATGGGTTACCCGTACCAGCAGAGAAGATCACAACGCGACCTTGACGTAGTTGGCTGATTGCATCTGCCCAGTTGTAGTCGTCACACACACCTTTAAGAGGGATTGCAGACATTACACGTGCGTTTACGTAAGCACGGTGAAGAGCGTCACGCATTGCAAGGCCGTTCATTACCGTTGCAAGCATACCCATGTGGTCACCAACAACGCGGTTCATGCCAGCTTCAGCAAGACCAGCACCACGGAACAAGTTACCGCCACCGATAACAACACCAACTTGAACGCCTAGTTCAACCAATTCTTTTACTTCTTGAGCCATACGATCAAGGATCGTTGGGTCAATACCAAAACCTTCTTCGCCTTGTAGCGCTTCACCGCTAAGTTTTAACAGAATACGTTGATACACTGGTTTAGGGTTCGTAGTCATGGAGTTTACCTTCCAAAGAGTTGATGATTAACAGTCATGGATAAAAACTGAAGAGCTCAGTTTGCATTCATAACAGCTAAAAGTCGGAAATAATTCATTATTCATAAAAAGACCGCAGCATTTGCCACGGTCTTTTTCAAACAATACGCTAAGGATTAACCTTTTTGTACCGCAGCAACTTCGTCAGCGAAGCTCATTTCAGCCGCTTTCTCGATGCCTTCACCAACTTCTAGACGTACGAAGTCAGATACTGAAGCGCCTTTCTCTTTCAGGATAGCGCCAACAGTTTGCTTAGGCTCCATGATGAAAGCTTGACCAGTTAGAGAGATTTCGCCCGTGAATTTCTTCATACGGCCAACAACCATTTTCTCTGCGATTTCAGCTGGTTTGCCTTCGTTCATAGCGATTTCAACTTGAACTGCTTTTTCTTTCTCAACTACGTCTGCAGGTACGTCTTCTGGGTTTAGGAACTCAGGACGTGATGCAGCAACGTGCATTGCAACGTGCTTAAGCGTTTCAGCTTCGCCTTCACCAGCAACAACAACACCGATTTTCTCGCCGTGACGGTAAGAAGCTAGTGCAACACCTTCAACGAATTGTACGCGACGGATGTTGATGTTTTCACCGATCTTAGTTACTAGTGCAATACGCGCTTCTTCAAATTTAGCTTGAAGAGCAGCGATTTCTAGACGTTCTGCTAGAGCAACTTCAGCAACTTCGTTAGCGAATGCAAGGAAACCTGCATCTTTAGCTACGAAATCAGTTTGGCAGTTAACTTCAAGAAGAGCAGCTGCGCCGTTTGCTTCTTTGATGATGATTGCGCCTTCAGCAGCAACGTTACCAGCTTTTTTAGCTGCTTTCGCTGCGCCAGATTTACGCATGTTTTCAATTGCTAGCTCGATGTCGCCTTCAGCAGCAACAAGTGCTTTTTTACATTCCATCATGCCCGCAGCTGTGCGTTCACGAAGTTCTTTAACTAGAGCTGCAGTTACAGTTGCCATTCTCTATTCCTCAGTAAATTCTAAAAAAGATAAAAAACAGGGGCCTAATTAATTGGCCCCTGATATTGACTGTATTCAGTCCGTTAAGCCACCGATTATGACCGCTTAATATGAACTAAATATGGCTCAGAGCCGCTATTATTCAGCTTCTACAAAACCGTCTTTTTCAGCAGCTACAGCAGCAACATCTTTGTTACGACCTTCTTTAACCGCGTCTGCAGCAGCGTTTAGGTAAAGCTGTACTGCACGGATTGCATCATCGTTACCTGGGATAACGAAGTCAACGCCGTCTGGGTTAGAGTTAGTATCAACTACAGCGTAAACTGGGATACCTAGGTTGTTTGCTTCTTTAACTGCGATGTGTTCGTGATCAGCATCGATTACGAATAGAGCGTCTGGAAGGCCGCCCATGTTCTTAATACCACCAAGAGATTTCTCTAGCTTCTCCATTTCACGAGTACGCATTAGAGCTTCTTTCTTAGTAAGCTTGTCGAAAGTACCGTCTTGAGCTTGCGCTTCAAGTTCTTTCAGACGCTTGATAGACTGACGAACAGTTTTGTAGTTCGTTAGCATACCGCCTAACCAGCGGTTGTTAACGTAGAACTGGTTGCTGTTGATAGCAGCTTCTTTAACAGCTTCAGATGCAGCGCGCTTAGTACCAACAAAAAGAACTTTACCTTTCTTCTCGCCAACTTTAGCAATTTCAGCTAGAGCGTCGTTGAACATTGGTACAGTTTTTTCTAGGTTGATGATATGTACTTTGTTACGAGCACCAAAGATGAATGGCTTCATTTTTGGGTTCCAGTAACGAGTTTGGTGACCGAAGTGAACACCAGCTTTAAGCATATCGCGCATTGATACAGTTGCCATTTTAAAATCCTCTATGGGGTTAGGCCTCCACATCCCCCATGAATCCGACCCCTAACAACTAACCACTTTTCAGCCGTTATCTATGTTGTTGAGGCACCCCGGAACATGTGTCGGAATGTGTGTGATTTAAAGAAATAAGTTAGTGGACACAAAGCTTGTTTCGCCAAGTGGAGAAAACAGTCCTGATGTCCGGCGCGCTTTATACCATATTTTGTCTATCTATGGCTAGAAAAAATTCTAAAAATGGCGACTGCTATACTGAACCGTGGCGGCGAATTTCCTCTGTAAAATAGTGTCCTATTCAAATCACGCTGCACCATTAAACCGAACATTATCCACTCAGATTGAGCAGTATCCACCAATATTGTACGGACATGGTAATGTTGCGCTAAAATGCTGCACTGATAGAATAGCCCCAATATGCACACTTAGGTGCTACCAAATTAAGAGATATGCAATGGCTGTAAAAATTAAAACTGCTGAAGAAATCGAAAAAATGCGCGTTGCCGGCAAACTGGCCGCTGAAATTCTAGAGATGATTGAACCTCACATCCAAGTAGGTACAACGACAGAAGAACTGAACAAAATCTGTCACGAGTACGCTCTAGAAAGAGGCGCATACTCAGCACCACTTGATTACCACGGTTTCCCTAAGTCAATCTGTACGTCTATCAACCACATCGTGTGTCACGGCATTCCAGCATCACAAGATGAGACAGGTAGCACAGGTCAATTCAAACCTGCAGTATTGAAAGATGGCGATATTCTAAACGTTGATATAACTGTGATTGTTCCTGATGATGAAAATGCAGACCTAAGCGTTCGTCCACAAGGTTACCACGGTGACACATCTAAGATGTTCCTTGTTGGTGAGGTTTCACCGGCAAACAAGCGTCTATGTATGGTTGCTCAAGAAGCACTTTACGAAGGCATGCGCCAAGTTAAGCCAGGTGTTCAACTTGGTCAAATCGGTACTGCTATCGAGAAGTACATCAAAACAAACAACAAGAACAACCCACGCGCTAAGTTCTCTATTGTTAAAGATTACTGTGGTCACGGCATTGGTTCTGAATTCCACGAAGATCCACAAGTAGTTCACTACAAGAACAGCGATCGCACCGTGCTAAAAGCAGGCATGTGCTTCACTATCGAGCCAATGATCAACGCGGGTAAGTTTGGCTGTCGTCTTGATGACGAAGATAGCTGGACAGTATACACAGCAGACAGCAAGAACTCGGCTCAATGGGAGCACACTCTGGTTGTAACTGATACTGGTTGTGAAGTACTAACACTGCGCAGCGATGATACAATCCCACGTATCATGAAGAACGCTTAGTTCACCGAACTGAGCGCATCAGCCTTTTAAAAATATCCTCGCATTGTCGAGGATATTTTTTATCCACTCAATTTCGATTTTCCATCAGCTTCTGTTAAATTGTTTACTATTCTCATTTGCTTGCACGGATAGCAGACTATGCCTTATCAATGCCCTCTTACGTTCAATGACGAACAAATTGAAATCTGCGAATTAAAAAATCAGCTCGAGATCTTCACGCAGTATCAAAAAAATGAATTTCTGAACCACCATCCCGTCACCGATTTGGTTCTACTGCGCTCCGAATACATGGATTTACTTCTCAATCGTTTGTGGGAAAATTTCGGATTCAACAAACTGCCTCATATTTCACTTGTCGCAGTGGGTGGTTATGGTCGTGGCGAACTGCATCCTTTGTCTGACATTGATATTCTCATTGTCTCGCAAAAAACACTACCACCAGCTCTTGGTGAAAAGGTCAGTCAATTCATTACTCTACTTTGGGATTTAAAGCTCGAAGTTGGCCATGCTGTGCGAACTATTACTGAGTGTCTCGATATCGGCACCGATGATTTAACCGTCGCGACCAACCTACAAGAGTCGCGATTGTTATGTGGTAGTGAAGACACTTTCCAAGAACTAAAACTGAAGATTCATTCCGATTCATTTTGGCCAAGTGAGACGTTTTACAAAGCCAAGATTCAAGAACAGAGAGAGCGTCATGCTCGCTACCACGACACCACCTATAATTTAGAACCGGACATCAAATCGACTCCGGGAGGGCTCAGAGACATCCATACCCTGAGCTGGGTTGCGCGTCGCCACTTCGGCGCGACCTCTTTGTTAGAGATGAGCAAATACGGCTTTCTGACCGATGCTGAATATCGTGAGCTCGTTGAGTGCCAAGATTTTTTATGGCGTGTTCGCTTTGCATTGCATATTGAACTGCGCCGTTACGACAACCGTTTAACGTTCGCGCATCAAGCTCAAGTCGCTGAACATCTGGGTTATACGGGTGAAGGAAACCGTGGTGTTGAGATGATGATGAAAGAGTTCTACCGAACCCTTCGTCGTGTTGCTGAACTGAATAAGATGCTGCTTAAGCTGTTCGATCAAGCGATCATCAATGGCGGTCAAACCCAAGACGCTGAAATTCTCGATAGTGATTTCCAACGTCGAGGTTCGTTGATCGAAGCGCGCAAGCCTGCCCTATTCCAAGCAAGACCAGAAACGATTCTCGATATGTTTATCCATATTGCCAATGACTCGACTATCGAAGGGGTAAGTCCACCAACACTGCGACAACTGCGTACGGCACGCCGTCGATTGAACCGATTCCTGCATACCATTCCTGAAGCTCGTGACAAGTTCATGGATCTAGTTCGCCACCCTAATGCCCTGCACAAAGCCTTTAGCTTAATGCACAAATTGGGCGTGCTCTCTGCGTACTTACCGCAGTGGAGCCAGATCGTTGGTCAGATGCAGTTTGACCTATTCCATGTTTACACCGTGGATGAGCACAGTATCCGCCTGCTCAAGCACATCAACCGCTTTGGTCAAATCGAAAACCACGATAAGCACCCTATCTGCTGTGAAGTCTATCCTCGAGTACAGAAGAAAGAGTTGCTGATCCTTGCCGCTATCTTCCATGACATCGGCAAAGGCCGCGGCGGAGACCACTCTGAGATAGGTGCGGTTGAGGCTTACTCTTTCTGTATTGAACACGGGCTATCGAAGCCTGAAGCCAAACAAGTCGCGTGGTTGGTACAAAATCACCTATTGATGTCAGTAACGGCTCAACGTCGTGATATCTACGACCCAGATGTGATCACCGAATTCGCCAAAAAAGTGCGTGATGAAGAATCACTCGAGCTACTGGTTTGTTTAACCGTTGCCGATATCTGTGCGACTAACCCTGAGCTATGGAACAGTTGGAAACGAACCCTGTTAGCTGAGCTGTTCCACTCAACGCAGCGAGCACTGCGCCGCGGCTTGGAAAACCCTGTCGATGTCAGAGACCGTATTCGTCACAACCAACAAATGGCATCAGCACTGCTGCGTAAAGAAGGCTTCACCGCTCGTGAGATTGAAGTGTTGTGGCAACGCTTTAAGGCCGATTATTTCTTGCGTCACACACATAAACAAATCGCTTGGCACTGTGAGCACTTACTTCGCCTAGAAGACCCAAGCCAACCGTTAGTGCTGATCAGTAAGAAAGCGACGCGCGGTGGCACAGAAGTGTTCGTTTATTGTAAAGACCAAGCAGCACTGTTTGCGACCGTGGTTGCCGAACTCGACAGACGTAACTTTAACGTTCATGACGCGCAGGTCATGGTTAGCAAAGATGGTCATGTTTTGGATACCTTTATCGTACTAGACCAGCACGGCGAAGCGATTGATGAAGCAAGACACAAAGCCGTTGCTAAACATCTGACTCACGTTCTAGCTGATGGTCGTCCAACTAAAATTAGAACACGCAGAACGCCGCGTAACTTACAGCACTTCAAGGTAAAGACTCTGGTCGAATTCCTACCGACCAAGAGCAAGAAACGCACCTTGATGGAACTCAGAGCATTGGACACGCCGGGATTACTGGCTCAAGTCGGTGCAACCTTTGCTGAGTTAGACATCAATTTGCACGGCGCTAAAATTACCACCATCGGCGAACGTGCAGAAGATTTGTTTATTCTGACTAGTGAAGCGGGAGGAAGGCTATCTGAAGAGCAGGAACAAGCGCTAAGAGAAAGATTGACGGAGCATGTTTCGGAACTTGCGCCCTAAAAACAGAATCTAATCATCAGATAAGTGTGGGTAAAGATAGAGAGCGATCTTGCCCACAACTTACAATCAATTCACAGATATCAACTATCTAGCTCGTCGTTAGGCTGCTACATTGATCAAGTCAATTACATAAAAGTATTACATTCATAACCTAGAGGTCGCTTATGTATCCAAACCTCACTGGCTTAGGTATCCACGAACCTAAACAGATTGAACGTTACTCCCTTCGCCAAGAAGCGCACAAAGATATCCTGAAGATTTACTTTCGTAAGCAGAAAGGGGAACTGTTCGCGAAAAGCGTTAAATTTAAGTACCCACGACAAGTAAAAAGTGTGCTTGTTAGCGGTGGCAATAATCAATACAAAGAAGTGACAGAGATTAACCGCAACCTCACTCTTGTGATTGATGAACTCAACAAAATCACCAAACCGACGCCAACGGCTGAGGTGGATGTGAAGCAGAAGATCCTTACCGACTTACGCCATCTAGAGAAAGTGGTATCAAGCAAGATCGCTGAGATCGAAGCTGATCTAGAAAAGCTAAAATGATCCCGCGACTAACTATTACTGTTAACTAACCAACATTAGTTATGCCGTTAAGGTTATACAGATACAAAAAGGGCTGATATCACTATCAGCCCTTTGTTTTTTTATTCTATTTTCTCTATTCACTTAGACTGGAGATTGCCTAAACACGCGAGACTTACTTAGACAAGCAAGTTTGAGCATCGATTAAGTTAGTATCCCACTCAAAGGTTTCAAACAACCTTAGCCAAGTTTCATCAAGGTTGGCCTTCATCACCAACTCTTCTTTTGTGAAAGGATGGATAAAGCGAAGCTCAGAAGCGTGCAACAACAAACGATGCGAATCTAAATCATCACGGAACAGTCGATTGTGCTTACCATCACCATGTGAAGTATCACCGACAATCGGATGTCTTAGATGAGCCATGTGACGACGCAGCTGATGTTTGCGACCTGTCTTTGGCATCATCTCAACCAAGCAGTAGCGGCTCGTAGGAAAGCGTCCTGTTGAATATGGCACTTCTACTTTTGCTAGCGGCTCGTAAACGGTGACAGCTTCTTGTGGTTCTTTATCTTCTTTTGCAAACTTGTCTGCGATCTTATCCAACTCGACCTTGAGTGCATAATCGAGCGTGTCGCCCTCTTCTATCCAACCACGAACAATCGCATGATAGGTTTTTTGCATCTCATGGTTAGCGAACATCGGCATCACCTGTGAAGCAACCTCGCTCGACAACGCAAACACCAACACACCAGATGTCGGTCTGTCTAAGCGATGCAATGGAAATACATGCTGACCAATTTGATCTCGCAGTGTCTGCATAACAAATTGAGTCTCGTGTTTATCGAGCCATGAGCGGTGTACTAGCATGCCGGCTGGCTTATTCACCGCGACAAAGTACTCATCTTGATAAATGATCTCTAACATTACGCACATACCTCATCAATACTCTGAATCGTCACTAGCAGTTCAGCTTTTTCTGCCTCATTTTTCCATACTTCACCAAAATAAGGATGAATCGCAAAGCCTCTCGGTAGGCTTATTTGGGCATCCATCATTGCGTTGATCTTTACGATAAAGATCCACTGCAACCACTCTTCTGGCTGTAGTGAGTCAATCGCAAAAGGCTCAACGCTCGCCAGAGCTTCATCCGAAGGTGAAACATCGCTCCATAGGGAACATTGGCGCATTTGTTGTTCTAATTGTTGAAGTAAAAGAGGTAACTTTGTGGCTGCTGTCATTTTTCACCAAGTTATTTATCTAGTGACCTTGAAATTGGGGCATAGAGTACCATCTATTTAGGAAAGAAAGTTAGGAGCTTTATTACTATGGAAACGATTCACACGCTCACTCAGTTACTAAAGAATAGCGGTTGCCAGTACGATATCTACGACCTAGGTCGCCGTATTCAGAAGATCGACAACACCTTATTCTCTGATGTTGAGCAAGGGAAACAGCCGTACCCATTTCCACTTCAGAAACAAGCTCACTTAGCGATTAGTTACTGGAACGAACACAAGCAACCTTGGATCTGGTTCCTAAAATTCAAACTGGACGAAAGAGGCCTATTACATCAAGGTGATGTCGGCAATTTCCTTAAGTTTGTTATCGAAGCGATGGGCACACGTTTGAACGGTGAGATCAGCGAAGAGCAACAACAAAAGCTGTCAAACAACCCATATACCTTCAAGCCTTCAGAAGACAAAATGGCCGTGTTCCATAGCCAAGTAAGAGCAGGTTTAGACCTTGCAACGAGCCAATACTACGAACACGCTCAACACTACTTCACAGGCGATCTAGGCTGGGACAACTGGAAAACCGTTGGCCTACAAGGCATCACTGATATGTGTGCTCGTTTAGGCAGCCAACAAAATGGTGTCGCGATTCGCAAAGCATTGAATAAGCTGCCTTCAGAACCTCTATACGCGACTCTCGGGGCGCTTGAGCATACGCAAATCAATGACAAGCTCGCTCAACGCTTACAAGAAATGGCAGAGAATGAGATTAACAGTCAAGAGCCAGATCTGTTCTTACTGTCAGCGCTGGTACGTGCCCTTTCTGGCGCAGAGCAAAGCACAACCAACGCCGTAATTAACCAAGTTCTGGCTAGCCCGCGCTTAAGCCACCAAGAAGTATTGATTGGTTTGGCTGGTCGCAGCTGGCACGCACTGCAAGATCCTGCGATTGCTGAGCAGTTCTTGCTGCGTCTCGCACAAACGGGCAACCAAAACTTGTTCAATCAGTTATTTGCAGATTTAGTGATGATTCCGACACTGAGAATGGTATTTTTACCATTATTGAACTCGAACCCATCACCAGAACTCGCCAATGCACTTGTAGAATTACAACAAGCGGCTAAGTCGCAATAGATACCAGACAGAACAGCTCAGTAGCTCATAACAAAAAGCTCAAATCACGAACGGAATAGAGAGATAAAAGGAAGTATGGATTAAATGATAGATAACTTATTGGCTATTTTGATGCTGTGCTTCTTTTGCTTTCTGTTTTGGCAACAGCGCAGGCAATCCGAGCTTGCGAAAGCTGCCATTGCGAGAAAATGTAAAGAGCTCGACTTACAGCTATTAAGTGTTGCCTTTAGTGGTCATAAACTTAAGATGCGCCATGAGCTCACCACCATTTGGCGCTGGCACACCGTGTATCAATTTGAGTTTTCAGCGTTAGGTGATGACCTGTACCAAGGGAAACTGACCATGGTGGGCTTCCGTTCTATGCGGTTTGAGCTACAGCCTCATAGAATGTAACGTCGCAATACGCGGTATAACTATATTCATGATAAGGGCCAAACTGATCTTGTTTGGTCTCTTTAAATGCAAAGCCTAACTTTTCAAGTAACTTAATTGATGGGTTATGACCAACATTAACGGTCGCGACAACATTCGTTAGGTGTTCTTCAAAACAAACCAAACTAAAGAAAGGTTTTAGCACTTCACTAGCAAGGCCTTGATTCCAAAACTCCTTGTCCAGAATAAATCCCAGTTCATGCTTCCCTTCTTCAGACGAAACAAACAAATGCCCGAGGTATTCGCGGGTTTGGTTGTGGATAATGGCTCGGCAAAAACCAACGTTGTCGTTCAGTATTTCTTGAAATAGGTGTTTTGCAGAGGCAATAGAATGCGGCCCGTTCATTTCAGCACGATTGATGGGGCAGCAATTCAACTTGATAAAGTCATGTTCTAACTGCTCGGTATAAGGTACCAACAGCGTTCTTGAGGTTGCTATCGTCATAAAACACTCCTTGTGTTGACCATTAGCAGAAAAGCAGATGTCGCGTGCTTAGATAAAAGCTCCTGAATTAAAGAGAGCCCCTAGATAGAGAAAAAGCCTTAGGAAAAGAAAAGCCCCGACACCGAAGTGTCAGGGCTAGGGTCTTACTCGCAGCAGTCCGGCTACTAATTAATGCTCCATGCATCATCCATAATAGTGGCTGTAATCCTTCAGCTCTTTCCTTTACTTCGCCGTCCTAGCGGTGTCCAATCATCCTGAAAGCTAACAATCCTAGTTAGCGCACATCACTTGTTCCGTGAGCGGTGTCCTTTACATCGTCCTGATGCTAATCCAACCCTTTAATCCTAAAGGTGTCCATTGTCATTCCGTTGCAGCTAACTTCCTGTTAACTGACTGTATCCCTACAATGTCCTTACGCTCCATGCTTGATCACTCAATCCTAAGTAACCAAATCTTCATCCTGAAGATAACCAAATCCTTGGTGCTTTCCTGTTCCGTGTCAGAATCCTTCCGACAAGGTTTAATTTACGCGATTTAGGATTTCGGACAATAGATTTGCATCACATTTTGAATTCAAGAAAGTTGTTAATTATATAAAACAATTAAAATTCAACACCTTAACCATGTGAGCATCAATCTCTCTAGCGATGTATTCGTGTTATCTCACAACCTTTGTAAGAGATCTCTCACAAGCCATGGGCGGTTTTATGATTCGCTATCATTCACCAGAGCGAGTAAAATGACTAAAGACTAAAAATGGAGATCAACATGCTGACAAAAGATGTTTCTGAAGAGTTGAAATCAGTGCTTGAAGGACTGCAAGCGCAAGGGAAAGAGCCGACAGTTGCTTTAGTTAAGGCTCGTATGAGCACATCCGTTCCGATGCCCGCTTTAATCACGACCATCAAGAGCTGGAAAAGCGCAAATCGTGTTCCTAAAGTTGAAGTCGCGACACAAGAAGAGCCAGCACTTGATCGTGTTAGCCAACTGGAAAAGCAAATCCTTGAACTCACTGCTCGCGTTGCCATGCTTGAAGCTAAACTAACTGATCAATAAGGCAACTGAGCAATAAGTTGACCGATAAATAAGCTAACAGAGAAATAGAACACTATGAAGATATGGGTTGATGCGGACGCTTGTCCAAAGGTTATCCGAGAAACAATCGTACGCGCAGCTGAGCG
Organism: Vibrio sp. 10N.261.55.F4; assembly: GCF_041470465.1. Classification (NCBI taxonomy): domain Bacteria; kingdom Pseudomonadati; phylum Pseudomonadota; class Gammaproteobacteria; order Vibrionales; family Vibrionaceae; genus Vibrio; species Vibrio sp. 10N.261.55.F4. The sequence continues at coordinate 31,106 of NZ_JBFRMM010000037.1, read as the reverse complement.
CACAGGGGTTGAATGTACCTTTGTGGCAAACCATCTGGTTCCCGTTCCTAAACGCAATAACATTCACTCAATTCAAGTGCCAAGCGGGTTTGATATTGCTGATGATGAAATCGTAAAGCGCACTGAACCCGGCGATCTTGTGATTACATCCGATATCCCTCTGGCTGACGAAGTGATCACTAAAGGTGGGCAAGCACTCAGCTCTCGTGGTGAGCTTTACACCAAAGAGACCATTAAAGCGCGTCTGAACATTCGTGACTTTATGGATACCATGCGCTCAAGTGGCATCCAAACGGGTGGACCAAGTGCCCTTTCTCAAACCGACCGTCGTGAGTTTGCCAACCACTTAGATAGAATTCTAGCCAAACGCTAGCTGGCTCATCCGAGCTTAACCTAGTTCTATCTCTCCATAAAAAACCAAAAAACCTGCAAACAATGCAGGTTTTTTTAATATCAATTAGAAGAAGGTTTCCCCTACTCTACAACTAAGGCGTGTAGTACGTTGCAGCGCCTGGACCTACTGGTAGACCGAATACGAATACCCATAGGTAGAACAAGATGCTCCAACCAAACATGAATACCATTGAGTAAGGCAACATTGTCGCGATCAGTGTACCGATACCTAGGTTCTTCATGTAGCGAGTTGCTACGGCAAGGATAAGACCGAAGTAGCTCATCATTGGTGTAATGATGTTGGTTGTTGAATCACCGATACGGTAAGCCGCTTGAATCGTTTCAGGTGCGTAGCCTACTAGCATTAGCATTGGAACGAAGATTGGCGCTGTTACTGCCCACTGTGCAGAAGCTGAACCGATCATCAGGTTAATGAAACCACACATTAGGATGAATGCGAAGAACAACATTGGACCCGTTAGGCCGATATCCTGAAGGAATGTTGCGCCGCCTACAGCAACCACTTGACCAAAGTTCGTCCACTTAAAGAAAGCAACAAACTGTGCAGCAAAGAATACAAGAACGATGTACATGCCCATTGAAGACATCGACGTTGCCATTGCATTAATCACATCACGGTCATTCTTCATTGAACCGGTAATTTTGCCGTAAACAAAACCAGGAATAGCAAAGAATACAAAGATAAACGCGACGATACTTTTCAGGAATGGAGAGCCTGAAATCGTGCCCGCCTCTGAACGTAGAACACCGTCAGCAGGAACAACAGTCCAAGCTAAAAGCGCACTCACGATTAATACAGCGACACCCGCCAATCTAAGGCCTTTCTTCTCAATAGCAGTAAGCTTACCCATTGAGTCATTTGAAAGATCTTCAGACGCGTCTTCGACATTGTATTTACCCAGTTTAGGTTCAACAATCTTCTCTGTTACCAATGCGCCGGCAATCGAGATAAAGAAGGTCGAAATAAACATGAAGTACCAGTTTGATTCAGGGCCAACAGAGTAAGATGGATCAAGCATTTGTGCTGCTGTTTCTGTGATACCAGAAAGCAGTGGATCAACCGTACCTATAAGTAGATTTGCAGAATAACCACCAGATACACCAGCAAATGCTGCCGCTAGACCTGCTAATGGGTGACGACCCAATGAGTGGAAAAGCATTGCTGCAAGAGGGATAAGTACTACGTAACCCAGCTCTGAAGCCGTGTTAGAGATAATACCGGCAAATACCACGGTTACAGTAACCATGCGCTGAGATGCGCCCATTACCATGCCGCGCATTGCCGCAGATAATAGACCTGAGTGCTCAGCAATCGCAACACCTAGCATTGCAACAAGTACAGTACCAAGTGGCGCAAAGCCAACAAAGTTCGAAACTAGATTCGTTACGATGAGTTGTAAGCCTTCAGCATTAAGTAAGCTTACAACGTGGATCATACCATCAGCAGCACGACCACTAGCACCTTCAGGGCGAGGGTCCATGACAGACACTTCAAAGTAACCAGCAATACCTGAAGAAACTAGGATTGCGACACAGAAGATAGCAAAAAGAGTGATTGGGTGGGGTAAAAGGTTCCCCAAATATTCAACGCTGTCTAAAAAGCGTGTGAAAATAGGTTTTTTTGGTGCGTTGTTTTTTATTGAAGCAGATGAACTCATCTGTTCCCTCCTTGTGTAGTGATTCCTGTGCAATTGTGACAAAGATGTTCAAATTGCCAGCGAAGGGTACGCGACAAAAATATCAATTAGAAATTCAAAATGTTACAAAGTGTGTAACAAACGACGACTTTTAACTCTATTTGAACAATTAATTAGCAAATAAATCTATATTAAACACAAAAACTAGATTTATAATTTACAACAACGCATTCACTAGAAATATAACTCACAATATAACCCATTGATTCACTTAAAAATAAAATACATCGTACGTTAAATACACACTCGATATCCGGTTAAGTTCCTCTCGAAGGAAAAGAAAAACAGACAAATGAATGAAGTTTGACTTTCCCCTCGTTTTTACACACATGTCACATCATATTGACGGTTATTTTTGAACCGCTTTAAATCTTGGATTGGATTTACAGATCACATAGTGACGCCCTCTACGCTTAACTATCTGGCAATCAGGGTGACGGCTTTTCGCACTTTTAAGTGATTTAACAACTTTCATTATTTAGCTCCCTTACCTAATTGACCAAAACGACGAGTGAAGTTCGCAACGCGTCCCTCTTTATGTAGCACTCGTTGTTTGCCCGTATAGAAAGGATGCGACTTTGGCGACACCTCAATCGTGAAGTAAGGGCAAGTATTGCCGACTTCCCATTCGATAGTACGGTCTGTTTTTAGAGTTGAGCCGATTAAGAAGTACTCATCGACACTGGTGTCATGAAAAACCACGGGACGGTAATCTGGATGGATATTCGGTTTCATTGTATTCCCCTTAAATAACCAACTTGATATGTTATAACACTACAAGTGACAATTGTTATCAAAAGAAAAACAAGCGATTTTATGATATTTTTCCGTCTTAATCGTAATCAGAGAACACCCAACTATGTACACAATTGAACCTGTTGGCTTTATTGAGTCTCCTTATAAAGAGAAGTTCGCTGTGCCAAGGCAGCCCAGGTTGGTACCCACATCCACCTCAAGAGTCAGATTGGTTGATGCAGCAAACTGCCTTGAGTCTGTTCGTGATATAGAGCAATTTAGCCATGTTTGGTTACTATTTCTGTTCGACAAGAACCTTGAAGCAGGCTGGAAACCAACTGTGAGGCCACCTCGCCTTGGCGGGAATGAACGTATTGGTGTATTCGCGTCACGTGCCACATTCAGACCAAATGGAATTGGCATGTCTGCGGTTGAACTAAAAGGTGTGTCTCAAGAGAAAGGACAGACTTGGTTGGATCTCGGCAGCGTCGACTTAGTAGACGGTACACCGATCATCGACATCAAGCCTTATATCCCCTATTCAGATTCGATTCCGGATGCATTGGGAGGGTTTGCCGCCGATGAACCAGAAGTGCTCGACGTTAACTTTTCGCAGCAAGCGCAAAGTAAGCTCGCAAGCCATCCACAAGCGCGCCATATCATTCAGGTGATCAAAGAAGTATTAGGCCAAGATCCGCGACCTGCCTATAAAAAAGGCAAGCCTGACAACAAGGAATATGCGGTAAATTTGTTCAATCTTAACGTGAAATTCGTGGTTGAAACGCTTTTCATCAATGTAACTGACATTGAACGCTTTTGAGATCCCAAATAGGCTGATATTATATGCGGCTATATCAGATTTGCTGTGGTTACGAACGACAGCAAGTTTTCTTTTATCAATGATGAAACGGATACCATAGAATGCGTACCAGTAACTACCTTCTTTCTACTCTGAAAGAGACTCCAAACGACGCAGAAGTTATCAGCCACCAGCTGATGCTACGTGCAGGTATGATCCGTAAGCTAGCTTCAGGTTTATATACTTGGCTACCTACTGGTCTACGTGTACTGCGTAAAGTCGAAAATATCGTTCGCCAAGAGATCGATAATGCAGGTGCCGTTGAAATCTTGATGCCCGTAGTTCAACCGTTTGAGCTTTGGGAAGAGACTGGCCGTTCTGAAAAGATGGGGCCTGAGCTACTTCGTTTCACAGACCGTCACTCTCGTCCATTTGTTCTTAGCCCAACAGCTGAAGAAGTGGTAACGAGTCTAGTACGTAACGAGATCAGCTCTTACAAACAGCTACCTCTAAATCTGTACCAAATCCAGACTAAATTCCGTGATGAGCGCCGCCCTCGTTTTGGCGTAATGCGTGCACGTGAATTCTCTATGATGGATGCGTACAGCTTTGATATCGACAAAGAAGGCTTAGAAAAGTCTTACCAAGCGATGCACGATGCTTACTGTAAAGCATTCGACCGCATGGGCCTTGAATACCGCCCGGTATTAGCAGACTCTGGCGCAATCGGCGGCAGCGGCTCTCAAGAGTTCCACGTTCTTGCTGAAAGCGGCGAAGACCTAATCGCATTCTCTTCTGAATCTGATTACGCAGCGAACATCGAGAAAGCAGAAGCACTAGCTCCTACTGAAGAAGTTGCAGCGCCTACTCAAGAGATGGAATTGGTTGATACGCCAAACGCAAAAACAATCGCAGAACTTGTAGAGCAGCACGGTCTAGCAATCGAGAAGACAGTTAAGACTCTATTCGTTAAAGCATCTGATGAAGTAGAAGCAGATATTATTGCTCTAATCATCCGTGGTGACCACGAGCTTAACGAAGTGAAAGCAGAAAACCTTCCACAGGTTGCTTCTCCGCTAGAGATGGCTTCTGAAGAAGAAATCCGCGCACTTGTTGGTGCAGGTCCTGGTTCACTTGGACCTGTTGGCCTAGAGCTACCATTCATCGTTGACCGCTCTGTTGCTGTAATGAGCGACTTTGGCGCTGGTGCAAACGTAGATGGTAAGCACTACTTCGGCATCAACTGGGGTCGTGACGTTGAGCTGGCTCAAGTTGAAGACCTACGTAACGTAGTTGAAGGCGACCTAAGCCCATGTGGTCAAGGTACTATTCAGCTTAAGCGTGGTATCGAAGTTGGTCACATCTTCCAACTAGGTAATACTTACTCTAAAGCAATGAACTGTAACGTGCTTGGTCCTGATGGTAAGAGCGTAATCCTAGAAATGGGTTGTTACGGTATCGGTGTTTCACGTGTTGTTGCATCGGCTATCGAGCAAAACCACGATAAATTCGGTATCACTTGGCCAGACGCACTAGCGCCGTTCCAAGTTGCTATCGTACCAATGAACATGCACAAATCTGAGCGCGTTAAAGAAGCAGCTGAGAAGCTATACGCTGAATTAACAGCTATGGGTATCGAAGTTTTATTCGATGACCGTAAAGAGCGCCCTGGTGTTATGTTTAAAGATATCGAGCTTGTGGGTATCCCTCACACTATCGTTATCGGCGATCGCAGCATGGACGAAGGTAACTTCGAATACAAAAACCGTCGTACTGGTGATAAAGAAGCTATCGCAATGGACACGGTTATCGAGCACCTTAAGGCTCAACTAGCTTAGTAATCCGATTACTGACTAGATAAACATTGAAAGGCTGCCGTTAGGTGGCCTTTTTTGTGCCTGTCATTTCGCTTCAAACTCCCTTCTATTTATCAGTAGAGTAAATAACGTAAGTTAATCCCCTGTTCATCTTTAAATCCGTATATTGGTGTCATCAACTTTTTGGACATGCTCACCATTGGAGGTATCGATGGATATCAAAAGCTTACTGAACCAAGCACTTAAATCAGATCTCGTAAAACAAGGTACTCAGAAACTTTCACAAGGGTCTTCAAGTTTAAGTGGCCTTTCTCAAGGCAGCAATGGCAAGAGTAATAGTAAAAGTACACTCGGAGCCTTCGGTGCAGGCGCAGTTGGCGGCGGACTGTTAGGTGCGTTAATGGGCTCTAAGAAAACCAAGAAAATGGGTAAGAAAGCCGCTGGTATTGGTGGCGCAGCAGCACTCGGCGCTCTTGCTTACAAGGTCTATAACGACTACCAGTCTAAACAAGGCCAGACACCTAACGCCGAACAGGCTCAGTTTGATGAAAATGATGCAAACCACAGCGTGCTGATTCTACGATCGATGATTGCCGCGTCTAAAGCTGATGGCCATGTTGATGAAGAAGAGATGGCTAAGATAGAGCAAGCCGTCGAGAATATGGGCGCTGATTATCAACTGACTAAATTGGTCTCTGAAGAACTGCATAAGCCACTCGACCCAAGCGAAATCGCTCAACTGGCAACGTCACCTCAACAGGCGAGTGAGATCTACTTAGCCTCTTTGATTGTGGCCGACGAACAGAATTTCATGGAAAAGGCGTACCTGAAAGAGCTCGCGAAACAGCTCAATCTTGCTGATGAAGTCACCTATCAACTTGAACAACAAGTCTCTGGCTAATCGGCAAGTACCAAACGAAGCCGTAAAGAACGGCCTAAGCAGCGAGCTAACCAAGTGAGATATTGAGCAAGGACAAACTAACTCTGAACTTAATCAGATCCACTTTGTTTTTGCTTATCTCTATGTGTATATTGAGATCAGTTATCATTTGGTTAGGTATAAAAATGAAAGTATACGATTGTTGTGATTTGGTGCGTGAACTGTATTCTCAAATTGGCAGTGGCGACCAAGGCTATATCCCTAAAGCGATCACCTGCGCGGTAAAAACATTGAATGACCTTGCTGCAGATGAATCTCTTCCTAAAGAAGCGCGTGAGCGTGCAGCCTTTGCCGCTGCAAACCTGCTGATCTCAGATTTCGAGGACTAATATGAACCTCGCTAATTTTGAAAAAATGGATCCTGTAATGTTGATGAGTATCGTCAACATGAAGCTACGTGACGACTTCGGTGGTGATTTGGATCGAGTGGTCAACTTCTACGAGATCGACAAAGCAGCATTGATCGCAAAGCTCGCGTCTGCTGGTTTTGAGTATCTTCCAGAAGCTAAACAGTTTCGATAGTCGTTAAAAAATCTTCCTATTTAAAGGCCAACCTCTGTGTTGGTCTTTTTTTTGGTGATACGTAACAAGCAAACACGCAGCAAACCCATTATAAATTATCTGTATGCACCTATACTTTTATATCTTAGAGTCAACGAACGCGCCTTGAACCAAAGCGTATTGTTGTATAGGCTACCTAAACTAGCATATAAAACTCATCACTCAACTTGATGATAGTGAAGGATTAACAATGAAAAGACTCGGACTTTTAGCCGTTATCGCAGCCGCACTCACCGCAGGTTGCGCTTCAAATACTCAGCAAGACAACTTTCGCGAAGCCTCTTTTGAGCTGTGTAATACTGAAGTCGATATTTACTCTGTAAGCCATGATGAACGAGTTCGTATCGTCTGTTCTGATGGCTCTAAATTCGCTCTGAAAAGCGAAGACACACTAGAAGTGATGCGTGACATCAATATCGACTACTGTGACGGCGAAGGCTTAGGAAAATTCAACGAGAGCCGCCATTATTACTCATTCAAGTGTAAGTCTGGCACCCTGCTTAGTATCAGAAAGTAGAACCAACATAAGAAAACCACAAAGGGTTGATGTGCAAACATCAGCCCTTTTTAGTACCGCCTTTCTGCATTCTCAGATAACCCAACTCCATACCGACAGATACCAAAAAGGCCCCTAACAAGGAGCCCTTCAAATCGTACTTTCAATCAAATAGCTTAAGTTCAAGGAACAGGCGCGGAGTTTTCAGCACCTTTCCCTAAAACAAAAGAGACTCAATGAGCCCCTTTAAAAGTATTTTTCAAAGTAGTCGTTTGAAATTCTAGGAGAGCACGCGGAGCTTACGGATGTAAGTGAGCATGCTCGACAACGAAGTTCAAATTACTACGAAGAAAAATTAAGCGTAAACCGGTAGACGCTTACAGATATTTAGTACTTTTGCTTTAGTCGCTTCGATAACAGACTCATCACCCATGTTATCTAGGATGTCACAGATCCAACCTGCTAGCTCTTTCGCGTCTGCTTCTGAGAAACCGCGACGAGTGATAGAAGGAGAACCGATACGGATACCTGAAGTAACGAATGGGCTACGTGGGTCGTTTGGTACTGAGTTCTTGTTTACAGTGATGTTTGCTGCACCTAGTGCTGCATCTGCTTCTTTACCTGTGATGTCTTTGTTGATTAGGTCAACTAGGAACAGGTGGTTCTCTGTAGAACCTGAAACGATGTTGTAACCACGAGCTAGGAATTCAGCAACCATTGCTTTTGCGTTAGCAACAACGCGTGCTTGGTATTCTTTGAACTCTGGCTCTAGAGCTTCTTTGAACGCTACTGCTTTACCAGCGATAACGTGCATTAGAGGACCACCTTGGCCGCCTGGGAATACTGCTGAGTTCAGCTTCTTGTAAAGATCTTCGCCTTCGTTAGAAAGGATTAGACCACCACGAGGACCCGCAAGCGTTTTGTGCGTCGTTGTAGTTACTACGTGAGCGTGTGGCACTGGGTTCGGGTAAACGCCTGCAGCGATTAGACCTGCTACGTGAGCCATATCTACGAACAGGTAAGCACCTACTTTGTCAGCGATTTCACGCATGCGCTTCCAATCACAGATTTGAGAGTAAGCAGAGAAACCACCGATGATCATCTTAGGCTTGTTCTCGATAGCCAGCTTTTCCATCTCTTCGTAATCGATTTGACCCGCTTCATCGATACCGTAAGGGATGATGTTGTAAAGCTTACCAGAGAAGTTTACTGGAGAACCGTGAGTTAGGTGACCACCGTGTGCTAGGCTCATACCTAGAACCGTATCGCCTGCATTTAGTAGTGCCATGTATACAGCGTTATTTGCTTGAGAACCTGAGTGAGGCTGTACGTTTGCGTACTCTGCACCAAATAGTTCACATGCACGTTCAATTGCTAGAGTTTCAACTTTGTCTACGTACTCACAACCACCGTAGTAACGCTTGCCTGGGTAGCCTTCAGCGTATTTGTTTGTTAGCTGAGAACCTTGAGCTTCCATTACACGTGGGCTTGTGTAGTTTTCTGAAGCGATAAGTTCGATATGCTCTTCCTGACGAAGAGTTTCTTCTTGGATAGCTGCGAATAGATCCGCATCGTAATCAGCAATGTTCATGTCACGCTTAAGCATCTGTATCTCCTGACTCAGATTGTACTGAAAGTTTCAAAAAAACCACACAACGACCGAAAGCAAACGTTTCCGTCACCGTTTTGATGTGACGCATTCTACATAATTTGATCTAGGTCATAAAGAGCTAATTGCAATTTTATCATGCAGTTTTTTCATAATCACAAATAAGATTCATCATGGTTATTTGGCTTATCCAACCAAAGATGGCGCTTACTGTCAATTTTACGCTTTACACCCTGTAAAACGCAGATTACATAGGTTTACCTTAATTTTGCCCCTCAAGCTACCGAAAGCTAAGGTTTTTCTCTACTATGCACGCCTTTATTGGTTAGGTAATTATAAAAACGATGGAAAAACACTCACGTAAAGAAGATTGGGTAGCGATTCTCACTGGCACGTTTTTAGTGGCGTTAGGCGTCTTCTTTTTACAGTCAGCGAACCTGCTTACCGGGGGCACTACTGGCTTGGCTCTGCTTTTGAGTCAATTCTTGCCTGTAACCTTTGGTATTTTGTACTTTGTTGCCAATTGTCCATTCTATTTATTAGCATGGAAACGATTCGGCCGTAGCTTTGCTATTAGCAGTGCGATTTCTGGTGCTTTAGTATCTGTGTTTGCCGATCATTTATACTTAGTTATCTCGCTAGAAGTTCATAACGAGATCTATTGTGCTGTTGCCGGCGGCTTATTAATGGGCTTAGGTATGCTAATCCTATTCCGTCACCGCTCAAGTCTGGGTGGCTTCAACGTACTGTGCTTGTTTATCCAAGACCGCTACGGTATCTCGGTAGGTAAAACACAAATGGGTATTGATGCATGTATTCTGTTTGCATCGTTCTTCTTCGTGTCACCTTGGGTGATTGCCGTTTCTGTATTAGGCACCGCAGTATTGAACATCGTATTGGCAATGAACCACAAACCAACTCGCTACTCGGTGAATTACGCGTCTTAGAGTTCATTACCTGCTCTGTCGTTGCTGGCACTCGATGCTCAAACTTCTCGCAAGTAGACTCGAGGCACGATATTCCAGCCATCACTAAAACAAAAAGGCTTTGGGGAGCACTCCAAAGCCTTTGTAGAAGCCCAATCCTTTAAGGGGAATAAGAATCAAGCTTCTTAAAATGAAACAAGGTTAACCTTCAATCAAGAGAATACGAGTCTCGTAAGGACGTAAGACTTGATGATGTAATGCAACTGAAGTGTTCTCTTGTTGATAGTTAGACAACAGACTCTTCGCCTTAGTCATATCAAAACGTTCCGGTAAAACGCACTCCGCCTCTTCACCATAATAGTTGTTAATACACAGCAAGGTTTGCCCTTCGTTCTCACGTGCATATGCAAAAATGGATGAGTGATCAGGCAATAGATCTTGATAGCTGCCATCTGTAATCACTGGCACTTGTTTACGTAACTCAATCAAACTCTTATAGAAATAGAAAACAGAGTCTTTGTCTTCCAGTGCTTGCTCAGCGTTAATCCCAGGGTAATTATTCGCTACATCAAGCCATGGCTGAGCTTGTGAGAACCCTGCGTAAGGCTCACTGTTCCATTGCATTGGTGTACGAGAGTTATCACGAGACTTCTGCGCCAAAATCGCCATCATATCTTGATGAGCCACACCATCACGGTTCACCATGATGTCGTACATATTGGTACTCTCAACATCACGATACTGGCTGATGTCAGTATAGCCAGGGTTGGTCATGCCAATCTCTTCACCTTGATAGATATAAGGCGTGCCTTGCATCATGTGCACAGAAGCAGCCAACATCTTGGCCGACTCAACACGATATTGCTGATCATCACCTAAGCGGCTCACGACTCGCGGTTGGTCGTGGTTACACCAAAACAATGCGCCCCAGCCCTTGCCGTTCAAACCCGTTTGCCAATGATTGAAGATCGACTTGAGCTGCAAGAAATCAAACGGCGCATTAGTCCACTTCTCACCATTGGTGTAATCCACCTTAAGGTGGTGGAAGTTAAACACCATCGATAACTCGCTGTTATCAATGTTTGAGTACTGTTGGCAATGCTCGAGTGTCGTTGAAGACATCTCGCCTACTGTCACGCTGCCGTATTTCTGGAATACCGCTTCGCTGATCTCTTTCAGGTATTCGTGCACTCGTGGGCCATCAGTGTAAAAACGACGACCATCACCGATATCATCATTGGGGAAGTCTTGCTGTTTCGAAATCAGGTTGATCACGTCCAAGCGGAAACCATCAACGCCCTTCTCAGCCCAGAAGCTAATGACGTCTTTCACTTCTTCGCGTACAACCGGGTTCTCCCAGTTAAGGTCGGCTTGCTCTTTCGCGAATAGGTGTAGGAAATACTGACCCGTCGCTTCATCCATTTCCCATGCATTACCACCGAACTTAGACTGCCAGTTGGTTGGTGCTTGGCCGTTTACAGGATCTTTCCATATGTAGTAGTCGCGGTATGGGCTGTTTTTATCACCCAATGCTGACTGAAACCACGCATGTTCTGTTGAGGTGTGGTTTACCACGATATCCATCACGATACGAATACCACGTTGGTGCGCTTCAGCCAGCAATAGGTCGAAATCTTCCATGGTGCCGAATTGCGGGTTAATCGCGTAGTAATCTGAAATATCGTAGCCGTTATCGATCATTGGGGATGCGTAAACTGGGGTTAACCAAATGGCATCCACACTCAAGTGTTTAAGATAATCCAGTTTTGAAATGATCCCTTTGATATCGCCAGTACCTTTACTGCCACTGTCACAAAAGCTCTTTGGGTAGATTTGATAGATGGTTGCGGTTTTCCACCAACTTTCATCATGCTCAGTCATCGCCATCTCTAACACTCACTTACCAGAAAATATAAAATAAAAATCACCATGTGAATCATGGTCGAATAGCCGTTATAACTAAAAGAAAAAGCTATAACTAAGAGAAAAAGCGATGGCTCACTTTGGAGTCATCGCTTATTAAATGCATTACGCGTTGGCGGTTTCTAGTTCGCCTTTCATCTGTGCTCGTTTATAGAAGAACAGTGTTAACGTGACGGGTAGTACAATCGCCACCAGCATCGCAATTAAGTAAACAGACCAATATTGCGGTTGAATCGATAAGATGCCTGGCAAGCCACCAACACCGATACCATTCGCCATCACTCCTGCACTACCACAGATAGCAGCCGCAGCGGCACTGCCGATCATTGCGCTCAGCATTGGGAATTTGTATTTAAGGTTGATGCCGTACATCGCTGGCTCTGTTACACCTAAGTAAGCAGAGATTGCAGCTGGAACCGAGATATCTCGTTCGCCTTCGCGTTTGCTTAAGATGATGATGCCAACAACCGCTGAAGCTTGTGCAATATTTGATAGCGCAATCAAAGGCCAGATTGGTGTGCCGCCTAAGTCTTGCATCAGTTGTAGGTCGACGGCATTGGTTGTGTGGTGAATACCTGTAATAACCAAAGGTGCGTATAGGAAGCCAAAGACTACTGAACCAAGAATCGCAAAGTCACCCGTCATTGCCGCTTTAGCCGCGAATGCCACGCCATCGCCTAACATACGGCCAAATGGGCCAATGAAAGCGTGCGCTAGAATCACAGACAAAATAATCGATACGAACGGCACGACAACAAGGTACAGGTAAGAAGGAACAATACGCTTAAGGTTGGTCTCGATGAAGGCCAGAGCCACACCCGCTAACATCGCAGGGATCACCTGAGCCTGATAACCAACTTTCTCTATCACGAACAAGCCAAAGTCCCACACTTCAGGTACCGATTTACCTATCATGTAAGCGTTCATCAATTGCGGGGAAACCAAGGTCACACCGAGCGTGATGCCTAAAATAGGGGTTCCGCCGAGCTTCTTAACCGTTGCCCAACACACACCAACCGGAAGGAAGAAGAAAATAGCTTCGCCGATCAACCATAAGAAAGAGTGAACGGTTGCCCAGAATTGACTGATTTCAACGAGGGTTTTGCCGTCGAACATGCGAATGTCGCCAATCACATTACGGAAACCAAGAATCAAACCACCTGTAATGATGGCAGGCAGCAGTGGTACGAAAATTTCGGCTAAATGGGAGATACCACGCTCAAGGAAGTTCATGTTTTGACGAGCAGCCAGCTTCGCCTCATCTTTTGATGATGCCTCTTTACCTGTCTGTTCAATCAGAAGTGCGTACACTTCATCAACTTCAGTGCCAATCACAACTTGGAATTGGCCTGCATTAGTAAAACAGCCTTTTACTAGCTTCAGTTTTTCGAGTTCAGCTTTGTTGGCCTGCTCTGTATCGTTCAATACAAAACGCAGTCGAGTCAGACAGTGGCTGACACTCGCAATGTTTTCTTTACCACCGACTAACTCGATAAGACGCGCAACGTCTTGCTTCGCTATCTTACTCATACTACCCCACCCTGGTTTCATTCAATTACTCATCTAAACCATGCAAGCTATAATCACTCAGACTTAGATTTATGGGAACATTCCCAATTACGGTTATTATAATGCCCGTATGAATGATAAATTAAAATGGGAACAATCCCATTAATTGAAAGAGATCACACTCTAATTTTAATCTAAGCGGTTCAATTTCGCTTAATTGAGTGGATTATAGAATCGGAGATTGAGTGTGATGAGAGATCTCTGAATTGCCTAAAAGCTGAGAGATCAATAGATTAGCAGCCAGCTTACCTGCAGATTGGTAACCAGGATCAATGCTAAATACTCGTGGGAATAAGAAAGAGAGAAGATCATTGCCACCAACGCCGGTGACGACCACATCTTCACGTTGTAGTTCTTGCAGACGCTTGATTACACCAAGAGCCAGCGTATCACTGGCACAAACGATCGCTTGAGTCGCGGGAGTTAACACCTCATCCACCAGCTGATAAGCACTTTCGTGATGAAGTTGACCAGTACGATAGTTTGCCACTGAACCTGTGTTTTCACACCAATCGAGATAAGCCTTAAGACGCAGTTCACCGGTTGATTTATCACTAGGATCAACCCCGATAAAGCCAACGTCAGAGATCCCTTGATCCGATAAATGCACCAACGCACTATTGATCACCTGTTGGTTATCATAGTTAATCGACGTCACGTTCTCGGTATCCAGAGCAATCACCACCGCTTTGTGTTCCCAAGCTTCGATTGCCGGAATATCGCAGTCAGTAAAACCAAATACAATAATGCCATCAACGTTACGACGCTTTAGAACTTGCAGGTGCTCATTGGCTTTATCTCTATCAAGTTGGCTTTCCATGATCACGACATCGTAATCCGCTCGATACAACTCGGCCAGCATCGTGCTAACGGCTTTGTTTTCAGAGGGAGAGTCCAAACGAGAGATAATCACGCCGATGACTTTTTGGCTGCCACCGCGCATCGATTGCGCAGACTTTGAAGGCGTGTACCCAGATTCTTGAATTACTCTTTCTACCCTTTCACGGGTTTCAGGTTTCACTTTTGGATCATTGGTCAGAACGCGTGATACGGTTGACTTACCAACACCGGACAGCTTTGCAATATCAAGAATAGTGAGTTTTTTGCTCATAAAAAGTCTAACGTTAAAGAGAAGAGAAGAAAAAGTGAGGGTAGATTCCCTCACTTAACTGTTTGTAAATACTAGCAGTTCTTACTATGACTTACTTTTGGCAATTTCGATAGACTACGCGACCAAGTTCTAGACGCGCATTGTCACCTTTCGTGCGCAAAGTGATGCTGTTAATCATCTCTGAAGTGCCATCATCTAAGATGTATTTGGTTCCTGAGCCCGCTGGAACTTGAGTCAGGCGGTATTCATTATCAGGCAAGCGTAGTACCGCTTTTTCATTATCAAGGTAAGACACATCAAACGAGACGTCAGACTCACATTGATAAGTCGCGAATTGATCATTCGATGTTGCGCTATCAGTCTCAGGGGCTGCTGATTTAGAGCACCCAACCAATGCTACTGTACATAGAGATGCTACCAACATAGCTTTCATACTTCGTTCCTCATCTTTATATAGTCAACGACACTTAGCCTATTCACAGGTTCGAACAAACCTAATGTAAGTGCCTAATGATAGGTCCATACCTTAGTGATAAATAAAACGTTTAGCCTTTTAAGAAAGCGGGTACGTCTTTAATGCTATCAAGTACCACGCTAGCCAACGCTTCACCTTTTTCAGTGATGGGTTTACCCGTTCTTACCAAGACTTTAGTACCAACACCTGCTGCTTCTGCAGCCATCATGTCTTCCGCTTTATCGCCGATCATGACCGAGTTAGCCATATCAATCTTCAGAAAGTCACGAGCAGAAATGAACATGCCTGGCTTTGGCTTACGACATTCACAATCTTGCTTGTAGTCACCAATACCGTGCTCAGCGTGGTGAGGACAGTAATAAATGCCATCGAGCTCGACACCATTATCAACAAAGTTCCAATCCATCCACTGCGTTAAAGAAAGAAAACGGTCTTCACTAAACATGCCGCGAGCAATACCAGATTGGTTGGTCACTAGCACCAATAAATAACCCATATCTTTAAACGCTTTCGCCGCTTCAAACACACCATCGATGTATTCAAAGTCATGCTCATCATGTACGTAGCCGTGATCAACGTTAATCACTCCATCACGATCTAAAAAAACAGCAGGTTTAGACAAAATTTTGTTCTCTATCAACTCTCTATTAATCATTAATTATTACACGCTTTATTTGCTTCATCACTATCTATTTAGTTTTGCGTTCGTTAACGATTTGTTTCTAGCTTAGCCATACAATCGACGTTTAGCCGTCTAGACGTAAAAATATCTATTGACTTAGATCATAGAACACCATAGCATCGTCTGTAAATCGAGCGAGCTATCGACATATTATTCTGTTCTACCTGCACGGGTTTCTCTATGATTAAAGTGAATCAAGTCAATAAGGTTTTTTATCAAGGCACTAAAGAAATCAATGCCTTAATTGATATCAACCTCCACATTCCTCAAGGTCAAATCTTTGGAGTCATCGGCTCTTCAGGTGCAGGCAAAAGTACCCTAATCCGCTGTGTAAATATGTTGGAAGCCCCGACTTCGGGTGAAGTGATTGTTGATGGTATCGACCTAACAAAACTCAGCAAATCAGAGCTTAGCGAAGCGCGCCGTAACATCGGCATGATATTCCAGCACTTCAACCTGCTGTCTTCTCGTACTGTATTTAACAATGTAGCACTGCCTCTAGAACTTGCTGGTAAAGATAAAGCGATTATTGAAGCGAAAGTCAGCGAGTTACTTGAACTGGTTGGCCTTGCTGATAAGCGTGACACCTACCCGGCAAACCTAAGTGGTGGTCAAAAGCAGCGTGTGGCGATTGCTCGCGCACTGGCCTCTGACCCGAAAGTACTGCTATGTGATGAAGCCACCAGCGCATTGGATCCAGCAACAACTCAATCTATCCTTGAGCTGCTGCGTGAAATCAACCGCAAGCTGAACATCACTATCCTGCTTATTACACACGAGATGGATGTGGTTAAAAGCATTTGTCACGAGGTTGCGATCATTGGCGGCGGTGAATTGGTAGAGAAAGGTACAGTCGGTGACATCTTTGCTCATCCGAAGACAGAGCTAGCGCATCAGTTTATTCGCTCAACGTTGGATCTGACGATCCCTGAAGATTACCAAGCACGTTTGCAAGAGACTCGCGTAAACAGCAGCTACCCGCTGGTGCGTCTTGAGTTTACTGGTGCAACGGTTGATGCTCCGCTAATGACGCAAATCGCACGTAAATTCAATATCGATGTCAGCATCTTAAGTTCTGACCTTGATTACGCCGGTGGCGTGAAGTTCGGCATGATGGTCGCTGAACTGTTCGGTAATGAAGCAGATGATAATGCTGCTATCCAATTCCTACGCGACAACAATGTAAAAGTAGAGGTGCTTGGTTATGTCCTTTAGTTTCAACGAGATTGCTGACTGGATCAGCCTTAACGGTAACCTTCTATTAGGCGCAACAGGCGAAACGCTTTACATGGTTGCTGTTGCAGGCATTGTTGGCTTCGCGGTCGGTATTCCACTAGGCGTGATTCTGCATACGACTAAAAAAGGTGGCCTGTTAGAGAACACCAAAGTAAACAAGATTCTAGGTGCGATTGTGAACGTGGGTCGTTCAGTACCTTTCTTAGTTTTGATGGTTGCGATTATTCCACTGACTAAGATGCTGATTGGTACCTTCATCGGTACAACAGCAGCGATTGTTCCACTGACGATTGGCGCTATCCCATTCGTGGCTCGACTTATCGAAAGTGCACTACTTGAAGTACCAACAGGTCTAGTGGAAGCGGCCCAATCAATGGGCGCAACACCAACACAAATCATCAATAAGGTTCTGCTTCCAGAAGCACTACCGACTATCATCAACTCAGTAACGATTACGCTAGTGACTCTGGTGAGCTACTCAGCAATGGCCGGTACTGTAGGCGGTGGTGGCCTAGGTGATGTCGCGATTCGTTACGGATTCCACCGCTACGATGTGACCATCATGGCTGTGACAGTAGTGATGTTGATTGTGCTGGTACAAATTATTCAATCAATCGGTGATTCATTAGTTCGCCGTGTTGACCACAGATAAAGACTCACACATAAAGAGTAGAGTCGTCTGAACCTAATTAAATAGATTTATTAAAAGGAGATTATTATGAAATTTAACCTTAAAGGTTTACTAACTATCGCAGCAGCAGCTTCAGCGCTAGTTCTAGCAGGTTGTGGCGATAAAGAAGTGGATACTTCTAAAGTAAAAGTTGGCGTAATGGCAGGTGCAGAAGCGCAAGTTGCTGAAGTGGCAGCTAAAGTAGCGAAAGAGAAATACGGCCTAGACGTTGAACTGGTTACTTTCACGGATTACGTAACACCAAACGCAGCTCTAGATGATGGTTCTATCGACATCAACGCATTCCAACACGCACCGTACCTAGATCAGCAAGTGGCTGACCGTGGCTACAAGCTAACTATCGCTGGTAACACGTTTGTTTACCCAATTGCGGGTTACTCTAAAGAAGTGAAATCGGTAGACGAAATCCAAGACGGTGCTCGTATTGCTGTACCAAACGACCCTACAAACCTAGGTCGCTCTCTACTTCTTCTTGAGCAACAAGGTCTTCTTGAACTTCGTGAAGGCGCAGGTCTTCTAGCTACAGTTCGTGACATCGTAGGTAACCCTAAGAACCTAACGATTGTTGAACTAGACGCAGCTCAACTGCCACGTTCTCTTGATGATGTTGCTCTATCTATCATCAACACAACTTACGCGAGCTCTATCAACCTGACTCCACAAAAAGATGGCGTATTCGTTGAAGACAAAGATTCTCCTTACGTAAACCTAATCGTTTCTCGTGAAGACAACCTAAACGCTGAAAACGTACAAAACTTCGTTAAAGCTTACCAAACTGAAGAAGTGTACAACGCAGCTTCTGACATCTTCCAAGGTGGCGTCGTTAAAGGTTGGTAATCAACTAAACGACAGAGGGGCTGACATAACGTCAGCCCCTTTTTTAATGATAAAGATTTGCTAGAAAGTAAAGCATCTCAGATTTAAGCGAAACAAAGTCGATTACTTCAGGTGATCCCAAGAGATGTTTGACACCAATCGGCAGTCATCACACTTGAAATAGAAAATATCGTGGATAGGCGCATCTAGCAGCCATTCACCACCACATTGCGGGCATTTGCGCTCTTTTTCATCTTTCAGGCTGATCCCACCGACACGGTATAAGTAGTAGTAGGTTGGAACCTTAGTCAGATACTCAATGCGCCCTCTTAGACCCCAACCGCGTTTAAACAGCACACTCTTCGTGTCACTGATCTCGGTTAGCGTTGCATGTTCCGCGCGACAACCACCACCCATTTGTACTTCATCACAGGCTTGCCATTCGGTCTGCCATTTCAACACGGCTTTATGGTCGCCATTGAAGGTAGGTGGATTGCGATACAAAGGGATTGGTAGCAAGCTATCGCCACTACGCAGCGGTGAACAGGTGTGCACGAATGTCGTGTATAACACCTGCCAGCTTGGTGTTTCATCTTCTGCCACTTCTTCTGAGTTCAGATCTCGACCTAGCAAACGCATTTTAGGCGCTAGTAGGCTCGCGTTAGACAAGCGATCAAAACACACTTTCACAAAGTCTGAGTGATTACGCGGGTGCAAGCTATCTTGCTCCGGGCACACAACGCGAACATAGAATTCACCATCGCCCATCACGATTGGGAACTCACGACCTAACACTTGTCCGTTATAACGAAGTGCATCCATTAAGCCATTAACCGCCTTGTCGACAGCGCTTACCGTTGTGTTATCAAAACACTCAAATTGAAGTTCTAGTACGTACATCTATTTATACCGCTGGTTGTAGCTTTTCTAAAAATTCTGCCAATGTCTCGGCGAGCACATCACGATTTTTGGTACCTAAGCGCTCCAAAATCACGTTACCCGTTAGGTTACAGATAGAGATAACATCCAGCTCAGCATCGGTCGCGGCAATGAAAACCGTTGGTTTTAGCTTCAAGCGACGCTGAGTTACTAGGTGACCCAAAATGTTTTCTTGTAGGCATTCGAAGTCTTCATCACTCCAAATCTGTAACAGAGTCAATTCGTTACCATCGAAAGTTGCGTTCATATCTGCGCTGAATTGTGCGCCGTAGAAAGTTTTGATGTCTTCATGCAGAGTCAACTCAATACCGGTTTCAACGTTGGTGAAATCCGCGAATTGCTCACGTGGATAGTGCTTCCACAACACGGCATCGCCACTCTTTTCTTCTACGCATGGCGATACGATGTCCACCAACTCCTCATTACGAGGTAAGCTTTGGTGTTTCTGCTGCCACGCGTCAACGTATCGCTGACTAAAAGAAAGTAGTGCGTCTTGAGCACGTTGAGTCATGAAAATCTCCTAAACACAAAATAATAAATAGAATCCGAGCCCTTTCCGCGCCGATTAAGCGATGACTTAATGACAGGGTAAGGGGGATTCAGTAAAATCGACCCCATTCTAATCGAATTTGAAACGAAAGTATGAGCAAATATTCTGACGCAAAAGAGCTAGCGGGTTTAACCCTTGGCCAAAAAACTGAGTACTCTAACCAATACGATGCAAGTTTATTGCAACCAGTGCCTCGTAGCCTTAATCGCGATGATCTTGCGCTAAACGGCGAGCTGCCTTTTGTTGGTCATGATATTTGGACGATGTACGAGCTTTCGTGGCTAAACACCAATGGTCTACCACAAGTGGCTGTCGGTGAAGTTTTCATCCCAGCAACCAGCCCAAATTTAATTGAATCAAAATCTTTCAAGTTGTACCTGAACAGCTACAACCAGACTCAATTTGAAAACTGGGATCAAGTAACCGAGCGCCTGACCCAAGATTTGTCGGCATGTGCAGGCGAAACGGTGATTGTGAATGTAAACTCAGTAACCGACTACACTAACCAACCTATCGTGACGATGGAAGGTGACTGTATCGACAACCAAGACATCCAAATCACTAGCTACGACTTTGAAGCGTCGCTGCTTGAAGGCGCTGCTGGCGAACAAGACGTTGAAGAAACACTGCACAGCCACCTATTGAAGTCGAACTGTTTGATCACCAATCAACCGGATTGGGGCAGCGTTGAGATCGCATATTCTGGTAAGCAAATTGACCGTGAAGCTCTGCTACGCTATTTAGTTTCTTTCCGTGAGCACAATGAATTCCACGAACAATGTGTTGAGCGTATCTTCACTGACATCATGAAATACTGTGCACCTTCGAAGCTAACTGTGTTCGCACGTTACACACGTCGTGGTGGTCTGGATATCAACCCATACCGTTCAACAGAGCAAGATAGACCAAGCCACAATAAGCGTATGGCTCGCCAATAATCAGGCGAGAACCACCCACACTTATTTGAACCTACCAAATCTTTAAAGGGACATTGAAATGCGTTGGTTATACGTTGTTAGTCTATTTATTTTAAGCTTAAGCACATCGGTCAATGCGTCGGTTTATTCGTCGGCGCTACTCAATGAAGCCAATAATTTGGTTGAGATCGAGCCGAGCCAAGCAAAACAAATGGCCAACAGCTACCTAACGCTGCGTGTCCTTTCTGATCAACGCGAGAAAAGCCCTTCAGCTATTTCTCGCGAAGAGACAGACTCCTCGATTCGAACACCAAACAGCAGTATCGATGCGTATAAGATCTTAGCCAAAGCGGAATACAACCTTGGCAATATGCGTATTGCGATTCAGCACATCGACAAAGCCTCCGAGCTAGCGCAAACCTATAAGCTTGATTACCTAAAAATAGATCTTCAGATCCTAAAAGTTCGCTTACTTTGGCTGAGTGATAGAAAATCAGCCAAAGCAAAATCAGAGCTCACTAACATTGAAACAAATCTAGAGTCGGTGAATAAAACCTTACGCTTAACGGAAGGCATTACCTATCGCTTGATCATGTTGAAAGCCGACATCGCCTCTTACGACAACAAGATCGATGAAGCCGAAAAGTTCTATCAAGAAGCCAAAACCTATCTCGATCAACGTTACTCTGAAAAAGTCACCATCGACTACCATATCTCCGTCGGCGAGTTTTATCTGACTCACAAAGAGTACAACCACGCGTTATCCGAGTTGTTGTATGGCTACTGGAAATCAGTAGAGGGTAATCTAAGTTCACGTTTGGCCAAGGTCAACCGCCTACTTGCGCAGCTTTTCTTTGAGCGCCAAGTGTTGGATAAAGCGTTAGAACACCTATCTCAAGCCGCTGATTTCTATGACAACTTTGAAAACTCGCCTGTCTTAGCACAAGTGCTTAAGAAAATGGGGGATGTGTACTTCTATCAAGGGAAATATAACCTTGCCTTGGTACACTTCTTCAACGTTCTTGATCACGAAAGCACTGACCGAGATATCCACCAAGTCATTGATATCCGACTAAGTCTATCGGCGACCTACTTACGCCTTTATAACTACCCTCTAGCAGAACAGTACCTAACCCGTGCCCTTGAGCTGCTGGAATATACCGACATTCCAAAGCTGGAAGGCCGTGCTGCACTGTTATCTGCAGGGTTAGCGTATCACCTACAAGAAAGCGAAGACGTGATAAAGCATGCGACACGTGCACTTGAGATCTCACGCCAGATAGAGAACATGCGCCTTTCACAACGCTCGTACTACTTACTTTCTTTGGGTTATGAACAGGCAGGTCGTCCACAGCAAGCATTGGCAAACCTCAAGCAATACAACAGCCTTGTCTCTCTAGAGCAGCAAAAACTCAACCGTGTTGGCGAAGACGCGTTCCGTCAACAGAAAGAATTTGCCGAACAAACCCTGCACTACGCAGGCCAAGCGCAAGAGCTAGAGCAATACAAACTGGAGCATCGTAAGTTCCAAAAAATATCGTTCGCCCTATTCCTGTTCAGCATTGTCTTGTTCTTCTTTGTTCTGCGCCGTGGCTATCTCATTCAAACCTTAGCCAAAGAAGTGGACTCACTGCGCACCGACCTATTTACGCACTCACGTTCAAAGCTTCCGAACTTAAGAATGCTCAATGCGAAGCTCTCTAACTCGCTGGAACAAACCAGCCAGACCTTCGAACAGTGGCAACTTGGCGAATTGATTCATGAGCCACTCAACGACCGCTTACGCTTCGTGATGATTGATTTACCGTTCTTACGCAATATGTACACGCAGAACGGTTACAAAGCCGGTTTAGAACTGGAAGACGCTTTCGGTGAATTCCTAAAATCTAAGCTTGAAGGCCCAGCTCGTGTCTACCACTTCTCGGATGCGAACCTGCTTTATATCGAGCCAAACGCGGACCGTGATTTGTCGCCTGAGGACATGTTCAGAAAGATTCAGTCTTGGGTGAATGACTTCGAAACAGAGCGAAACATCAACCGAACGGTCCGTATGGGCATCGCTGACTACCCATTCTTGCCACGCGCTTACACCGCAATTAACGATCAAGAGCTGCTCGACGTATTGTTGATGTCGACCAATCTCGCCCGTGAGATCAGTCTCAAAGAGCGCAGTAGCCAATGGGTCTATCTAAAAGCTATCGATAATGCACCAGCAGCGAGCCTTGCAACTGGTAACATAAGAGAAGCGTGTAAACATGCGATTAATCAAGGGTTAATAAAAATACAATCCTCGTACCAGAATGAGGACAACATCAAAAAAATGCTAAAAGATGACTGATTTGCGAGCGGTTAAGAGCAGCAAGTCGTGACCTTATTTTTAGTTTTGTTATTATCGATGTAACGGAATTTCATCAAAATGATCGAGATCGGTCTACGCGGCGCTAATAAATACATCTATGGGCATTCTTGAAAAAGACATTCAGGCGCAACTCCACCAGCTGAAATCTCAGTTGGAGCAGGTCCGTTTGACGCAAAGAGACACCTCGTTCAAGTTTATTAGAGAACAGAAAGTTCTAAAGCGTATCGTCACGTCTTTAAGTGATGCATGTGTTGGTAGTAACAGCCATTTAGATGAAAACCTCATTGCCCTTAGGGAAGAGCTAGAAAAGCAAAAAGACATTAGCTCAATGATCCCAAAACTGGCAGTATTAGAAAGGATGCTTAAGCAGAAAACGTTGGCTATGGATAAACAGAACGGGTATCTGGACGATAGCATTAAGCACAGTGGGGAAACGCTGCAGCGCATAACTGGCCTTCCAGCACAGCTCAAACGCGACCTACGAAACTTACTTAGCTTCTCCGAATGCAATGGCAGTCAGAAAGTCGACCACGCCATGAAACTTCTCGGTATTTATGAGCGTGCCATAAAGATTATGGCGAATAACTCACGCACCCATTTTGCTGACGCTGCGCACTCTCCGGAACAAGAGCTCCTTTCCGACCTATCAAACGAACTACAACATCTGATCACTGAACTCGACTTCGAGGGTGAATCGGGTGATCTGCTTACCGATATTCGAGCGAAGCTGCTGCTTGGTGTTTCCACACAAAACCTACTTGAGCTAACACTTCAGATCCTCAAACTGGTTATTGAAGGCACCAACCTAGAACGTAAGAAGTCTGAACAATTCATCGATCAGCTTAATTCTTCTTTAGCGTCCAGCATCAAAACGGCAGACCAAAATGCCGACCAGAGCCAGAGCTACTTTGAGCACCGACAAGGTCTAAACTCTGAGTTAAATGAACTAGTCACTAGAAGCCAAAGCTCGGTAGATAAAGCGAAAGATATTGATAGTTTAAAGCTGTCGATTAATCCGCTACTCAGTGAAATCGCCTCTCTTTCGGAAAGGCTGAACCACGCAGAGCAAAAAGAACAAGCTCTGATAGAGAGAATGAGTTACGGAAAGACTCAGTTAGATTCACTCTATGAAGTGACGCAAGATTACCGTAAGCGCTTGGAAGATCAGGCTCAGCGTATGCTGCTTGATCCTCTAACCAAGGTTTACAATCGCACTGCCTTTACTGATCGCTTAGAGCTTGAGTATCGCCGCTGGATCCGCGCGCAACACTCGCTACGCGTAGTACTGCTCGACATCGACAACTTCAAAGCAATTAACGATAGCTTTGGTTACACCGCGGGCGACAAAGCACTCAAGATCATCGCAAGAACTATTACCAAAGAAGCAGGCACCACCGATACTGTGGCACGTTTTTCAGGTGAAGAGTTTGTGTTATTGCTGCCAGAGCAAACCGATGAATATTGCCATCAGGTGATTCAGAACATTCAAACTCAAGTAAGCCGCCTGCCCTTTAAATTCCGTGACCAGCAAATCACGATCACTTTATGCGCGGCAAGTACTCAGTTTAAAGAGTCAGATACACCTGAAGAAGTGCTAGAGCGACTCAATAAGACTCTAAATAAAGCAAAACAACGCGGTACCAACCAACTTGTTTGGCACTAGGCCAGCCCTAGATTTAATTTATTTCATTTTTTCAAATACTTATCACATACCATTTCCCTCAATGTTTGCTAAGCTAATGATTAACATTCGCTTAACAAGCATTCATGGCAAGCAACGCTGTCGTATCCGTTTCGTCTGGTTAACTCTCTCCTACCTTTAACCAAACACTTTCAACGTTTGCTTCTCACTCTCGAGCCAGAGGGTCACTTCAACGTCCCCTGCTCTTTTCAACAAGGAGGCACTATGATCACTCATATCAGCCCTGCCGGTAGCATGGATTTACTCTCTCAACTTGAGGTTGAGCGTCTTAAGAAAACCGCGTCTAGTGATCTATACCAACTGTATCGTAACTGTACGTTAGCGGTACTCAACTCAGGTAGCCACACCGACAACTCCAAAGAGCTACTCGACAAGTATCAATCGTTTGATGTTGAGGTAGTGCGACGTGAGCGTGGTATCAAACTCGAGCTGAGCAACCCACCAGAGCATGCCTTTGTCGATGGTGAGATCATCAAGGGTATCCAAGAACACCTATTTTCAGTGCTGCGTGACATTGTTTACGTCAACATGCACCTCGCAGATAACCAAAGGCTCAACCTGACTAATGCCACTCACATTACCAACCTCGTATTTGGTATTCTGAGGAATGCAGGCGCACTTACGCCGGGCATCGAGCCTAACCTGATCGTGTGTTGGGGTGGTCACTCAATTAATGCCACTGAATACCAGTACACTCGCGAAGTGGGTAATGAACTGGGCCTACGTGAGCTGAACATCTGTACCGGTTGTGGACCGGGTGCAATGGAAGGCCCAATGAAAGGGGCTGCCATTGGTCACGCGAAGCAGCGTTACACCGATCATCGTTATCTTGGGCTTACCGAGCCTTCGATCATTGCGGCTGAGCCACCAAACCCAATCGTGAACGAACTGGTGATCATGCCAGATATTGAGAAGCGTCTTGAGGCGTTTGTTCGTATGGCGCATGGCATCATCATTTTCCCAGGCGGCCCCGGCACGGCGGAAGAGCTGCTGTACATCTTAGGGATCATGATGCACCCGAATAACGCCGAACAACCAATGCCGATTGTGTTAACGGGCTCGAAAGAGAGTGAGGCTTACTTCCGCTCAATCGATAAGTTCATTGGGGAAACTCTAGGGCCTGATGCGCAGAAACATTACGAGATCGTGATTGATGACCCAGCACGCGCTGCGAAAATCATGAAACAAGCGATGCCAGATGTGCGTTCTCACCGTAAAGAGACCGGTGATGCCTACAGCTACAACTGGTCACTGCATATTGAGCCTGAGTTCCAACTGCCATTCGACCCAACACACGAATCTATGGCGGCGCTTGATCTTCATATGGACCAAAAAACAGAAAGCCTAGCCGCTAATTTACGTAAAGCGTTCTCAGGCATTGTGGCTGGTAACGTCAAAGCAGAGGGTATTCTGGAGATCGAGAAGCACGGCCCATTCCTAATTGATGGCGACAAAGAGCTAATGACCAAGATGGACCAACTGCTGAATGACTTTGTTGAGCAACATCGAATGAAGTTACCGGGAGGGACCGACTACGTGCCTTGCTATAAAATCGCCTCACGTGATTAAGGCGTTTACGTTACCAACGTTTCAACTCACCAAGTGATACGTTACTATAAGGGGCTAGCAGCCCCTTTTTTATTGCCTATTTAGTGGAAACTTATGTCTATCCATCTTGTTATTATCGATGCCTTAAACCTCATCCGACGCGTGCACTCTGTTCAGCCGGATCCAACCGATATAGCAAGAACCATTACCACCACAATTCGCACTCTCAATAAGATTCTGAATGAATCAAAGCCCACCCACATCATCGCGGTATTTGATCACCATTTACAAGACCGTGGCTGGCGCGCAGATGTGCTTCCTGCTTATAAGCAGAATCGTAAACCGATGCCAGAACCATTGATGAAAGGCCTTGATGCTATTCAACAAGCTTGGTGGGAGTTAGGCATTGATTCACTGCTGTCTGATGGCGATGAAGCGGATGATCTCGTCGCAACACTGGCAAAGAAAGTGGCTGACCACGGAGAAACCGTCACCATCGTCTCGACGGATAAGGGCTACTGCCAACTGTTGTCA
Organism: Vibrio sp. 10N.261.55.F4; assembly: GCF_041470465.1. Lineage (NCBI taxonomy): Bacteria > Pseudomonadati > Pseudomonadota > Gammaproteobacteria > Vibrionales > Vibrionaceae > Vibrio > Vibrio sp. 10N.261.55.F4. The sequence continues at coordinate 4,060 of NZ_JBFRMM010000037.1, read as the reverse complement.
CCAACGCTTCAGATCCGAGATTACTTCCAGCACCGCTGGTTAGATAAACCCTTTATCGAAGCTGAGTTTGGCGTTAAACCTGAACAACTGGCGGATTACTGGGGATTAACGGGCGTAAGCTCAAGCCAAGTACCGGGCATCCCAGGTATCGGGCCAAAAGCAGCCAAAGAGATATTGACCACTTACCCAGATATCGAAGCGGCCTATCAAGCAGAAGATCTGCCGAAAAAATATCGTAAGAAGTTCGACGAACACATCGAATCCGCTCGTGTATGTAAGCAAGTATCGGCACTCAAAACCGATATTGATTTAGGGTTCAACCTGCAAGATATTCGTTACGAAGCAAACGCTTAAGTCGCTGTGACTCGATAATATTGATACAAAAAATGCCCCTTAAAGGAGCATTTTTTATCACTGACACACTAACGTAAATATTAGTGCGGTGAGATGTTTGAAAGCGCCTGAATATGAACCGTGATCTCTTCGCGATCGTGGTAAAGGTGCTTAGCCTGCATCTTAAACTTCACTTTGTTCTCAATCAGGAACACTTTTAGGTTCTCGATATCTTGCAGTACTTCATCGTAACGGCCTTTCATAGGCAGTTTAAGGTTGAACAGTGCTTCTTTCGCCCAGCCTTTGATGATCCACTCACCCATAAGGTGAGCAACACGAGCTGGCTTCTCAACCATGTCACAGATAATCCAAGTTACGTTCTTACGGTCTGGTTCAAACTTAAAGCCATCCACCATGTGGTGCTTAATTTGACCTGTTTCCATTAGGCTGTCTGCCATCATGCCGTTATCAACACAGTGAACGAACATCGAGCGCTTAACCAATTGGTAAGTCCAACCACCTGGACATGCACCTAAATCAACACCCCACATACCTGGAGCTAAACGCTCGTCCCACTCATCACGAGGGATGAATACGTGGAATGCTTCTTCTAGCTTCAATGTAGAACGGCTTGGCGCATCTGATGGGAACTTCAGACGAGGGATACCCATAAAGAACTGGGAGTTGTTCGTTGGGTAAGAGTAACCAACAAAACAGTGGCCCGGAGCGATGAAGCATAAATGAAGCACAGGCTTCTTAGCGTTATCTTTCGCTGTCATCAGGCCTTTACCACGCATCGCTTGACGCATCGGCACGGTAAATTTACGGCAGAACTTCAAAAGCTCTTTTGCTTCGTTAGTATCTGGCGTTTCAATACGGATATCACCACAACGAGGGAAACCTTCTTTCTCAGAAAGCGCCTCAAGAATTGGAGAAATACGGTCATCGGTTGGCAGGTCTTTAATTTCAACAGCCACTGCCAACATTTGACGAGCAAAGATCAGTGATTGGAAATCGATCTCTTTGATCAACTTGTCCGCTTCACCTGCTTGGTAACATTCAAACAATACAAAACCTGTATTGTTCTTTAGGCGAGGAAAACCAAACACTTCCAGTTGTGTTGCCTTGTCTTGAATTTCGCCAGCACATTCTTTTTCAAAACCAGAGCGACAATAAAGTAGTACGTGTTTCACTGAGTTACCTCTTTTATATTCAAAGCAGCGAAGGAGAAGACTCCCCAACCAATGATAAATAGTAGACCACCAAACGGAGTGATAGGGCCAAACCATTTTATTCCTGTCAGTGCCAAGCCATAAAGGCTGCCACTAAAACAAAGGATGCCGATGATAAAGCAAATTGCCGCAATGAAAAAATATTTTTGTGATTTAGCGCCAAGTTTCATCTGCAGCAGAGCGCCACACGCCAATATCGCTAGAGTATGGATAAATTGGTACTGAACACCCGTCTCAAACACGCCTAGCAGATATTCAGACAAGATAGCTTTCAAACCGTGAGCTGCAAAGGCGCCAAGCATCACAGCAACCGCACCAGAGATGCCAGCAAACGTGAGTAAATACTTACTTCTCATTGAGTACCTCTTTGATAAACGCTGATAACTTCTCAACGGTTAACGCAATATTCTGCTGCTCGGTGTAACCAGAACTCTTACGAGGTTTAAAGCTGTGGTCGCCATCGGGAATAAATTCAACACGAATAGAATCAGACAGATCAAAATCAGCAAACTCTTCACGCTTACCAAAGGTATCGCGCTCACCTTGTAAAATGAGGCATGGCTTTGCTAACTCAGCCAGATGCTCACCTTTGTATTTCTCGGGTTTACCTGGTGGGTGGAAAGGAAAGCCTAAACACGCCATTGCGGCCACCTTATCAAGTTCAGACAAATGGCTCGCCATACGCCCTCCCATCGACTTACCACCAATCACAAGCTTATCGGCATCAACCTGCTCAATAATCTCTTGATAGGCTTCAAGTAGCTTAGGCGCTCTGTCAGGTGGACGACGCTTACCATCTTCAGCACGTTTAATCATGTAAGGGAAGTTGAAACGAATCACTCGCATCCCTTTAAAGGCTAACCCTTTGGCTACCGACTGCATGAACTCATGCTCCATGCCTGCGCCAGCACCATGGGCAAAGATAAAGGTGATGGGATTGTCTTCACCATCAATGATGACGTTATTCATCGAGTAAGTCCTCTTGTTCACTTTGCGCTTTCGCTAGCATCCAGTCGCGGAAGGTAGCAATACGACCCATGTCGGCTTGTTTCTCATGACAAACCACATAGAAGGCGTTCTTACTCACCAACACTTCATCAAAAGGCGCAATCAAACGACCCGCTTCGATTTCAGGCTGCGCCAACACGTTGTTACCCAGAGCAATGCCCTGGCCGTGAGCCGCTGCCTGCAGCACCATGGTTGAGTGACTGAAGATAGGGCCGTGATTAACGTTTACCCCATCGATGCCATTTTGCTTAGCGAACTGTTTCCAATCCTTTCGAGAAGTATCATGCAATAGCGTATGACATGCTAAATCACTGAGAGATTCTAATGGTTTTACTCCTAGCAGCACGGAAGGTGAGCAAAGAGGGATCAAGTATTCTTGGTAAAGCTTATCGGCTCTAAGCCCCGACCAATTACCTCGGCCATAATAGATAGCGACGTCTACATCATCGGTTAGCGAGCCTTCATCCATATCAACGGCTTTGATTCTTACATCAATATCAGGCTCTTGCTGATTAAAGTCAGCGAGCCTTGGTACCAACCATTGAATAGCAAAACTCGGCGGTAAACTGATGGTCAATGCGCCCTTCTCACTTCGCTCCAGCACTTTGTCTGTCGCTTCTGCTAGTGATGTGAAAATATCTTTGATATCTAAGAAGTAGCTTTGACCTTCTTCAGTTAGCAGCAAAGAGCGGTTTCTTCGGCGAAACAGCTTCAAAGATAAGAATTCTTCAAGCGCTTTGATCTGATGACTGACTGCCGCTTGAGTAACAAACAACTCTTCTGCAGCACGCGTAAAACTCAAGTGTCGAGCTGCAGCTTCAAACACTCTTAGTGAGTTTAATGGGGGTAATCGACGAGACATAGTTACTCTCTAAATAAGCATTAGTTTTTTTTATCTGAAACATTATAATTTGTCCATTGCCTAGCAGCCAGAGAAATTCTATATTTCATCCCGCAGCAGCTAGCCTGAACGGCTTGATTCTCTCTAGAATCAATTGGCTTAGCTCCTGCGATGTTGTGTTTGCAAACTCGTTCTTTTCGAGTTGGGTAGAGTTCTACCAAATGTTTTGTTGCAGTTTATACTGAAACGAGGCATGTACTTCCTGTATTTATTTTGACCTGTCTGTCAAATTTGTTTACACCGCCTTATGGGCGGTGTTTTTTTATGTGCAAAGAAATGTAACAACAAGTTTATCAATAGCTGTGCTAATTAATCTTTATTATTTTTCATCGCCAATCACAGAATCAGACACCCACTCAAATAATCAACTGAACACATACAAATAGCACCATTGAGTTGCACTAAAAAGTAACAGAATACTTCAAGATACTCACACTTCTTCGGTACTTATAAACCCGTTTAGAACACACTCTTTCTATCAATCAAAAATTTCAAAGCTGAGCATGACGATAGCACGCCCAAACTCACGCCTCTGTCTGACTACTGTAAATCATTCACAATAGAAAATAAAAAAGGTTCATCGCGG
>NZ_JBFRMM010000036.1:0-141711 GCF_041470465.1 Vibrio sp. 10N.261.55.F4 | reverse complement strand
TAATCTGTTGATGACAATTTGTTGGAGGGATGGCTGAGTGGTCGAAAGCACCGGTCTTGAAAACCGGCAACCGTTAATAGCGGTTCTAGGGTTCAAATCCCTATCCCTCCACCACCATTGAAAAGCCCGCTGAGAAATCAGCGGGCTTTTTTCTTATCTGCGATATACATAAATAAAAGGGGAAGGGCACTGACGTGCTCTTCCCTTTTTTGTATTTAAAACAATGACGACTAGTCCGCTAAATATTTCCCTTCTGCAACTTGCCAGAACGCTCGAATTAGAGGGTTATCTAGCTGTGCTCGCTTACAACATACGCCTAACTCAAATGGCTTGATAGGTTCTATCTTTAAGCGGCTAACTTTATCTCTTACTGGACTGTTGTTTATGACCACATCAGGTGCGATGCCAACTCCACATCCTAGTGCCACCATACTTACAATCGCCTCATGGCCAGAAACTTGCGCGTATATGTTGGGTTTTATCTTCATCTTTTTAAACCATGCATTGGCTCGTTCACGCGCTGTTCCTGCTTCTGGGATGATAAAGGGCACTTCATTCCAGTTTGGTTTATCTGATTGCAGCTGCTGGCTAAAACTACTCACACCGGATGGGATGATGACTGACAGTGGTATATCGCTGATGGTTTCGAACTCTAATCTTGAGGGAAGAATGTCTGGCTTCGCTGAGATAGCAATATCTGCTTCATCATTTAAAATCTTGTCGATGGATTGAGCCGGATCGCCTGTAGAGAGCTTAAATTCAATGTACGGATGAATAGCCCTAAATTCGGTTATGAGTTCAGGTAGGTGACTGTAGCTAGCCGTTACTGAACAAAATATACGGATCTCACCTTTAAGTTCTTGCTCTCCGCCCTTCAGGTGAAGGTTATATTGCTGCCACTCTCCCACGATGCTCAATGCTACAGGCAATAGGTGTTTTCCTGCTGGGGTAAGATCAACACTGCGGTTGTCTCTGATTAGCAGTTCTTGTCCTGTTTCCTCTTCAAGCTTTTGTATCTGACGGCTCAGCGCTGAAGGACTGACGTGCATAGCAGCAGCGGTTTTGCTGAAACTCTTGCTGTCGCATAAATGTATAAATAATTGTAGAGATTTTATGTTCATGTTCTGCGATCGTTTCCATGTTGCATTTATTGCAATAACTAATTGTGAATATATCACTTTCAGCAACGGAGTGTCTGTTTTAGTATGAAGTCATTCGATAGAGAGATATCGACCTTACGGACTTATTTTTAAAGGAGTGCCCTAGAATGGCTAACTATTTCAATACATTAAACCTTCGTGAACAACTAGACCAATTAGGTCGTTGCCGCTTTATGGATCGTGAAGAATTCGCGACAGAAGCTGAATACCTTGAAGGTAAGAAAATCGTAATTGTTGGTTGTGGTGCTCAAGGCCTAAACCAAGGTCTAAATATGCGTGATTCTGGTCTAGACGTATCTTACGCTCTACGCCAAGCGGCAATTGATGAAAAGCGTCAATCATTCAAAAATGCTGATGAAAACGGCTTTGTTGTGGGTAGCTACGAAACGCTAATCCCTCAAGCAGACCTAGTAATCAACCTTACTCCTGATAAGCAACACACAAACGTTGTTGAAACAGTAATGCCTCTAATGAAGCAAGGCGCTGCTCTTGGTTACTCTCACGGCTTCAACGTTGTGGAAGAAGGCATGCAATTACGTGCTGACCTTACTGTAGTAATGGTTGCACCTAAGTGTCCAGGCTCTGAAGTTCGCGAAGAGTACAAACGTGGCTTCGGTGTACCAACACTTATCGCTGTTCACCCAGAAAACGACCCTAAAGGCGAAGGTTGGGATATCGCTAAAGCTTGGGCTGCAGGTACTGGTGGTCATCGTGCAGGTTGCCTAGAGTCTTCTTTCGTAGCAGAAGTTAAATCTGACCTGATGGGTGAGCAAACTATCCTTTGTGGCATGCTACAAGCGGGTTCTATCGTATCTTACGAGAAGATGATTGCTGATGGCATCGAACCTGGCTACGCAGGCAAGCTTCTACAATACGGTTGGGAAACGATTACTGAAGCACTTAAGTTTGGTGGCGTAACTCACATGATGGATCGCCTATCTAACCCGGCTAAAGTTAAAGCGTTTGAGCTTTCTGAAGAGCTTAAAGACCTAATGCGTCCGCTTTACAACAAGCACATGGATGACATCATCTCTGGTCACTTCTCTAGCACAATGATGGCTGACTGGGCGAACGATGACGTGAACCTACTAGGCTGGCGTGAAGAGACAGGCGAAACGGCATTCGAAAACTACCCAGCTTCTGACGTAGAAATCTCAGAGCAAGAGTACTTCGACAACGGTATCCTAATGGTTGCTATGGTTCGTGCAGGTGTTGAGCTAGCATTCGAAGCTATGACTGCATCAGGTATCATCGACGAGTCTGCTTACTACGAATCTCTACATGAGCTTCCACTAATCGCAAACACAGTTGCTCGTAAGCGTCTTTACGAAATGAACGTTGTAATCTCAGATACTGCTGAGTACGGTAACTACCTATTCGCTAACGTAGCAACACCGTTACTACGTGAGAAGTTCATGCCTTCAGTAGCAACTGACGTAATCGGCCGCGGTCTAGGTGAAGCATCTAACCAAGTTGATAACGCTAAGCTAATTGAAGTAAACGAAGCTATCCGTAACCACCCTGTAGAGTACATTGGTGAAGAGCTACGTAGCTACATGAGCGACATGAAGCGTATCGCTGTAGGCGGTTAATTAGTCGCTTAGATACTGATAAATTTGCAGAAAAAGCGAAGCAGTATCACTAACTCCTTACAGGTTTGAGTTATAAATAAGCAACACAACATCTAATAAAAAGGCTTGGTCGCCGTTGACCAAGCCTTTTTGCTTTTAGTAACAAAGTCTTAAAAATCAATCAAATGAACATTGTTTGATCAGTCTTCGTCGACTTTCAGGTCTTGATTGATCCTCAGAAATACAAAAGGGTTGGCGTTTTCACACCAACCCTTTCAGTTTTCTTGCTTTGCGCTTACTTATCGGCAATCTTTGCTTCTAAGTCAGCTAGCTTTTGTTCCATTTCAGTTAGCTTTTGGCGAGTGCGAAGCAGTACTTGTGTTTGAACATCAAACTCTTCACGGCTCACAACGTCTAGCTTGTTTAGTTGGCCTTGGATAACTTGGCGAACTTTTTGATCTACGTCTGAACCAAGCTCTTTTACTGGTTGAGGCATAGAATCGTGGATCTGCTTAGCAATCTGCTCTAGTTTTTTTGGATCAAACATATCAATTAAAACTCCTGAATATTTACCACTATTCTATTTAATCACACTTGAGATGTCGCCTATGGCGTATAAAAAAAGGCCACCGAAGTAGCCTTTTTATTGTTAATACGACTTAGCGATTACTTATTATCAGCTAATTCTCTGTGTGCCGCTTTTGCTTCATCGACGCGAGCTAGCTTTTCTAGGTCTTTGTCTTCTACAAATACAGGTAGAGGTTTGTGTTTTTCAGCCAAGTAGCTGTAAATCACTGGCAGTACAAATAGCGTGAAGATAGTACCAATCGCTAGACCAGCAACGATTACGATACCAATACTAAAGCGCTGAGCTGCACCCGCACCACTTGCGTACATCAGTGGGATTAGACCCGCGATCATCGCAGCTGTTGTCATCAGGATTGGACGAAGACGAACTTTTGCTGCTTCCATCACCGCTTCAATACGAGTCTTGTGGTGATGCAGTTGTTCTTCTTTTGCAACCTCACAGATTAATATACCGTGCTTGGTAATCAGGCCGACCAGCGTGATTAAACCTACTTGTGAGTAGATGTTCATCGTTGCCGCACCCCAAGCTAGAGCAATTAGGGCACCACAGATCGCCAGTGGAACAGATACCATGATAACCAATGGATCTTTCAGAGATTCGAATTGAATCGCTAGTACCAAGAAGATGATAGCCAGTGCTAGACCAAAGGTCGCGTAAAGTGCGCTACCTTCTGTTACGTATTGACGAGCTTCACCCATGTAATCGTGGTTGTAGCCACTTGGAAGCTTATTCGCCGCCGTGTCTTCAAACCATGCAATTGCATCACCCATTGCAGCGCCTGGAGCAGGTACTGCACCAATCGTAGCTGAGTTCAATTGGTTGAAGTGAGGAAGAGAGCGAGGCTCTGCCACAACATCAATCGTAATCAAACTGCCTAGTGGTACAGCATTACCGTCCGCAGCACGTACGTAGTAGTTATTCATCGATTCTGGGTTCAAACGGAATTTACGTTCAACCTGAGGGATAACCTCGTAAGAACGACCATTCAAGTCGATACGGTTTACGTAGCCATCTGACATCATGGTACCTAGCGTGATACCGATATCTTGCATGGTTACGCCGTATGCGCCCGCTTTATCCTTGTCGATGTGTACTTTCATCGTTGCTGAGTCGTAGTTTAGATCGAGATCCGAGTATACGAATAGTGGATTTGTCGCTACATCAGTCAAGATGTCAGTGGTAATTTGGAACAAGCTCTCAAAACTGTTTGGCGTTGTAATAACAAACTGAATTGGAAGACCTGAACCCGCACCTGGTAGTTCTGGCATTTGGAAGGCTGTTACTGCCATTCCAGGTACATCTTTCACCAAACCACCAACCCGGTTTGCTACCTCAGATTGGCTTGCTTCACGCTCACTCCAAGGAACCATAGATGCAATACCAAACGCTTGGTTTGCATTAGGAACACCTGTGAACACCTGCGCGTAAGCTACTTCTGGCTGATCAGACAGAATCTTGTTTACGTCGTTCATGGTATTTTGCATGAAGTCTAAGTTCGCATTAGATGGTGCCGTACCCATCAGCATGATTACACCTTTATCTTCTGAAGGTGCTAATTCACTAGGGATGAACTTAAACAGCATCGGCAAGCTTGCAAATACGATGATCGCAAAACCAATGAATACTGGGCGGTGGTTCATTACCGCACCAAGCATACGCTCGTAACGGTTAGTCATGCCATCCAAAACGCTATGAACTTTCTGCTCAAATTTGCTCGGCTCAGCGTGAGCTTTTAGCATTTTTGAACACATCATTGGCGACAGCGTAAGTGCCACGATACCCGATACAAATACAGAACCGGCTAGGGTTAATGCGAACTCTTTAAATAGCGAGCCCGTGATACCGCCCATCATCGCGATTGGAGCGTATACCGCACCTAGCGTGAGTGTCATTGCGATAACAGGGACCGCAATTTCACGAGTACCGATGATCGCAGCGCGGAAAGGGGACTCCCCGAGCTTGATATGCCTGTCGACGTTCTCAAGTACTACGATCGCATCATCAACCACCAGACCGATGGCGAGTACCATTGCCAGTAGCGTCATCAGGTTCCAAGAGAAGCCCATTGCCTGCATTACCATTGCTACACCAATCAACGACAGTGGGATAGTAACTATAGGGATCAGTACCGCTCGGAATGAACCTAAGAACAATGTGATTACGATTAATACGATTAATGCCGCTTCAAGAATTGTCTTGATAACTTCTTGAATTGACTCGTTAATCGCAATGGTTGAATCGTACATTACGTTCATTGAGATGTTGCTTGGAAGGTTCTTCTCTAGCTGAGGAAGAAGCTCAAGTACATCTGCAGCGATGTTGATTGGGTTCGCACTTGGTGCCGCATTAATTGCTGCAACAACCGCCTCCTGACCGTTCGCACTTGCACGATAAACGTCGTGGCTTTTCTCTAGAGAAACCTTAGCGATGTCAGACAGACGGATAATCTCACCTTCACCACTTCTAACGACTAAGTTCTCTAACTCTTCAGTGTTTGATACTTGTGTATCGGCACTGCCGTTATAAAGAACGAATTCGCCAGTAGCTTGACCTGTCGCTGACTGGTAGTTGTTGGCATTCAATACCGACATAACATCAGTAGCAGTTAGGTTAACAGCTGCCATTTTTGATGGATCTAGCCATACGCGCAGTGCGTATTTCATACCACCATAAAGGTCGACTTTAGATACACCATTTACCGTGAATAGTTGCGGGTTGATTACACGCTCTAGGTAGTCGGTAATTTGGCTCGACACCAACTCATCACTGGTAAAACCAATGTAGAGTACAGCTGTCGTTGAACCGGTAGACATGGTTACGGTTGGATCTTCGGCTTCTTTAGGAAGCTGAGAACGCACCGAGTTAGTCTTGGCCAGTATGTCAGACAGCGCCGCATTCGGGTCGGTGTTCAACTTCATGTTCACGGTAATAGTAGAACTACCGAGCACAGAAGAAGAAGTCATATAGTCGATGTTATCCGCTTGAGCCACAGCCTGTTCGAGGGGCTGGGTGATAAAGCCTTGGATAAGATCGGCACTTGCACCGTAGTAACTCGTGGTTACGGTTACGACGGTATTCGTCATTTCAGGGTATTCACGCACCTGCATTTTGAAGATTGCTTGTAAGCCAAGCAGCGCAATCAAAAAGCTGATGGATACCGCTAGAACTGGACGTTTAATAAAAACATCAGTAAAGCGCATTGTGCCTCCAGTTACAGCTTAGGTGTTTCAGATGGTGGAGTGATTGCATCACTTTCAACAACCTTAACTTTGGCACCGTTACTTAGACGTACTTGGCCAGAAGTTACAACCGTATCGCCGGCTTTAACGCCTTCAAGGATGTGTGCAATATCAGCTGTACGTTCACCTACTTTTACAACATGTTGAGTAACGCGTTGAACGCCGTCTTCTTCAGTTAGGATATAAACATTGTCGCCGTATAGAGTGAAAGTAATCGCTGTTTGAGGCAGAGTTACTTGGTTCTCTAATTTAGGCAGAATGATGTTAGCGCGAGCGAACATACCGCTACGAAGCTTGCCATCATTGTTTGGAATGTCTGCTTGAACTTGAATAAGACCACTTTGCACGCTTACTGCAGGTTCAATTGCGCTGATAGAGCCCTCAAATGGGATTTCAGGGTAAGCGTCAACGAAGATATCAACTGCTTGACCCACACTGATGCGAGAGATGTCAGTCTGAGAAACCGTGAAGCGTAGGCGCATAACACTGGTGTCTTCCAGGCGAACAATATCAGTACCTGATTGTAGGTATTGGCCTAGGTAAACATTGCGGATACCAACGGTACCATCGAATGGTGCGCGAATTTCGCGACGATCGATAGACGCTTTTAGACTTTCAATATCAGCTGAAAGAGAGAAGTAGTTAGCTTCTGCTTCATCGTACGCTTCTTTAGAAATAGAGCCTTTCTTGAATAGACCTTGGTAACGCTTGTATTTTGCTTTCGCAGCAGGCAAACGAGCTTCAGAACTCTTAAGGTTGGCTTTCTCTACGTCAGAATCAAGACGTACCAGTTGCTGACCACTCTTAACATCAGTACCCGATTCGAAAGAAATTTGGTCAATAACACCGCTGGTTTCGTTCGCTAGTGTCACACCTTGATTTGGTTCGATGAAGCCGATAGCTTCAATTACGGGAACCCAGTCGATCGGCTGAACTTCAGTTACCGTTACTGGAAACTCGGGTTCAGGGCGGTTGGCCATATACTCAGCAATTTTTTGTTGTTTGAACATGTTAAACCCAATAACGCTGCCGAAAAGTAGTACAGCGATGAGTAACATGAAGAAAGTCCACTTTTTCATTATGGTCAAAACTCCGATCTAGTGTTTAATTATTGCGTCCCAACTGGCTTCGATTGCAGATTCTAGTTCTGCCTCATCAAGTTGGTAAAATCCTAAAGAATGCTTGCGTGCTAGAGAAACACTAGCCGCCAAGCTCAATCCACCTAATACTTCATTGTTAAGTGGTTTAAACAATCCTTGTTCTTTCCCCTCATTAAATAGCAGCTCAACTTGGGCAAACATCTTACGTTCTAGTTCCCTGAAGTTTAGGCTATTTGTGATGGGTAGAGAGTCATACTGAACCCGATTTTTTATTGCGGCTAAATTCGTTCCTGCTAAGTTCCATATGTTCAACCACATAGTACGGTAGCGTTGTTTAATTGGATCCGAATCATTAACCCCTTGTTGAACAGCATCAGCTACTCTTTGAGTCACGAGCATTCGAACATCTTCTATCAAATGCTCTTTATCATCGAAGTAGCGATAGATAGTGCCTGCAGCCACTCCCGCTTCTTTGGCTAATTTTTGCATTGAAAGGCCTTGGAAACCGACCTCTGCAATTAGCTTTTCAGCTGCAGAAAGTATTTGCTGGCGTTTATCCCGAGGTGCATGAGTTGTCATATTTCAACCACCAATGAATGAACGTTCATTCATTATAGCCTAATAACCACACACATGTGCAACAAAGTTTTACATAATCAGCGTAAAAATCTTGTATAAGAGAACGTAGCATTCGTGCTGTTGCAGCATTATTATAGGCGCGCAATTGAATTCGCCCCTCTAGACCAAACTGAGAATCAAATGAAACTGAACCCAAGACAAGATGAAGCCGTGAAATATGTTTCGGGCCCCTGCTTAGTATTAGCGGGCGCTGGATCCGGTAAAACACGTGTTATCACCAATAAAATTGCTTATCTGGTTCAGGAATGTGGCTATAAGGCGCGTAATATTGCGGCGGTGACCTTTACTAATAAAGCGGCACGCGAGATGAAAGAGCGTGTTGGGCAAACTCTAGGTAAGGGCGAATCGAAAGGGCTGATTGTTTCGACTTTTCATACCATGGGCTTAACCATCATTCGCCGTGAATACAAAGCGCTGGGTTTGAAAGCGGGTTTCTCTTTGTTTGATGACCAAGACCAGTTAGCTTTGTTAAAAGAGTTAACAGAGAGACAGATCGATGGTGATAAGGATTTGCTACGCGCTTTAATGAGCACCATTTCGAATTGGAAAAATGACATGCTGACGCCAGATCAGGCGAAAGCACGTGCTCAAGGCGAACAAGAGCAGTTGTTTGCATTCTGTTTTGAGATGTACCAGAAACAGATGAAGGCATACAACGCACTCGATTTTGATGATCTGATCGCGATGCCTGTATTACTACTGAAAACCAATCAAGAGGTGCGTGAGCGCTGGCAGTCGCGTATCCGCTATTTACTGGTCGATGAATACCAAGATACCAACACCAGCCAATATGAGTTGGTTCGTTTACTGGTGGGAGAGCGTGGTCGCTTGACAGTAGTAGGTGACGATGACCAATCTATCTATTCATGGCGTGGTGCAAAACCGCAAAACTTGGTGTTGCTGGGTGAGGACTATCCGAATCTTCGTTTGATCAAACTCGAGCAAAACTATCGTTCAACCAGTCGAATCTTACGTGCGGCGAACATCTTGATCGCCAACAACCCACACGTTTATGAAAAGTCACTGTTCTCAGAGATCCCAGACGGTGAAAAGCTCAAGGTACTGAATGCTAAGAATGAAGAGCATGAAGCAGAGCGTATTACCGGCGAGATCATCGCCCACAAGTTTTTGAACCGTACTGAGTACAAAGATTACGCGGTGCTTTACCGTGGTAACCACCAATCGCGCTTAATTGAAAAAGCGCTGATGCAGAACCGCGTGCCCTACAAGATCTCTGGCGGAACCTCTTTCTTCGCTAGAGCCGAAATTAAAGACATCATGGCTTACCTACGAGTGTTGGTGAACCCTGATGATGACAACGCCTTCCTGCGTATTGTAAACACGCCTCGCCGAGAGATTGGTCCGGTGACGCTTGAGAAGTTAGGCAGCTACGCCAATATGCGTGGCAAGAGCTTGTTTGAAGCCAGCTTTGAGATGGGCTTAGAGCAGACACTGACGGGGCGTGGTTTAGAAAATTTGCGCCGCTTCGGTGACTGGATTGTTCGTATCTCAGACAATGCCGAGCGTGGTAATACGGTTGAAGCCGTTCGTTCTTTGGTTCGTGACATCAACTACGAAGATTGGTTGTACGAAACCTCAGCGAGCCCGAAAGCCGCTGAAATGCGAATGAAGAACGTCTCTGATCTGTATAGCTGGATTGTGGCCGATCTTGAGGGTGACAACTACGATAAAGAAGAGAAAACCCTGCGCGAGGTGGTTCAACGTTTAACGCTGCGCGATATGATGGAGCGTGGTGAGGATGATGACGATGCAGATCAAGTCCAATTAATGACATTGCATGCATCGAAAGGTCTAGAGTTCCCATATGTATTCCTGATGGGTGCAGAAGAGGGCATCTTGCCGCACCAAACCAGTGTCGATGAAGGCAACGTAGAAGAAGAACGTCGTCTTATGTATGTGGGGATTACTCGAGCGCAGAAAGAGCTGACTTTTACTAAGTGTCGTGAACGTCGTCAATATGGTGAATTAATAAAGCCAACACAAAGCCGCTTCCTCGATGAGCTGCCGCACGATGATGTGGAGTGGGAAAGCGTTAAGAAGCCTCAATCCGCTGAAGAAAGAATGGAAAAAGGGCAGGCGCACATTGCGAATATTCGAGCGATGTTCAACAAGAAGTAATGCCCTACTTTAATCGCACTATATAGAAGCCAATAAAAAAGGTGACCATGAGGTCACCTTTTCTGAATCTGGCATTTTTAATTACAGACCGGCAATCATGTGCTCGATAGCATCTTTGATTTCGTCGTCTGAACAATCCATACATGAACCTTTCGCTGGCATCGCATTGAAGCCGTTGATTGCGTGGTCAGCTAGAATGTCGCGACCTTGAGCAATGCGAGGACCCCAGTCACCAGCATCACCTGTTTTAGGTGCGCCACTTACGCCAGATGCGTGACAAGCGATACAAAAGGTACCGTAAACTGCTGCGCCATCACGAGGGCCTGTTGGTTCTGCGGCTACTGGCTCGCTGCCGACTAGGTAAACTTGGCCAACTGGTTTGATGCGTTCAGCAATTGCATCGTGCTCCGCTTCGCTTAGGCCTGCAGCCATTGCGCCAGTTGAAAAGGTTAAAACTGCGATGACAACGCTTAAAATTCGACGAGACATATCCATTAAACTCACTTTACATTCCCAAGGTAAGTACATGCTTACCAATTTATAGTGTTGGAAGGGTGTTTTGGCTTTAACCAGCAAAGAGCAACTGTTAAACCAATGTAAATAATGGGTGATTATATCCCGATAAGTTGTTGCAATAAACAACAACTTATAAGCTGTGGCGGGTTGTAGTACTCAAATAAGGGGTTTATCACATATTAACTGTCGAAAAAGAGACCAAACAGAAAAAAAAGTTAAAAAAGTACTAGACGGCATTGGGTGATATACGTATTATTCCACTCCGCCGACAGGGCATGCGCCTGTAGCTCAGCTGGATAGAGCGTTGGCCTCCGGAGCCAAAGGCCGAAGGTTCGAATCCTTTCAGGCGCGCCATCCGGTCTCTTACTTCGGTAAGTGAGAAATTGGCAAAAAGAAATAATGGTGGCTATAGCTCAGTTGGTAGAGCCCTGGATTGTGATTCCGGTGGTCGCGAGTTCGAATCTCGTTAGCCACCCCATTCTTTCTTTACAAAATATCGGTAGCTTCGGCTTCCAGTGTTGATTCATTATTCCCAAGAGTCGATACAAAACTAGTCGGTGAATAGCGCAGCTTGGTAGCGCATCTGGTTTGGGACCAGAGGGTCGGGGGTTCGAATCCCTCTTCACCGACCACTATTTCAATAATCGCTTTTAAGCGGTTATATAAAAAATTAGTGGTGGCTATAGCTCAGTTGGTAGAGCCCTGGATTGTGATTCCGGTGGTCGCGAGTTCGAATCTCGTTAGCCACCCCATTAATTTTGGTAGCTTCTTTGAAGTTCCCAGTTTGAGAAATCAAACGAAACGTCTCGGTGAATAGCGCAGCTTGGTAGCGCATCTGGTTTGGGACCAGAGGGTCGGGGGTTCGAATCCCTCTTCACCGACCACCTTAAGAAAGCTCATCAGAAATGATGAGCTTTTTTTTCATCTGTAGATCACAGGTTGGAACCCAAGTGGGGTTCGCCTGATGTTCAAAGGATGTCTCTTCACTGACCGCCTTTATGAAAGCTCATCAGAAATGATGAGCTTTTTTTTCATCTGTAGATCACTAGATAGGAACCCAAATGGGTTCGCCTGATGTTCAAAGAATGTCTCTTCACCGCTCACTTAAGAAGCATCATCAGAAATAAGAAGCATCATCAGAAATGATGGGCTTTGTTGCATATGTCGTGTCAGTATTCTTCAATTATTGCTTCTCACAGTGTTGAATTGGTCCAGTTCGACTCGCTCCTCTTTAATAAACTCCTTTTAGAAGCAAGAATCTCACCTTCGATCTCCTCGATTATTACGTCTGTATGGAGGTAGTTCATTTATCAAACGGAAAGATCTATATCTAATTTTATATAAAATAACCACTCAATAATTCGACAAATTAATAGGTCTGGTCTAGAGATTTTTGTGAAAAGTTGAATTTGGCCCTTAATCTGCTCACTAACCCATGTATTTGACAGCTTTCTACGCATTTGGTCGTTCAAAACTCCTCAGATTTATTAAGCCTTTCGTTTCTCTGGTTTTTATTTATCAAAAAAATACAAACGGTTAAATGTATGGTTACTTGGAATGTATCTAGTTGTTTTATTTGTTTAAATTAACAAAGTTAGCGTTTGTTTCCATAGTGTTAATTGTTTTTTGGAATAATTATTTGTTTTTATTGAATGGTAGTGAGATCTGCTTTGAAGCACAGGTTTAACTCTACAAGTAAGCAGTGGTAAGGAGTTTGTGAGTATTTCTTGCCGATAATATAATGTTGATTTTTCTTACCATATGCTCTCTGGGTGAATAGTTATGTGGCACTTTTGCTTGCTAAGCGTTTAATGTCGACTTTTTATCCTATTTTTGTTGCTTTTCTGTGAATTATTTGCCAAATTGTCAACCGTATAAAATATCAGAACAATATTCTGGTAAGAATGGATTCAATTTTGCAGACAGGGCAGAAAGCTGCCAAAGCAGTAGAGGTCTGGTAATGTCACTTTTAGAAGTAAAAAATCTTCGTATCGAATACCCATCTCGTCATGGAGTTCACGCCGCAGTTAAATCACTTTCGTTCAACATTGAACGTGGTGAGATTGTTGGTGTTGTAGGCGAGTCTGGTGCAGGTAAATCAACAGTAGGTAATGCTGTGATCGATTTGCTGAGCCCTCCTGGCCGCATTGCTAGCGGCGAGGTATTTCTGGATGGCGAAAAAGTCTCTGGTTTATCTCCTGAACAGATGCGTTCTGTTCGCGGCTCAAAGATTGGTTTTATCTTCCAAGACCCAATGACTTCTCTTAACCCTCTATTCACAGTAGAACAGCAGTTAAAAGAGACGATTCATGCCAACATGAAGGTTTCGGATCAAGAAGCCTACCAGCGCTCATTAGACTTGATGAACCAAGTGGGTATCCCACAACCAGAAAACCGTTTAAAGCAGTACCCTCACCAATTCTCTGGCGGTATGCGTCAGCGTGTGGTTATCGCGATCGCATTGGCAGGTGAACCTGACCTAATCATCGCAGATGAACCAACAACAGCACTGGATGTTTCTATCCAAGACCAGATCTTGGGTTTGATTCGCGACCTATGTATTAAGAAGAACGTAGGTTGCATGTTGGTCACGCACGACATGGGCGTGGTATCTAACGTTACCGACCGCGTAGCCGTTATGTATCGTGGTGACTTAGTTGAGTTTGGCCCAACAGCGAAAGTTCTGGGTACTCCTGAGCACCCATATACACACAGTCTTATCTCTGCGGTTCCTCGTTCGGATCGCAAACTCGATCGTTTCCCTCTTGTTAGCTACATCGAAGAAGCACAAGAGATGGAACCATTGGATGTGAAGAACCACTGGTTAGGTCAAAGCCAAGATCACCGTGATTACACTGGCCCTCTGTTGAACGTTGAGAACGTAAACTTACGCTTTACTACCAAAGATTCTTTCTTTGAGAGCCGTCGTGAGTACGTTCAAGCATCAAACAACGTGAGCTTTGAAGTGCATGAAGGTGAGACGTTTGGTTTAGTAGGTGAATCAGGTTCAGGTAAATCAACGATTGCTCGTGTGATTGCTGGCTTGTACGCACCAAACTCAGGCAAGGTAACGTTTGAAGGCGTTGATCTTACTGGTCTGAAATCTGAAAAAGAACGTCGCCCTATGCGTCGTCAAATGCAGATGGTTTTCCAAAACCCTTACACATCAATGAACCCTCGAATGAAGATATTCGACATCATTGCTGAACCTATCCGATTCCATAAGCTTACTCGCAACGAAAATGAAACTCGTCAGATCGTGAACGACCTGCTAGAGCACGTGGGTTTAGGCAAAATGGCTGGGGTGAAGTACCCACACGAATTCTCAGGTGGTCAACGTCAGCGTATTTCTATCGCTCGCGCTTTGGCGACTCGCCCACGTCTTTTGATTTGTGATGAACCAACATCGGCACTGGACGTGTCGGTACAGGCTCAGATTCTTAACCTACTAAAAGACTTACAAGACGAGCTAAACCTAACCATGCTGTTCATCAGTCACGATCTACCGGTTATTCGCCAAATGTGTGACCGTGTTGGTGTGATGCAGATGGGGACATTATTGGAGGTTGCGCCAACGGAGCAGCTGTTCCAATCACCTCAGCATGAATACAGCAAACAACTGATTTCTTTAATGCCTGAATTTACAGGCTTAAGAGAAGAAAAAGCAGTGGCACAAGCCGCGGTATAAAAATCAGCAGGCTGGAGTTTAGCTTGCTAACAACAATAAACAGACGCAAATACAACAACTAGGGATCTGGATTCCCGCATGAAGGAGTTATGCAATGAAAACCATGAAAAGCAAATTAGCAGTAGCTTTAATGGCAGCTGGCCTAAGCTTTAGTGCAGCAGCAGCAGATATTACCGTTGGCTACGCAGCTGACCCAGTATCACTTGACCCGCACGAGCAGCTGTCTGGTGGCACACTGCAAATGTCTCACATGGTGTTTGACCCTCTAGTACGTTTCACTCAAGAGATGGATTTTGAAGGCCGCCTAGCATCTAGCTGGGAGCGTGTTGATGAAACGACTTTCCGCTTCAACCTACGTAAAGGTGTGAAATTCCACTCTGGTAACGAACTGACTGCTGATGATGTTGTGTGGACTTTTGAACGTCTACAAGCTTCTCCAGACTTTAAGTCTATCTTCACGCCATACGAAAAAATGGTAAAAGTGGATGACTACACAGTTGAGCTAGTATCAAAAGCGGCTTACCCACTAGTACTACAAACAGCAACTTACATCTTCCCAATGGACAGCAAGTTCTACTCTGGCCAAACAGCGGAAGGTAAAGACAAGTCTGAGCTAGTTAAGCACGGTAACTCGTTTGCTTCGACTAACGTTTCAGGTACTGGCCCATTCATCGTAACTCAACGTGAGCAAGGCGTTAAAGTAACGTTCGAGCGTTTCAACGATTACTGGGACACAGAAACTGAAGGCAACGTAGACAAGCTAACACTTGTGCCAATCAAAGAAGACGCAACACGTGTTGCAGCACTTCTTTCTGGTGACGTAGATATGATTCACCCAGTAGCACCAAACGATCACAAGCGTGTTAAAAACGCTAAGAACATCGATCTAGTAACGCTACCTGGTACTCGTATTATCACGTTCCAAATGAACCAAAACAGCAACGAAGCTCTTAAAGATGTTCGCGTTCGTCAGGCGATTGTTCACGCAATCAACAACGAAGGTATCGTTAAGAAGATCATGAAAGGCTTCGCAACAGCCGCTGGTCAGCAAAGCCCAACAGGCTACGCGGGTCACAACGAAGACCTAGTTCCTCGTTACGATCTGAAAAAAGCGAAAGAGCTGATGAAAGAAGCGGGCTACGAAGATGGCTTTACGCTAACTATGATGGCACCAAACAACCGTTACGTGAACGATGCGAAAGTAGCGCAAGCGTCTGCGGCAATGCTATCTAAGATTGGTATCAAAGTTGATCTTAAGACTATGCCTAAAGCACAGTACTGGCCTGAGTTTGACCTATGTTCAGCAGATATGATGATGATCGGCTGGCACTCAGATACAGAAGATTCAGCTAACTTCAACGAGTTCCTAACTATGACTCGTAACGAAGAAACTGGCCGTGGTCAATACAACTGTTCTGGTTACTCAAACCCAGAAATGGATGCGATCGTAGAAGCTTCTAACACTGAAACTGACCCAGTTAAGCGTTCTGAAATGCTGAAAGGCGTTGAAGCAACACTTTACAACGACGCAGCATTCGTACCGCTACACTGGCAAAGTGAAGCGTGGGGCGCGAAGTCTAATGTAGGTGCAGCAGACGTAGTAAACCCAATGGTTATGCCTTACTTCGGCGACCTAGTTGTAAAATAATCTAGCTTGCTAGAATCGAGAGCCTGAAGCTTTTCAGGCTCTCAAATTATTAAGAAATAGATTTAAGTTTCGGTATTTGGTCTTCCTTCAGTCTGGCTAAATACCTTTTTTAAGACTGAATTTTGTTATCTAGTCGCGGATTTCGACTAGATAGTCATGGATAGATAAGGGGCAAGGAATGGTTACGTTTCTGGTCAAGCGCCTGTTTCAGGCACTGATAGTGATGTTTGTGATCAGTTTGGTGGCGTTTGCCATTCAGGATAACCTGGGCGACCCGTTGCGTGAGTTAGTCGGTCAATCTGTTTCAGAATCGGAGCGTCAAGCGCTGCGTGATGAACTCGGCTTAAATGATCCCTTCATTACAAAATACACTCGCTTTGTGGGCGCAGCTCTACAAGGTGATCTTGGTACTTCATATTTCTTTAAACGCCCTGCTGTGGACGTAATCTTAGACAAATTGGTCGCGACGCTTGAACTTGTGTTTGGCGCTTCTTTGATCATCGTTTGTCTGTCGATTCCACTCGGCGTTTATTCTGCAATACACCCAAAAAGCTTCTTCACCAAACTGGTGATGGCGGGCAGTAGTATCGGTATCTCGGTACCTGTTTTCTTAACCGCAATCATGCTGATGTATGTGTTCTCTATTGAACTCGGTTGGCTGCCGTCATTCGGACGTGGTGATACCGCAAACTGGTTTGGTTGGGAGTCTGGCTTCTTAACGCTCGATGGTCTTGCGCACTTAGTGCTGCCGAGTATTGCTCTGGCATCTATCATGCTGCCGCTATTCATTCGTCTAGTACGTTCTGAAATGCTCGAGGTTCTTAGCTCTGAATACATCAAGTTTGGTAAAGCAAAAGGCCTCGCGCTGAACAAGATTTACTACCAACACGCTTTGAAGAACACAATGCTACCTGTACTAACGGTAGGTGGTGTTCAAATCGGTACGATGGTGGCATACACCATTCTGACTGAAACTGTATTCCAGTGGCCGGGTACCGGCTTCCTATTCCTTGAAGCGATTAACCGAGTGGATACACCACTGATTACCGCATACGTTATCTTCGTTGGCCTGATCTTCGTAGTAACTAACACCATTGTTGACCTGCTATACGGCATCATTAACCCAACAGTGAACATCACAGGGAAAGGAGCATAATCATGGAACAAACTACAACAGCTCCATCTCGTTGGGAGCGATTTAAGCAGTCAGATATTCTGTACTACTTCTTACGTGACAAAGTGGCAATGTTCAGCTTTGCTGTTTTCACTGCTTTCTTGGTGATGGCACTCGCGGCACCGATTTTAGCGCCAACAGACCCGTATGACGTGACGTCTATCGACATCATGGACTCTGAGCTACCACCGTCTTGGATGGAAGATGGCGAAGAGCGTTTCCTATTGGGTACCGATGAGCAGGGTCGTGACATCTTATCTACGATGCTTTACGGCTCGCGTCTGTCATTGACGATCGGTTTCCTAGCGGTAGGTCTTCAGCTGACTCTCGGTATCATCATTGGCTTGTCTGCAGGTTACTTCGGTGGTCGTATTGATAGCTTCCTGATGCGTTTTGCCGATGTTCAGCTTTCGTTCTCAACCATGATGGTTGCGATCATTGTCTCGGCCATCTTTAAGGCGAGTTTCGGTAGTGACTTCTACGCGCAATATGCCGTTGTTATGCTGGTGGTGATCATCGGTATTGCCGAATGGCCGCAGTACGCTCGAACGATTCGTGCATCGGTATTGGCAGAGAAGAAGAAAGAGTACGTAGAAGCGGCACGTGTGATGGGCTTTAGAGCGCCTCGCATCATGTTCCGCCATATTCTGCCTAACTGTTTATCGCCAATTTTGGTTATCTCTACGGTACAGGTGGCAAATGCCATCATGTCAGAAGCGGCACTTTCTTTCCTAGGTTTAGGCCTTCCGGTAGACCAACCGTCACTCGGTGCCCTGATCAGTACTGGTTTTAACTACATTTTCTCAGGAGCATGGTGGATCACGGCATTCCCAGGTGTGCTTTTGGTAACATTAGTTCTAGTTATTAACCTACTAGGCGACTGGTTACGTGACGTGTTTAACCCTAAAATTTATAAAGGGTGATAGCGCGGTTTGATTTTTAGAAAAAAAAGTCACTAAACTAAGAGCCGTAAGCAATTACGGCTCTTTTTTTGCTTAATGGATCTGGAACTTAGTATCATTGATACTGTCAATAATACTTAAAATGGAATTCATGTTTTATCGACATTGATTCGGTAATAATTAACCCGTAAGGGTTTAAGTGGTGGTTATGAAATTGACAATGAATGCTGTATGTCGTGCTGTGATGAGAAATTATCGTATGGGGCTTATCGCTGCATCCCTTTTGGTATCGAGCCAAGTTAGTGCAGAATCGGTTCTATGTGATGCTACTCAGGCAAGCACCAATCAATTACCACAGCTAGAGCAATCATGTCCGATCGGTAAGGGCGTGTGGGGCAGTAAAGCACCAAAACGTCATTCAGATAACGAACTGTTTTGGGTTCAATGTGGCCTGCTGAACAAGCCTTTGTCACTGAGCCGAGCAAAGCCTCTGTATGAGAAGATCTCGACCAACGTTTGGATGAAGCCGGAAGGCGGAGACTACCGTTGCTTAATCGGACCTTATTCTACCTTCTCTGATGCGAGAAAAGACCTAGCTCAGGTGCGTAAGGTTTCTGGTTACGGTGAAGCCTTTATTCGTATGGTCGATAAGTCGAAAACCTCATCACAGCCTATTGTGGCAAAACCAGCAGAGCCAAAAGCGGTGACGCACAAGGCTCCTGCAAAAGTAGAAGCTAAGCCTGCACCGAAACCTGTGGCTACTAAGCAAGTGGCGGCGGTAGCGAGCGCTGCAGCAATTCAGACGCTACCAAGCGGTAACGCGAATTCAGACAACGATTTGGAAATCGAAATCCGTGTGACAGCCAATGTTGCGGGTAGCCAATATGCGATTCCTTACCTTCTAGACCATCAGCAGCAGTTCTATATGGAGCAAGGTAAGCCTTGGAGCCGCCTAGATTACGATAGCGCTGAATTGGTGTGTAATCAGGTCAACATGAAGCTGATGAGTGAGAAGCAATGGCAAAGCATCTTGAGCTCAAAGGTTATGGAAAAACAGAACTGGCCAATGCATCTCCCTTATTGGGGCGCAGATAAGAAAGGTCTGTTTACCAACGGTAACGTCAACCAGTTGAAAGGTTCTTCATTGCTTAATGTGATGTGCGTTAAGTAACGACGACCGTTACCAAACCAAATAAGCCTCAGCCATTGCTGGGGCTTTGTTGTTTATACGCCTCTCTTTTTCGACATCGGTTCGACTTTTAGACACTCGTTCTTCAAGACGAATTTGATTAAAAATCGTTAAAAATTGTTCAAATAGCGCGGCTGATGCGTAGAAAACCATAACTCAAGCAATAAGGTGATTGAGATTATGAGTTTAAAAAAACGATTAGAAGACGTGGCTCCACGCTTTGAAGCCGGTGGTAAGTACGAAAAGCTCTACCCAGTGTATGAAGCTTTCGCGACAATATTCTATACACCCGGAAACGTAAACCGCGGCATAACCCATGTTCGTGACAGCATTGACCTAAAGCGCATTATGATTTTGGTGTGGTTGGCGACCTTCCCGGCAATGTTCTGGGGAATGTATAACGTCGGACACCAAAGCGTTCTCGCACTCACATCCAGTTATCAATTAAATGAACTTGCCTCGGTTATCGAGAGTAGCTGGCGTCTGTCGTGGGCATTTGGTGATGCGCAGTCATTGATGGCAAGTGGCTGGGCAAGTCAGATGTTGCTTGGTGCACTCTATTTCCTACCCGTTTATGCCACGGTGTTTGTAGTAGGTGGCGTCTGGGAGGTACTGTTTGCTGTCGTTCGTAAGCACGAAGTTAATGAAGGTTTTTTTGTTAGCTCTGTGCTGTTTGCACTCATCCTCCCGCCAACCATCCCGCTTTGGCAAGCCGCGTTAGGTATCACCTTTGGTATTGTTGTCGCCAAAGAGTTATTCGGCGGCACAGGGCGAAATTTCCTTAACCCAGCCCTTGCAGGACGCGCGTTCCTTTACTTTGCCTATCCCGCCAACATGTCCGGTGGGTTGGTATGGGTTGCTGCTGACGGCTATTCAGGCGCGACCCCACTGAGCCAATGGTATGAGGGGGGCAGCCCGTCACTAATCAATAATATGACTGGCGAGGCGATCACCTGGATGGATGCCTTTATCGGTAATATTCCAGGTTCGATGGGTGAGGTGTCGTCACTGCTTATCATGCTGACGGGGTTGATTTTGATTGTGATGAAGATAGCGTCTTGGCGCATTGTCGCCGGTGTGATTGTTGGGCTTGTGGCGACCTCGAGTTTACTGAACTGGATAGGGTCGGATACTAACTCGATGTTTTCTATGCCGTTTTACTGGCACTTTGTGTTGGGTGGTGTAGCGTTTGGTACCTTCTTCATGGCGACAGACCCAGTATCTGCCGCGTTTACCAATCAGAGTAAATGGGCCTATGGGATTTTGATCGGCGTGATGACGGTCGGCATCCGAGTGCTTAATCCAGCCTACCCAGAGGGCATTATGCTGGCTATCTTGTTCGCCAACCTGTTCGCTCCGCTATTCGACTTTGTAGTGAAAGAGCAGAACATTAAACGAAGACTTAAACGGACATCGCGCTAATCTAGGTGATTAAAAGTGAAAGTGACTCCCATAAGAAAGGCTTGCATTGATGCAAGCCTTTCAATTTTTATCGCGATTGATTTGAGGTTGATTTAACTCCACTTCAAATCAATCTCGAAAGGCTGTGTGCTACCACAATGCTCACCGCACATCTCGTCGTAGGCGCTGTTATGAACCAGCATTGCTGATGCTACGCCTTGGTCACTAAAATGATCGCGTGCTTGGTTTACACTCAAAAACTTCATAGGATGCTGGTGGTCATCTTTAATTAATTGCTTTTGCTCGCCAACGATTTGGTAAGCCAAGTAAATCCCGCCTTCAAATGATTCGATTAGTAGATTCATCACAAACTCCATTGCTGATCTAGATAGGTGGATATTTGTGTTACGTCGAATCGAGAACCAAGGTTCAAAGCGGGCATAAAAAAAGCAGGCACAAGGCCTGCTTCTAAAGAGAGCTCAACTAAGACGTTGATTATCTCATCGTAACAAACTCTTCGCTGCCCGTTGGGTGAATCGCCACAACAGAGTCGAAGTCTGCTTTGGTTGCGCCCATCTTCATTGCAACGCCGAAGCCTTGAATCATCTCATCAACCGTGAAACCGATGCCGTGTAGGCCAACGACAGTCTCTTCTTCGCCAGCACATACTAGCTTCATCTTACAAGGTTGACGGTGCTTGGTTACTGCTGTGTACATCGCAGTGAAGCCAGATGTGTAAACCTTGATGTTGTCTTTGCCGTACTTCTCTTCAGCTTCTTGAGTCGTTAGACCAATCGTGCCGATAGGTGGGTGGCTGAATACAACAGTAGGCACTAGCTTGTAGTCCATTTTCGCGTTAGTTTGACCGTTGAATAGACGCTCAGAAAGCTGACGACCTGCTTTAACCGCTACAGGAGTTAGCTCGATACCGCCTTCCATGATGTCGCCAACACAGTAGATGCCAGGAACGTTAGTTGCTTGGAACTCGTCTACTTTGATGTAGCCACGGTCGTTAGTTGCAACGCCAGTTGATGCTAGGTTGATAGCGTCAGTTGCTGGGTGGCGACCGATAGCCCAGATTAGGTGGTCAACGTTTTGAGTGTTGCCGTTCTCTAGGTGTAGAGTCAGTGTGCCATCCGCTTCTTTCACAACTTCTTTAGGCACTGAGTGCGTGTGAAGTGTTGGACCTTCTGCTTCCATTACTTCTACTAGCGTTTCGATGATCATTGGATCGAAGCTACGTAGTGGAGATTCTTTACGACAGAACAAGTGTGTTTCTGTGCCTAGTGCGCTTAGTACACCTGCGATCTCAACTGCGATGTAGCCAGCACCGATAACCGCAACGCGTTTTGGTTGCTCCATTAGGTCGAAGAAGCCATTTGAGTCGATACCGTGCTCTGCGCCAGGGATGTTTGGAATGGTTGGACGACCACCTACTGCGATAAGGATGTGATCAGCGGTGTAGTGTTCACCGTTAACTTCAACTGTCTTTTCATCAACGAACTTAGCAAAGCCTTTGATTACGTTTACTTTGTTGTTACCTAGTACGCGGTCGTAAGATTGGTGGATACGACCAATGTACGCTTGGCGGTTTTCTATTAATTTGCTCCAGTTGAAGCCTTTTACGTCAACGTCGAAGCCGTAATCTTCAGAGTATAGGTTGATCGCTTCAGCAACTTGAGCGCCGTGCCACATTACCTTTTTAGGAACACAACCAACGTTTACACAAGTACCACCAAGGTCTTGAGCTTCGATAAGTGCAACCTTTGCACCGTGCATTGCTGCGCGGTTTGCTGATGCGATGCCGCCTGAACCGCCGCCGATACAGATGTAATCAAAATGAGTCGCCATTACTTTCTCCATTTATTGAAGGCTGTGGGTACAGTGAGCGCACTGAACACCTACGTCCTATAGATTCTTAAATTGTATAATTATTATATTGAGGGCAGATCGGTTGAACTCAATCTCCCTGTTTAAAATTTATTCGTGTACGTCACAATCTGCTTAATATTTGTCAGAGCATGACGTTAAGTTCGAGATTACTCGGGTACGATCCACTCTACTTTGAAGTGACCGGTCGCCGGCGCAATTGCTTCCTTCAAGAATGGAAGAATCTCTTTCATTTGGCTTTCTAGCTTCCAAGGCGGGTTAATCACGATCATGCCTGATGCCGTCATGCCACGCTCGTTGGTGTCTGGTGATACGCCAAGTTCGATTTGTAGAATCTTGTTGATGCCTAAGCCTTCGAGACCTTCGATCATATCTTCGATATCACAGCGATTTACTACCGGGTACCAAATTGCGTAGATACCGGTTGCCCAGCGCTTGTGGCTTTGAGCGATTGCAGTCACGACATCACGGTACTCTTTTGCCAGCTCGTAAGGCGGGTCGATCAGTACTAAACCACGACGTTCTTTTGGTGGCAGGCTGCCCTTTAAGCGCTTAAAACCATCTTCTTTGTAGATAGATACCTGACGATCACGGTGGAACTCTTGCTCAAGCAGCGGGTGATCGGCTGGGTGAAGCTCAGTCAGTACCATGCGGTCTTGGTCACGCAGGTGTGCACGTGCAACACGTGGAGAACCCGGGTAGTAACGCAGTTTCTCGCCATTATTGAGAATGGAAATAGACTCAAGGTAGCTTTGAATGTCTTCAGGAAGGTCTGTTTGCTCCCACACACGAGCAATACCTTGCTTGTATTCACCGGTTTTTTCAGACCATTCATGCGTTAAGTCGTAACGACCTACACCAGAGTGAGTGTCATGATAAACAAAAGGCTTATCCTTTTGTTTCAAAGAATTAAGAATAAGGCTCTGTACGATATGCTTTACTACGTCGGCATGGTTACCTGCGTGGAAGCTGTGGCGATAACTTAACAAATTAAACTCTCGTAACACTCTCGAATTAGAGTGTGGTTAGTGTAGGTGGGGTTAATCAGACTATTATAACCCTCAATGGACCATAAATTCTCGAACAATTCAGGAACAGTCGCTAGCAATATGCAGTTAGTTATTGGTTCTACTATTGAAATTTGCCTTGTTGGGCACTATTTAATAACTATTCGCAGGTGATTTTTTAGGGCGAACTTTAGCCTGATGACTGTAAGACGACCTCATTACAAAAAAGACGAAAGTCTCTAAAGCCAAAGGAATGTTTATATGTCTAATCCGCTATTAACCTTCACGGACTTACCTCCGTTTTCACAGATCAAGCCAGAGCACGTAAAGCCTGCAGTTGAGCAAGTGATTGAAGCGTGTCGCAACAAGATAGAACAAGTACTTGAAGGTAATACTTCACCAAGCTGGGACAACCTAGTTGCTCCAATTGAAGAAGTGGATGATCGTTTAGGTCGCATTTGGTCACCTGTAAGCCATATGAACTCTGTCGTGAACAGTGACGAACTGCGTGAAGCGTATGAGAGCTGCTTACCTGTGCTATCTGAATACGGCACTTGGGTTGGCCAACACAAAGGCTTGTTCGAAGCGTATAAAGCGATCAAGGCGAGTGAAGCATTCTCTGCACTGAACCGAGCTCAACAAAAAACTATTACCGACGCACTGCGCGACTTTGAATTGTCGGGCATTGGCTTACCTGCAGATGAACAGCATCGTTACGGCGAGATCAGCAAGCGCCAGTCTGAGTTAGGCTCTCAATTCTCAAATAACGTGCTTGATGCAACCATGGGTTGGAGCAAGCAGATCACAGACGTAGCTGAGCTGGCAGGTATGCCTGAATCAGCACTGGCGGCAGCTCAAGCGGCGGCTGAGTCTAAAGAGCAAGAAGGCTACCTACTGACTTTAGATATCCCATCATACCTACCTGTGATGACCTACTGTGATAACCAAGAACTGCGTAAAGAGCTTTATGAAGCGTACGTAACGCGCGCTTCAGATCGCGGTCCAAACGCAGGTAAGTGGGACAACACTGAGATCATCACCGAGCAACTTAAGCTGCGCCACGAGATCGCGCGCATGCTTGGTTTCAGTACTTACAGCGAAAAATCACTGTCGACTAAGATGGCAGAAACGCCAGACCAAGTGCTTGGCTTCCTAAACGACCTAGCAGTAAAAGCCAAACCGCAAGGTGAGCGAGAAGTTGAAGAGCTACGCCAGTTTGCTGAGAAAGAATTTGGTGTCTCTGAGCTAAACCTGTGGGACATCGCTTACTACAGTGAGAAACAAAAACAGAAACTGTTCGAGATCTCTGATGAAGAGCTTCGTCCTTACTTCCCAGAATCTAATGTGGTTTCAGGTCTGTTTGAGGTACTGAACCGCGTGTTTGGTATGTCGGTAACAGAGCGTCAAGGCGTAGACACTTGGCATGAGTCAGTGCGTTTCTTTGATATCTTTGATGCGACTGGAACACTGCGTGGTAGCTTCTACCTAGATCTATACGCACGTGAACACAAACGTGGTGGCGCTTGGATGGATGACTGTCGTGGTCGTCGCATTACCGAATCTGGCGAGCTACAGACCCCGGTTGCTTACCTAACGTGTAACTTCAATAAGCCAGTTGGTGATAAGCCAGCACTGTTTACTCACGATGAAGTGGTGACCTTGTTCCACGAGTTTGGCCACGGTATCCACCACATGCTAACGCAAGTAGAAGCGGGCGCAGTTGCGGGTATCAATGGTGTGCCTTGGGATGCGGTTGAGCTACCAAGTCAGTTCCTAGAAAACTGGTGTTGGGAAGAAGAAGCGCTGTCGTTCATCTCTGGTCACTTCGAAACGGGTGAAGCGCTACCAAAAGAGATGCTAGAGAAGATGCTAGCGGCGAAGAACTTCCAATCTGCGATGTTTATCCTGCGTCAGCTAGAGCTTGGTTTGTTCGATTTCACGCTACACACAGAATACGACCCTGAAGTGGGTGCTCGCGTACTAGAAACGCTAGCGGATGTTAAGTCTAAGGTGTCGGTACTGCCAAGCCTAGATTGGAACCGTTTCTCACACAGCTTTGGTCACATCTTTGCTGGTGGTTACAGCGCGGGCTACTACAGCTACCTGTGGGCAGAAGTGCTATCGGCAGATGCGTTCTCAGCATTTGAAGAAGAGGGTATCTTCAACACTGAAACGGGTAATCGCTTCCTGAACAACATCCTTGAAATGGGTGGCAGTGAAGAGCCAATGGAGCTGTTCAAACGCTTCCGTGGTCGTGAGCCACAAATCGACGCAATGCTGCGCCACGCGGGAATCAACGCATAATCACGGTAACTATCTAGTTTATTGCGAAAAGAGCCTCTAGTTAGAGGCTCTTTTTTTGTCTGTGCGTTATGCCAAGCAAGGCGAATCAATGTTATGGATTCACATTGCGGTTGATAGGGTTCTGCAATGAAATCAGTGTCTCTGTCGACTGAACTTCATCGATCGCTTGCAGCTTATCGATCAATACAAACTGCAGCTCTTCTATCGACTTACACATCAGCTTTACAAAGATATTGTAAGCACCAGTGGTGTAGTACGCCTCAACCACTTCGTCTAAGGCATTCAGCTTAGCGATCGCCGAGTGGTAATCTTTGGCAGCATTAAGGTTGATGCCAATAAAGCAACACACGTCGTAACCCAGTTTTTTGGTGTTTACCACAACTTCCGTTCGCTCGATAATGTCTGCCGATCTCATCTTTTCGATGCGAACGTGAATCGTCGCAGGGCTGACATCGAACTGCTTTGCCATTTCAGCGTAAGGAGTTCGTGCATCTTCCATCAAGGTTTTGAGAATGGCACGGTCTAGATCATCTAGACGAGCTGTGGTTGTGGACATGCATAATCCTTAGGTTGAATGAAAAACATACCGGCTTGAGTACACATCATAGCCAAGGGTGATAATATTAGCAGTAACTATAGGGTTAGGGTGAATTCAGTGCGATTTTCGTTATTTTTTATTGTGATGTGTTGGAGTGTTTTTGCTTCAGCTCAGGCAAAAGATGTGTTGGTTATTCACTCTTATCATCAAGGCTTTTTCTGGACAGATGATTTCCATAAAGGACTATCTGATGAGCTCGATCGCGATGGGTTATCTTACCGGGTTGTTTATCTCGATACCAAGCGAACTCAAAACGCTGAATACTTAGAGCGAATTTATCAGCTATACCGCACTAAGCTGTCGCATGAAGAGTTTGCCGCTGTAGTCGTCAGTGATAATAACGCCCTCAATCTGATGAAACGCTTAGCGCCCGAACTCAATGGCACACCCGTTATTTTTGGTGGCATCAACAATTTTTCTCCGCAAATGATTGAAGGCTTGCGCGCAACCGGTATCACTGAAGATATTGATATGGCGAGCAATATTGAGCTGATCAATCGACTTCAATCGACGGTTAAAAAAGTTTACGTGGTTACCGATCACTCGGTAACGGGTGAAGCTATTCGCGCTCAAGTGGATTTATTTCTACAAAAACGCCCTGAGTTTTCTGGGATGGTGGAGCAATATACGCCTGATTCTTATCAAGAACTGATGACGTTCGCGCAACGCGCTGATCTAACTAAAAGCTTGTTGTTCTGGGCCTACTACCGCGACATCAATGGTCGGGTCAGCAGCAAAGAAGACTGGCGTCAGCTCAACAAAAAAACTCAGATGCCATTGTATATTGTGCATGATTTAGGACTTGGGTTTGGTGCGATTGGTGGCGTGATCCACAGTGGAGAAACGCAAGGTCGAGACACGGGGCGCGTGCTGTTGAGCGTGCTGAACAATCCTAAGGCTCCATTGCCATTGGTGGTTGCTGGCGCGCCAGAAATCAAACTCGATTACCAACAGATCTCACGTTGGGATTTGGGTGCAGAGAATGAAGCCTCAGTAACCTTCCTCAATAAGCCGAAGTCATTCTTAATGCGCTATCGCGATGAAATTCGCACCATCGGTTTAATGTTCTTGAGCATGTCGTGTGTTATCGCGGTGTTGGTGTATTACCTTAACCGTCTGAAGAAGAGCGAACGTGCAAGTCGCCAAAGCCAACGACTGTTGGAGTCGATATTTGATCAGAGCCTGCAATTTATGGGCATCATTGATAAGGGTGGCGTGCTGCTGTCGAGTAACAGCAAGTTACATGAGCTGCTTTATAATCAAGGCTATAAACTGGGAACGCCGCTGCAACAACACCAACATTGGGAAAGTTCTGCGCGAGAAGTGCTAGCCGAATATTTCATCGCAAAAAGTGAGCACCCAGCCTTACGATTTGAAGCCGAGGTGTGGTGTCGAGATCGCGGTGCGATGGTGTTGGATATTTCATTGAAGCCGATGCCGGGCAGTGAAGACGAAGACATTCAGTTTCTCTTTGAGGCGCGCGACGTGACCTCACGTAAGCTTGCTGAGAATAAGCTGTTCCAACGTGAAGCAAACTTGAAGCTGTATTACGACAAACAGCCGGTGATGATGATTACGCTCGATGGCAATAATCGCATTCAACAAGTGAACCAGTTTGCCGAAGAGCTTTTGGGATACCCTCTCGATCAGTTGTTGGGCCATCGCCCTAGAGAATTCTATGTTGATGAGAACGCGATGATTCCTCGTCATATCTTGCTGCAACCTCAGCATAAGATTCGTGGTGTGTGGCGTCGTGATATCGAATATCGCCATGCCGACGGCAGCAAGAGCTGGATTCGTGAAAATATCCGCCCGTTGGTGGAGTCTGATCAGCTGTTGATTGTGGGTGAAGACATCACCGAAACGCACGAGCTTTCTGAAAAGCTAGAGTATCAGGCTCGCTATGACCTACTGACTGACACCTTTAACCGCAACCACTTTGAGCAAGAGCTGCAAAAGGCGCTGAAAGAGGTTGAGAGCCACATGCGAACTCACGCAATGTTGTTCCTAGATTTGGATCAGCTGAAAGTGCTGAACGATACCGCAGGACATGAAGCGGGTGATGCTGCGATCTTGTTTAGCGCCAAACTGCTAGAAGACGTACTGCCTTACAATGCGGTGTTAGCGCGAATGGGTGGTGATGAGTTTGCTGTGCTGATGAAAGACTGTACTGAACGAGATGCGGTGAATGTGTGTCGCAGTATTATCTCGATGATGAGTGAGAATCCATTCTTGTGGGATGATATTCGACTCAACCTGACGTGCTCTATCGGTATTCGATTGATCGACCATACAGCAGCTTCACCACAGATGGTGCACGCTCAGGCGGATGCAGCTTGTCATGCCGCTAAAGAAGAAGGTCGCAATCGCTATCATCTTTACCATCAAGATGATGAAGACCTGCGTCGTCGCCATCTTGAGATGGAGTGCGTTAACCTAGTGCATGAGGCCTTGGCTAACGATCGCTTAGAGTTGTTTGCGCAGCGAATTCTTGGCCTAGATGAAGACAGCGATAAAATGCACTTTGAAATCTTGGTCCGCATCAAGAACATCCAAGGGGAATACATCTCCCCGGGGATCTTCATGCCAGCCTCAGAGCGTTATAACATCGCGCATTTGATTGACCGCCAAGTCGTCAGTCAAACCTTGGGTTGGTTGGAGCAACGCCCTGAGGTTATTGAGGAACTGGGGATGTGTTCAATCAATCTTTCCGGTCACTCGATGGGTAACCGTGAGTTTGTCGAATTTTTGATAGATAGCCTGAGCGATTCATCGATACCGTGTCATAAGATTTGTTTAGAGATCACCGAAACAGCGGCCATGAGTAACATGAAGCAGGCGATCAAGTTCTTCACTCGAATCAAAGAGCTTGGCTGCATGATTGCATTGGATGATTTTGGCTCAGGGCTATCGTCATTTGGCTATCTGAAAAAGCTGCCTGTCGATATTGTGAAGATCGATGGCTTGTTTGTACGTGATATTGATGTGAATGAGATGGACCATGTGATGGTTCGCTCGATCAATGATCTTGCCAAGCAGATGGGCAAGCACACCGTGGCTGAGTTCGTTGAAAATACCCAGATTATCGACAAGCTTATCGAACTGGGTGTGAACTACGCGCAGGGCTACATCATAGGGCGACCTAAGCCACTCGCAGAGCTTGTTGAAGAGTTAAGACAAGAGCGAGAGACAGAGCCATTGGTTTAGGTAAGCCGACTTTAGCTGGGAATACTTTTCACCGCTAATATGTATTGTTGAGGCAATCAGGTAAACTGGTTGCCTCTTTTGTTTTGAATACTACTGTCTGTTGGAGACGACCTTGCAACTACAACTGATTTGCGAAGATGCTACCCAAATCGATCATTTGAATGACTTGGCGACCCGTTGGAATTTATCTCATGATGAAAACAGCGAATTTGCCTTGGTGCTGACTGATGAGCGTCTTGAGTTACGCAAAGTGGACGAGCCCAAGTTAGGAGCTATCTTTGTTGATTTAGTGGGCGGTGCGGTTGGTCACAGACGTAAGTTTGGTGGTGGCAAAGGTCAGGCGATCGCCAAGGCGGCAGGTTTAAACAAAGGGGCTACGCCAACCATTCTTGATGGTACTGCAGGCTTAGGTCGCGATGCGTTTGTATTGGCTTCTCTAGGTTGCAAGGTGCAAATGGTAGAGCGTCACCCTGTAGTAGCAGCTTTGCTGGATGATGGCTTACAACGTGCCCAGCAAGACCCAGACATCGGCGGTTGGGTAAGCGAGCGTATGAAGTTGATTCACGCTTCAAGCCATGATGCGCTAGATAAGCTTAGTAATGATCCTAACTTCGAGCAGCCAGATGTGGTGTATCTTGATCCAATGTACCCGCACCCTGAGAACAAAAAGAAATCGGCTCTGGTTAAAAAAGAGATGCGCGTATTCCAATCTTTGGTGGGTGCCGATCTGGATGCTGATGGTCTATTTGAGCCGGCGATGAAATTGGCATCGAAGCGAGTTGTGGTTAAAAGACCGGATTACGCTGCTTGGTTAGACGAACAAAAACCGAGCATGGCGATTGAAACCAAAAAGAACCGTTTTGACGTCTATGTGAAAGCATCAATGACTTAATTGAAGCATCAATAACTTAGATACACGCTAAGAAAATTTCCCGTCATAAATACGATAAATTGCCATTTAACACTTGCGATAGTCGCGTTACGGATGTATATCTAACTAAGAATCATTATTATTCTTAGCTGGAGTTGAAGCATGGCTAAACGCTTTTGTAAGTTAAACCGTCGAGATATTACCGAACACTTGGGCGAGATCCACAGCTTAGTGACTGAACCTAAGTTCGTGTGTCGTTCTTGCGCGCGTTCTTCGGCGGATCAAGCGAATCTATGCAAACCCACCGCAATTCCACCTCTTGGTTGTCAAAACAAACCCGTTGAAGAGAAAGTCGCATGCGGCCTGCTAGCGGAAACATTACCTGCACCAGAACTGTCGCTTGCGGAAATCAACGAGGCAATTGAACCGAGCGTACAAATGTTCGATCCAGCCGCCGCTGATATGGCCCCTGAGCTTGCCAAAAAAGAAGCCGAACAGAAAAAAGCCAAGCTGAAAAAACTGATGGCGAAGGCGAGCGGTGATGAGAAAGCTGAACTCAAACAAGCGAAGAAAGCGGCTAAGAAACAAGAGAAGTACAATAAGAAACTGGCGAAGATGATTAAGAAGCAGCAAAAGCTGTTTAAGAAAAGTCAGAAGCTGGAAAGTGAATTGGAACGAATCAACCTACAACTTGATGATGTTGCCTTCACTGAAAGCAAGACTCAGGTAGTGAGCCACAATCAAATCCACTGAAGTTGATTTGAATGGTTTATTGCTACAGCGATGATTTAAAAAGAGCGACCTTAGGTCGCTCTTTTGCTTTTTGGGGTTATCCGAGCTGACTCATGTAGCTCGTTCAAATCAGCTAAGCGTTGCTTGCGGATCTTGCTACGCGCTTCTTCACCCACGTCTCATTGACGAATAAAGAGAATAAGATAACGGCGCCACCAATAGACAAGCGAACCAAATCGACATCTCTGTTCCAAATCAGGATATTCACCACCAGACCAGCAGGAACCAAGGCATTGTTCATCACTGCCAGCGCGCCAGCATTCACCATGCACGCGCCTTTATTCCACATAAAGTAACCCAGCCCCGACGCAATCAAGCCAAGGTAGATCAGGATTCCCCATTGAAGTGTGGTGGTGGGCAGTTTCTCTGGGTTGCCTAGTAGCATGAAAGCCACTGACGCGACACATAGCGCCCCTAAGTAGAAGTAACCAAATACGGTTCGCTGAGGCAACTCGGTCGATTCCTTCTCCATCACCACCTTGTAGCCCACCTGACCAATAGCAAAGCACAGGTTCGCGCCTTGCACGACGAGGAAGCCGACTAAAAAGTTTTCGTTAATACCTGCGAACTTAATGAATACCGCGCCCAATACCGCAATTGCCGCTGTCACTAGGTACCACGGAGAGAATTGCCCTTTGAGGAAGTCATAAATAAGCGTGACGTAAATTGGGGTAAAAACGGTAAACAAAAGGACTTCAGGAACGGATAGCAGCAAGAAAGACTGATAGTAGAAGCAGTACATTAAGCCAAGCTGGATGCCACCAATGGCCATCAATTTAGCGATCAGCTTACGCGAGACGCCACGGAACTTAAGGAAAGGAAGAAACACGATACCGGCAAGGGCAACACGCATCAGTACAGAGAACCAAGCATCAACCTGACCAGCAAGGTAAACGCCGATCAGGCTAAAGGAGAAGGCCCATAGGAGGGTAACACCAGCTAAATAGCTCATAGTAAAACTTCGTTAATAAGATATGAGCTGTATGTTACCTAACCTTAAATCATTAGTCTTCTGAATCTCTTAGAGGCACGACCAGCATATCAACCGGAGAGGCGTTGATCAGTTGGCGTGTTGAAGAGAGCAGCTTGCTCCAAAAGTCTTGATGGTGACCGCAAACCACGAGATCAACATTGAACTCGTTGATGGTGTCACACAGCTCATGACTCAAATCACCACTGCCTACTAGGGTATGGGTGATCGGGTATTGGGCGTGCTCCGCAAAATTTTGCAGCTGAATACGAGACGCTTCCATCGCGTTGTGCTGGGTTTCGGCCATGTTGATATCAATCAGGCCGGTATACAGCTCTGCGTAGTTAATATCGATATGGATAAAAGAGACTTTGGCTTCCAATGGCTTAGCCAATGCTACCGCTTTATCCACAATTAATTTGCTGTCTTCTGATAAATCGACCGCGACCAAAATATGTTTGTAACTCATATCGCTACCTCCTTTATTCATTGTCTGATTTAAGATTAGCACTATGCGATGGCTTTTTTTGCTGAAGTGATCTCATATCCACTGTCTTGCGTAATGACAGCTCGAAATATTGGTTAACTAATGGCCTGCGAGATATTCATTAAATAGTGATATAGTAGAGAAAATTGAGGATGTAATTAGGAGTCTTAAATGCTGTCAAAAACTATGGTTGAGCAACTGAATGATCAAATTAACCTAGAATTTTTCTCATCCAATCTATACTTACAAATGAGTGCTTGGTGTGAAGACAAAGGATTTGAAGGTGCAGCAGAGTTTCTGCGTGTTCATGCAGTAGAAGAAATGGAACATATGCAGCGTCTTTTCACTTACGTAAGTGAAACCGGTGCAATGCCAATTCTAGGTGCGATTGAAGCGCCAAAACATGAATTTGATAGCCTTGGTGCTGTGTTCCGTGAAACTTATGAACATGAGCAAATGATTACTCAAAAGATCAACAAACTGGCTCACGTTGCTTTCAGCACACAAGATTACTCAACCTTTAACTTCCTGCAATGGTACGTTGCAGAGCAACACGAAGAAGAGAAGTTGTTTAAAGGTGTATTGGATAAGCTAGAGCTTGTTGGTGAAGACGGTAAAGCACTGTTCTTTATTGATAAAGACCTAGCGCAATTGGCAAAAGATGGTTCATCTTCAATTATGGAAGCTCCTGCCGTTTAGGTAGTACGGGAAAGACACTGATTATCTTTTTCTTTTGAGTTTTCTTATGAAGATGTAGGGAGGAAAGGATGATCAGCGGCGACACTATTCTATTTGCACTAATGGTTGTGACTTGCGTGAACTGGGCGCGATATTTTACTGCGCTAAGAACACTCATTTATATAATGCGAGAAGCACATCCTCTACTTTATCAACAAGTAGACGGAGGTGGATTCTTCACAACTCATGGCAATATGACCAAGCAGGTTCGCTTGTTTAGTTACATCAAAAGCAAAGAGTACCACCATCATCACGACGAAGTGTTTATGTCGAAGTGTGATCGCGTAAGACAGTTGTTTATACTTTCTTCCGCTCTGCTGGGTGTAACGTTGCTGTCTTCTTTCATCGTCTAAGTTATTTAGTACGTGTGAAGTAGAGTTTAGGTTTTGGTGTAAAGCTTCGGTTGTTGGTTCGCTAAGCCAAGTAGTGGTTTTGCTGCTGTCTGCAAATTGTACAATTGAACATCAATTGCAAAGTTTAAAATTGCCGCTAGAATAGCGAGCAATTAGTAAGGATGTGCTGTTTATGCACATCCTTTTTTATTGATGGCATTTCGAGAACAGGGCGTACTCGAGGTGCAAAAGTGAAGAAAGCAGAACCCCAATGAGTGAAAAGTTTGATGTAATCGTAATTGGTGCGGGCGCCGCGGGCTTAATGTGTGCTGCGGAAGCGGGTAAACGTGGCCGACGAGTGCTGGTGGTTGATCATGCAAAGAAACCAGGCAGAAAAATTTTAATCTCAGGTGGCGGCCGTTGTAACTTCACTAACTATGATGTTTCAGCCAACAACTTCCTATGTAACAACCCTCACTTCGTGAAGTCAGCCTTATCTCAATACACCAACTGGGATTTTATCTCGATGGTGAGCAAGTACGGTATTGAGTTCGAAGAGCGTGACCACGGCCAATTGTTCTGTGTGAATGACCACACTGCAAAAGACATCGTGAGCATGTTGCTTGAAGAGTGTAAGCAAGCGAAAGTTGAACAGCGCTACCGTTGTGATGTTCACTCCATCGAAAAAACAGACGCTGGCTTTAAGATGCACCTTAATACCGACGAAGTTGAGTGTGACTCACTGGTTGTGGCGACGGGCGGTTTATCGATGCCGAAACTAGGCGCGACGCCATTTGGCTATAAGATTGCCGAGCAGTTTGGTTTGTCTGTGATGCCGACTACTGCGGGTTTGGTGCCATTTACTCTGCATAAAGAAGACAAAGAAGCCTTTGCTGAGCTTTCAGGAATCGCGATTCCTGCCGAGATCACCGCGCAAGACGGCACCTTATTCAAAGAAGCGTTGCTGTTTACGCACCGCGGTCTATCTGGTCCTTCTGTACTGCAAATCTCTTCGTTCTGGAAAGCGGGTCAATCGGTTTCGATTAATCTAGTACCAGAAGTGGACGTTGCTGAACTACTTGAAAACTCTCGAGAGAAACACCCAAATCAGAGCCTGAAAAACACCTTGGCGAAAGCACTGCCGAAGCGTTTTGTTGAAGTGTTGATTGACCGCAAAGAGCTGGAAGACAAGCCGCTCAAGCAGTTCAATGAAAAACAGCTGAATGACATCGTAGAGCATCTAGAAAACTGGAAAATCGCGCCAAACGGCACCGAAGGTTACCGTACTGCCGAAGTAACTCTAGGTGGCGTGGACACCAATCACCTATCTTCAAAAACCATGGAATGTAAGAGCGTGTCTGGCCTCTATTTCATTGGTGAAGTGATGGACGTAACCGGTTGGTTAGGCGGCTATAATTTCCAATGGTGTTGGAGTTCTGGCTTTGCAGCAGGTCAGTGGGTTTAAGAGTGACAGACAACAGGTTTGTCTCTTAATAGTGACAGCCACTAATTATCCCTCGAGAGTAGCTATTTTGCATTCTTACATTTAGTTTCTTTGGTGACTAAATTTCAACTTTCAAACCAAAACTCAATTTGTAATCGTCTTTATTGGGCTCTGAGTTGTTAGAGCCTAGTTTGGATAACATATATGCTTCACGGTTAATTTAACTTTCAAATCTAAACCCGCAATAATTTCCTATCTAACGCTAAACTGTTAACGCACCTCACATCTCATGGAACACTGAACAACCATAAGCATCAGTAAAGTCCAACTCCTTAGTCACTTCGCACTCTAAATTGGAAGGGCACAGAACGGTTGTAAAACTTTCTGCTTGATATGATTTTTAATGAGAAGCCACACACATTGTAGCAACCCATGACGCTGAACTGACTCTATCGCTTTGTGTGAATCTTATATTGTGAGTCTTCTTATTGATGTTTCGTAATCGATAACTTTGTGCAAAGAAAATACTTAAGGTGGTGTCAGTCTTATGGATGTGAGTTATCGACAACTTAAAGCGTTTATTACTCTTGCTGAAACTAAAAGTTTTACAGCCGCGGCTGAACAAATACACATTACGCAATCTGCATTGAGCCAAATGATGCAAAAACTTGCGGTACAAACTGCCTCAGAACTTATTGAGAAAAGAGGCCGAAAAATACTGCTAACTGAAACTGGTCGTACGTTCTATCAAGAAGCTTTGTTCATTGTTAACCGTTTGGATAAGTGGGAGTTGGAAAATAAAGCTCGTCAGCAAGGCTACCATCGAACGCTGGTTATCTCGTCTTTGTATTCAATGTGTTCTTCATTGGTTCCGAAAACCATCAGTGAGCTGAAAAGAACGCACCCATCTTTTTCGTTTCGGTTAATTGAGGAGCGAGTTAATGATATCCATAATTCAGTTCTAGAAGGACGTGCGGATATAGGTATTGGTACTCCCCCTAATAACTCGGAACTAAATTTTGAACTGCTGTTTCGTGATCACTTATGCTTTACCTGTAATAAGGCTCATCACTTGAGTGCAGAGAGTGAGGTTAACTGGAAGCAGGCTCATCAGTATGCTTCTATTGGTATCAGTCCAGGAAATAGTTTAAGAACACTTGCTGACCAGGCATTTATGCGAGCAGGTCTTACCTATGATCCTGAAATTAGTGCGTCACACACTTCAACATTGCTTGGTATGATCGATAGCGGTTTAGGTTCTGCTATTTTATCCTCAACCATCGCTTCATTACATGCTCATGAGAACTTGAGATTTATCCCAATAGTAAAACCAATTCAATATCGTTCAATTGGGCTAATTACAAGAAAAGAAACTCACCGACAGATCATCGATGAGTTTAATCTAATGCTCAGAAAGCAAGTCAGTCTCAAACTGTAGTTTACGCGGTCTACATAGGTCCAACAGGTAGACCTAGCATAGTGTAGGTCAAGAATACAGCTCCCCAGATTGTAAATAGAAAGAATGCATATGGGACCATCATAGCTAGAAATGTACCGAATTTTACGTTGGGGTTATATTTGGCTATCAACGCTAATACCATCGGCACGTAAGGGTTTGTTGGAGATATAATATTGGTTGTTGAGTCTGCGATTCGGTAAGCCATCTGAGTATATTCAGGTGATATATCCAGTAGCATGAATAGTGGAATAAAGACTGGGGCCATGATTGCCCATTGAGCCGAACCACTGAAAACAATCAGGTTCATGAACCCTGCAAGTATCATAAACATGGCTAACATTAATAGCTTTGGCACTTCAACCTGAGCGAGCATTTCAGCGCCATTCACAGCGAAAAATATAGCCAAGTTAGACCAATTAAACCAAGCAATAAATTGGGCAATAACAAAAACTAAGACGATGTAACCCCCAATACCATGCAATGACTTCGCCATCAGATCGGGCACATCACTCGCTTTCTTTATCTCTCCGGCTTTTACACCGTAAACCACGGCATTCATAATGAAAAACGCCATAATTATTGGGATTATGCCAGTAAGGAAGGGAGATGGAACTAAGCCGCCATCGGCGTTTTTCAATGGCGAATCACTTGGAAGTAGTAGCGCCACCATTCCTAGGATAAAAACAATTGATGCGTACCCAGACCATTTTAAAGCTCGTTTTTGAATGTCGGTGACACTATATTTCTCAGGGTTTTCAGTGCTCAGTGGAGACTCTTCGGCAGAGCGTTTTGTTTGCTTATCAAATCGCGGTTCTATGTATTTGTCTGTTATAAGTGTTCCAAGTATGACCAAGAGAGGTACCGAAAGAAGCATGAAGTACCAGTTAGCCGCGGGGCTAACTTCTACAGGTTCAACAATGCGGGCAGCTTCTGTTGAAATACCGGAGAGTAAAACATCCGTTCCTGCGATAAATACGTTGGCAGTAAAGCCTGCGGCCACAGCAACAAAGCCAGCAGCAATTCCTACGACAGGGTTTCGATTGGTCGCAGAGAAAATGATGCCAGCTAAAGGAGGCACTAAGATAAACGCCGCATCAGATGCTAAGTTACCGATGATCCCGGTTAGAAATATAGAGGCAGTTACGAAATTTTTGGGTGCGTTTAAAAGCGATTGTTTAATTGCTGAGTCTGCTAATCCTACTTCTTGAACAAGCCCTACCGCGAGCATCATGCAAAGTACCAAACCAAGAGGTTTAAACGCGATAAAATTTGATACAGCTGAATTTAGAATGTACACAAACCCTTCGCCACTGAGCAGGTTCTTTACTTTGATTTCATCTCCGCTCAAAGGGTGCGCTATATTCCCACCAAAAGTCGACACTATCCAAGACAAGAATATGACCGCTAAGCATAAGGTAATAAACATATAGAATGGATGGGGTATTCGGTCACCAAACTTCTCAATACGATCAATTATGCTGACTTTCTGAGGGAGTTGTTTTTGATCTAGTAAACCTGACATTTCACACTCCTGTGATTATTGAGGGTCACCGTGACCCCTGTGCTAATTTTTATGAGCTAGTTTTGTTGAAGTAGAGAGATGAAGTATGCGGCTCCGGTCGGTAACACTCGATCATTGAAATCGTAGTTCTTGTGGTGCAAGCCTATCGTTTCTCCATTGATGGTTAATCCGTTGCCGATGAACCCATAACATCCCGGTACTTGGTCTAGAAAAAAAGAAAAGTCTTCGCTGGCTAATAAAGCCTCACATGTTGCGTTAACCTGATCATTACCAACGACTGAAGAGGCGGCTTTCACTGCTGTCTCGACTTCGGGGAAGCTGTTGACGGTGGGTGGGTGAGATATTGGACCTAGGGAGAATTGTGCGGTCATGTCGAAAGCCATGGCAGTGTGAGAAACCAAAGTATCAAGTTGAGAGACCAAGCGGTCTCGCACATTTTGGGAGAGAGTTCTGAAGGTGCCACTCATTTGAGCGGTATCAGCGATAGCGTTAGTTGTCTCACCGCAATGTAACTGTGTGACTGAAACGACAAGCGGTTCAAACGGGCTATAAGTTCGACTAACTAAGCCTTGTATACCTTGATAGATATGGGTCGCAACTAATAAAGGATCTTGAGTGTTTTGTGGTAGGCCCGCATGCCCACTTTTGCCATTAATCTGAATAAAGAGACGATCGGAACTTGCCATGATCGGTCCTTCTTTGAATGCGAAATGCCCTTCTGGTATTCCTGGCATGTTATGAAGTG
The DNA here is from genome assembly GCF_041470465.1 of Vibrio sp. 10N.261.55.F4. NCBI lineage: Bacteria > Pseudomonadati > Pseudomonadota > Gammaproteobacteria > Vibrionales > Vibrionaceae > Vibrio > Vibrio sp. 10N.261.55.F4. Next base: position 102,390 of record NZ_JBFRMM010000036.1, on the reverse strand, counting down.
CGTAACATGCATCTAATGGATAGCACTCAAGTAAGCCATCCTGAAGCATTTTTTGCGCGCCACCAACGCCTTCTTCAGCGGGTTGAAAAATGAGTACGGCTTTACCATTAAATTGACGGTTTTTTGCGAGGTATTTTGCTGCATATAGCAGCATTGTGGTATGTCCATCATGCCCACATGCGTGCATTTTTCCGGCCTGACAAGAACGGTGAGAAAAGTTGTTTTCTTCGTGGATCGGCAATGCGTCCAGATCGGCTCTTAAACCTAAAGTTTTTCCGTCACCGAGTTCCCCTTGGATAACCGCAACAACGCCTGTTCCTCCAAAGCGAGAGTCTATTTGTTCAACGCCATATTCCTTGAGCTTGGCGATTACCATACTTTGTGTGTTGTGCTCTTCAAAACCCAGTTCTGGGTGTTGATGAATATTTCGTCTAATTTCTACCATTTCTGGTAGCCACTCTTCTAGTTCTTGTAATAGGGACACGTCACTTCCTTAGGTAACATTTTCATAACATATAATCATGACGGTGTCGTATTACCTAGTTGGATGCGTAATAGTCTTATTAGTAAAACTTATAGCAATCTATATCGAACTTTTTGATGTGGTGTTTTTGAATATCGGAGGTGTTGGGGTTATTCGCTGAAAATGACTTCAGTGAAATATTAGGGAACTAACATGACTCTAGAGGTAGATGCTTAATAATTAAAATAAAAATGGCGAGTCATAGGACTCGCCATTTTTGTATTCAAAGCTTGTTATCGTTGATAATTCGGGAAGTCGCGTAGTGCGATAATCCTAATCTTTCTGGGCATTAACTTTCAGGGCTGAGGTTGTTTTTCTTCTTTCCCCATTTGATCTGCTGGATAACAAGGCCGGTAATGATCAGTACCAAGCCAAACAGGGTCGCTGGGTGAATCTCTTCGCCGATAATAGTGGAAAGTAGCATCAACGAGATAAACGGTGACGCAAAAATCAGATTGCTGATACGCGCTGTGTTGTTGGTCAGCTTCAGTGCTGATAGCCATAAGACAAAGGTAATGCCCATCTCAAACAGGCCTACGTAAGTCACAGCCATCCAACCTTTTGCTGTGATTTGGCTAAAGCTCTCGCCTTCGTAAATGGTTAAACCGATCGCGAAGGGCAATGCCACTAAGAAACCAAGCAATACGCCAATCACAGGGTCAGCCTTGTTTTTGGTGTTTAGAATCCAGTATCCCGCCCAAAGCAAGGTTGAAAGTAGCGCCAGAGCCACACCAAGTGGACTATCGAACTGCATTCCTAGCACATCGCCTTTGGTGGCAATGACCACCACACCCGCATAACTGAAGGTACAAGCAATCCAATCTTGCTTACGAATCTTTTGTCCGAGAAAAACCGCCGCCATCAAGGTTAGCGTAATTGCCCAACTGTAGTTGATGGCCTGCGCTTGAGATGCTGGCAATAGGTCGTATGCTTTGAATAGAATCAGGTAGTAGGCCAGTGGATTGACCAAGCCGAGCAGCAGGTAATACCAAGGGTTTGAAAGGAACGTAGTACTCAGCTGAGAGAGCTTACCTTGAAAGGCGCAGACTGCGATCAGCGCAATCGACGACACAATACTGGCAATGGTCAGCATTTGAATCGGTGAAAACTCAGCAAGGGTCAGCTTAAAAGCAGTAGCGACCGTTGACCACAGCAGTACTGCGGAAAGGCCAAAGCCCAAGGCACGACGTTCGTTCATGGCAACTCATTCTAATTTGATGGGACAGAATACGGAGCGCCTAGTCTATCTGTCGAATTTTAATACGGCAAACTGGACATTTATCCAGTATCAAAATACCATTTAATGAGTTATTTCAAATTAGGCTAAATCATTATCATGCAATGGATTATCGAACATCAGGCAACGCTTATTGCTGCAATTTCTGGCGCGCTCGTCAGCGGCGGTGTCGTGGGTTGGTGGATTAAACAGAAGCTCTCTTTTCAGCAGCGATTGCTCGAGCAGCAGCTAGAGTCCGATCGTTTGTTGCATGAATCTCAGCAAGCTCAGCTCAAAGCATCACTCGCAGAGGCGCAACAAGAGCTCGATGAGTTAGATGATGACCGAGACAAAGCGGCATTCGAGCTCAAGCAGGCGCACGGTAAGGTGATGGCTGCAATGGAAAAACTGCGCTACTTTGAGGCGGTAAAGCAAGAGCGCCAGCAGTACGCTGATGAGATCAATGTGCTTAAAGATCATAAGTCTGAATTAGAAGCCGAGCTGCGCGAGCAAGAAGCAAGGCATGACCAAGAAAACCTCGCCAATAGCGAAAAGCTGCAGTTGCTAGAGCAAGCTGAATCACGACTTAAGCAGCAGTTTGAATTGTTAGCGAACCAACTGTTTGAAACCAAAACCGCCAAGGTCGATCAGCAGAATAAGCAGAGCCTAGAAGGTTTGTTGTCTCCACTAAGAGAGCAGTTGGAAGGCTTTAAGAAACAAGTGAACGACAGCTTCAGCCAAGAAGCCAAAGAGCGTCATACTTTGGTGCATGAGCTTAAAAACCTGCAGCGTCTTAATGAGAGTATGACGCGTGAAGCGGTGAACCTGACTCAAGCGCTAAAGGGTGACAACAAACAACAAGGTAACTGGGGCGAGGTGGTGCTGGCTCGCGTGCTTGCTGAATCAGGACTGCGCGAAGGCCACGAATACCAAACGCAAGTGAACCTGCAAAACGATGCGGGCAAGCGTTATCAACCGGATGTGATTGTGCATCTGCCACAAGACAAGCAAGTGGTGGTCGATTCAAAAATGGCGCTGGTGGCATTTGAACGCTATTTCAATGCCGAAACCGATCAGCAACGCGATGCTGCATTGCGCGATCACTTGGTGTCACTGCGAGCGCACATCAAAGGCTTGAGCCAGAAAGATTATCATCAGCTCAAAGGCATACAGAGTCTGGATTACGTGTTGATGTTTATCCCGGTTGAACCAGCATTCCAAGTGGCGATTCAGGCGGATCCTAGCTTGGTGAAAGATGCGATGGAGCAAAACATCATCTTGGTCAGCCCAACCACTTTGCTGGTGGCACTGCGTACAATTGATAACCTGTGGCGTAACGACAGACAGAACCAGAACGCACAGGTTATCGCAGAACGTGCGAGCAAGCTTTACGACAAGCTGCGCCTGTTTGTTGATGATATGGAAGGCCTTGGCAGCTCACTTGATAGAGCAAACCAAAGTTATCAAGGGGCGATGAATAAGCTAGTCACAGGGCGAGGCAACGTGATTCGTCAGGCCGAAAGCTTCAAGCAATTGGGTGTTGAAGTGAAGAAACCGATCTCGATTGGTTTGGCCGAAATGGCGCAAAATGAGGCTTTTTCAGAAAATGCCTCCTTAGTAGAAAGACAACCCGCTGAGGATAAAGTAAACTAATCGGCCGCAGCGCCTCTAAACACGGAGCGTGCTGTCGATGAGAACTTACCATGGTAGATAACAGCATTATGGACACAAGCGTGCAGACAAATTCAGCAGTAGAGTCAGAAACCACACACTTTGGTTTCGAAACAGTCGCGAAAGACGAAAAAGTCGCGAAAGTAGCAGAGGTATTTCACTCTGTAGCCGCTAAATACGACATCATGAATGACTTAATGTCGGGTGGTGTTCACCGCTTGTGGAAGCGATTCACGATTGATTGCAGTGGCGTTCGCCCTGGTCAGCGTATCCTAGATCTTGGTGGTGGTACTGGCGACCTTACTGCGAAATTCTCGCGTATCGTTGGTGAAAAAGGCCATGTGGTTCTTGCTGATATCAACAACTCAATGCTGAATGTTGGCCGCGATAAGCTGCGTGATAGCGGTATTGTTGGCAACGTACATTACGTTCAAGCCAATGCTGAAGAGCTGCCTTTCCCAGATAACTACTTCGATTGCATTACCATCAGCTTCTGTCTGCGTAATGTTACCGATAAAGACCAAGCGCTGCGTTCAATGTACCGTGTGCTGAAGCCGGGCGGTCGTCTGTTGGTTCTTGAGTTTTCTAAGCCAGTACTTGAGCCTCTATCAAAGGTTTACGATGCCTACTCTTTCCACCTGTTGCCAAAAATGGGTGAGCTGATTGCCAACGACGCAGACAGCTATCGTTACCTTGCAGAATCAATCCGCATGCACCCTAACCAAGAAACCTTGGAAGGCATGATGCAAGAAGCGGGTTTTGAAAATACGAAATACTTCAACCTAACGGGCGGCATTGTTGCGCTGCACCGTGGTTACAAGTTCTAGTCGAACTTGGTAGCAGGCTCGTAGGGCGTGCTAAAAATAAGAATAAAGACAGAACGGATAGGTTAAGGCTTATCCGTTTTCAAAGGTAAGGACAGTCATGCCATTTGATCCATTGGTAACCGCGGTTATTGAAACCTCTTTAAATACTTTCGTGAACGATGATCCAGCCTTGGTTCGTCGTTTGTCTCGTTTAAAGGGGCAGATCATTCAAGTTAATTTGAAAGAGTTGAATAAAACACTCACTTTCGTTTTCAGCCAACAGATCGATGTGTTGTCGGAATACGAAGGGCAGCCTGATTGCTACCTATCTTTGAACCTATCGGTACTGCCTGAACTGCGTGAGCAATCGAACATCACCAAGCTGATCAAGCAAGATAAGTTGATCTTAGAGGGTGATATTCAACTGGCTCAGAAATTTGCTCAACTGATGACAGACTGCAAGCCTGATTTGGAAGAGTGGTTATCGCGTGTGACGGGTGATGTGGTTGCGCATACCTTGGTGCAAGGCGTTAAAAACGTCGGTGGCTTTGTAGCAAAACAGGCGACTAAGCATCAAAACCATGTTGCTCAAGTTCTGACTGAAGAGTGGAAGATCGCACCAGCACCGTTAGAAGTCGCGCATTTTTGCGACCAAGTTGATGACGTAAAAAGCTCTGCTGCTCGTCTTGAAGCTAAGTTGAACGCTCTGTTGGAGAAAGCATGACCCCAGCAGAACTGAAACGTCTTTATCATATTATCAAGGTACAGTTGGAATATGGCCTTGATGAGTTGATGCCGGAACACCAACTGACTAAAGCCCCTTTGTTGGCGCGAAAGTCACTGTTTTGGCTCAAGAACAAGCATCAAGATAAAGAGTTGGGTCATCGCTTGCGCCTTGCGCTGCAAGAACTTGGTCCAGTGTGGATCAAGTTTGGACAGATGATGTCGACACGTCGTGATCTGTTCCCTCCTCATATCGCCGATCAGTTGGCGTTGTTGCAAGACCAAGTTGCGCCGTTTGATGGTCAATTGGCGAAGCAAGATATGGAAAAGGCGTTGGGTGGCAGTTTAGACAACTGGTTTACCGACTTTGATATCGAGCCACTGGCTTCTGCTTCTATTGCTCAGGTGCATACCGCAAAGCTTAAAGAGAGCGGTCGCGAGATTGTTCTGAAGGTCATTCGACCTGATATTCGCCCGGTGATTGACGCAGATCTAAAACTGATGCACCGAATGGCGCGTATAGTCGCTAAGTCGCTTCCTGAAGCACGTCGTTTGAAACCGGTTGAAGTGGTTCACGAGTACGAGAAAACGTTACTTGATGAACTCGACCTGCGCCGTGAGGCGGCCAATGCCATTCAACTGCGACGTAATTTTGAAGGCAGTGAAGAGCTGTATGTTCCAGAGGTTATCCCTGATCTAAGCAGCGAAACCCTGATGGTGTCAGAGCGAATCTATGGTATTCAAGTCTCCGATATTGAGACGCTAGAAGCCAACGGCACCAACATGAAATTGCTCGCGGAACGCGGTGTGACGGTATTCTTCACCCAAGTATTCCGAGATAGCTTTTTCCATGCAGACATGCACCCGGGCAACGTATTTGTTAACCCAGAGAATCCAGATAACCCTCAGTGGATTGGTTTGGATTGTGGCATTGTTGGTACGCTCAATAGCGAAGATAAGCGCTATTTAGCAGAGAACTTGTTGGCTTTCTTCAATCGAGATTATCGTAAAGTTGCTGAGCTACACGTTGATTCGGGGTGGGTGCCACACGACACTAACGTCAATGATTTTGAGTTCGCGATCCGTATGGTGTGTGAGCCAATCTTTGCAAAACCACTTGGCGAGATCTCATTTGGCCATGTGTTGCTAAACTTATTTAATACAGCAAGACGTTTCAACATGGAGGTTCAACCTCAGTTGGTGCTTCTGCAAAAGACCTTGTTGTATGTCGAAGGCCTAGGCCGTCAGCTGTATCCGCAACTTGATTTGTGGGCAACGGCGAAGCCTTTCCTTGAAACCTGGATGATGAATCAGGTGGGGCCGCAAGCTGTGATCAACGCAGTAAAAGAGCGTGCGCCATTCTGGGCAGAAAAACTGCCAGAGCTGCCAGAGCTACTTTATGACAGCTTGCGCCAAGGTAAAGCGATGAACCACAGAATGGATCAGCTTTATCAAGGTTACCGAGATAGTAAGCGTCAGCAAGCAACTGGAAAGTTTTTGTTTGGCGTTGGAGCCACTTTAGTCGTATGCTCCGCAATATTAGTTTCAAGCCCTTATGAGCAGCTATCTATGGGCTGTGGCATCGCAGGTGTCACATTTTGGTTGCTTAGTTGGCGAGCTTACCGTCGTTAGACAGTAGACTCTCTTAATATTTTTATGTGTAGACAGACCCGAGGACAATGACAATGGGTGGTATCAGTATTTGGCAACTTCTAATCATTGCTGTAATTGTAATTTTGCTATTCGGAACAAAGAAACTGCGCGGTATGGGTGGTGACTTAGGTTCAGCGGTTAAAGGCTTCAAAAAAGCGATGAGCGATGAAGACAAGCCTGCAGATAAGAAAGATGCAGACTTCGAACCAAAGAATATTGAACAGCAGAAGACAGAAGCTCACGCTGAAACAACTGCTGAAACAAAGAAAGACAAAGAGCAGGCGTAAATCGTGTTTGATATCGGTTTTTGGGAACTGGTATTAATATCTGTCGTTGGGTTAGTGGTTTTAGGGCCTGAGCGTTTGCCCGTGGCGATTCGCAGTATTTCCAAGTTTGTTGGACAAGCGAAAAGCATGGCAAACAGTGTGAAAGATGAACTTTCTCATGAGCTTAAGGTGCAAGAGCTGCAAGAAAACCTACGCAAGGCGGAAAAAATGGGTATGGAAGATTTATCTCCAGACCTTAAAGCGTCAGTCGATGAACTCAAGCAGGCCGCTGCTGAGGTTCAACGTCCGTATGCTAAGCCTGAGTCTGATAAGCCAAGTGAGACTAAACCTAGTGTCATGGAAACTGTGGAATCTGAAACCATTCAGGTCAACAGTGAAGCTTCAGCACCGTCAGATAAGAAAGCCGAATAGTCTCGCAAGGAGGAGTCGCCGGATACTTGATTCGCTAGATGTTTAAATAGATATCTATTCAAGTAAATAACTATTCAAGTGGATACCAATTCAACTGGATAGATACACGCGCGGCTCCTTTTCGATCTTCCTGTTTAAGAGGTTTGACATGTCTTCGACTGAGCAGACACAGCCTTTAATTAGCCACCTTCTAGAACTACGTAATCGCCTACTACGTGCGATTGTCGCGGTGCTAGTGATATTTGTCGGGCTAATTTATTTTGCTAATGATATTTATGAATTCGTATCAGCACCTTTGGTAGATCGTCTACCGGAAGGGGCGACGATGATCGCAACCGATGTTGCATCGCCATTTTTCACACCGCTGAAATTAACCTTGATCGCGTCTATATTCCTCGCGGTTCCGTTTATTTTGTATCAGGTGTGGGCTTTTGTTGCTCCGGGTTTATACAAGCATGAAAAACGCTTGATCATGCCGCTATTGGCTTCAAGTTCATTGCTGTTTTACTGTGGTGTGGCGTTCGCTTACTTCATTGTATTCCCTTTGGTATTTGGCTTTTTTACGGCCATATCATTAGGGGGAGTAGAGTTCGCAACCGACATCTCAAGCTATCTTGATTTTGTACTCGCGCTGTTCTTTGCTTTTGGTATTGCCTTTGAAGTGCCTGTTGCGATTATCTTGTTGTGTTGGACGGGTGCAACAACGCCTCAATCTCTGTCTGAAAAGCGTCCTTACATTGTGGTGGGTGCTTTCATCATCGGTATGATGCTGACACCACCAGATATGATCTCGCAAACACTGTTGGCGATTCCAATGTGTATTCTGTTTGAGATTGGTCTGTTCTTCGCACGTTTTTATACGCGTAAGCCAGATGCGGATGAAGAGGAAGAAGCTGAATCTTGATTCGGGATGCTTCAGTAAAAATTACATAATAAAAAAGCGGCCTAGGGCCGCTTTTTTATTATGTCTGTTTATCGAATCTTTAACTGATAGCCACAGTTCTGACATATATAGAGCTCTTTGATGCCCAAAATTTTATGCCATAGGGTTCGATGTTGACGTTGTAAGTGTTGTGAATGGTCACACATAATCAACTATCTCCATATGCAGGTGGTTGATACTATACATGTCACTTAGCTTTCTCAAATAAATTCAGGAAAAATCCGTAATAATTACTTATTAATAGATTTGTCATAAATTAAACAATGCCTTAGCATTTTTGGTGGTTATGTTTTCGACTTCTTCAAGGGTAATTCCGCGTAATTCGGCGATGCGTTTTGCTACTAATTCTGTGTAGGCTGGTTCATTGCGTTTACCGCGATTCGGTGTTGGTGCCAAGTATGGGCAATCTGTCTCTAGAATGACGTAATCCATATCGAGATGTGGGATCACCTTGTCCATCCCAGAGTTCTTAAAGGTCGAAACGCCGCCTAAACCTAAATGAAAGCCTAGCTCGTTGATCGCTTGAGCTTCCTCTAAGCTGCTACCAAAGCAGTGGAATACCCCGCGTAAGCTGCCATCTTGTTCTTTACGAAGTAGGGCAAGTGTCTCTTCAATGGAATCACGAGTGTGGATCACCACAGGTAGATCAAGCTCTTTTGCCCACTGCAGTTGAGTCACAAACGCCATCTCTTGTTCAGCCTTGAAGGTTTTATCCCAGTACAAGTCGATACCAATCTCACCCACGGCGATAAAGTCATGCTTATCAAACCAAGCTCGAATGGTTTTGAGGGTTTGCTCGATATTCGCATCCACATAACAAGGGTGTAAGCCCATCATTGAACGGCACACATCAGGAAACTGCGCTTCCGTTGCTAACATTGGTTCGATAGATTCTAAATCGATGTTCGGCAATAGAATGGTATCAATCCCTTGAGCCAGTGCGCGCTGCACAACTTGTTCGCGGTCTTCATCGAATTCACTAGCGTAAATATGAGCATGGGTGTCGATCATTGTTTTGTCCTGAAAGCGGTCTTTACTGAGTTGTCATGAGTATACGGCAGTGTGAGGAGAAGGGCATTTTTTGCCATTTATCCCTATTTTTGAGTGGGTTTCATATTTTACTGCTAGCGTCCTGAGCCATCAGTGATATGCTTTTGCCTGTATTTAGCACTTTTCATATCTAAGTATTTCGGTGCTTAGACTAGGCAAGGAGAATCTAGTGTCTGTTTCAATTCAAGGTCAATTCCCAGGTCGCCGTATGCGCCGTATGCGTAAGCACGACTTTAGCCGTCGCCTAATGGCAGAAAATCAATTGTCTGTGGATGATCTAATCTACCCAATGTTTATCCTGATGGGTAAAGACCGCCGCGAGCCTGTCGAGTCAATGCCAGGTGTTGAACGCTTGTCGATCGACTACATGCTTGAGGAAGCAGATTACCTGTCAAAGCTGGGTGTTCCTGCGATTGCTCTATTTCCAGTCGTGAACCAAGATGCTAAAAGTTTATGCGCAGCTGAAGCTCATAACTCAGAAGGTTTGGTGCAGCGCGCTGTACGTTTACTAAAAGAGCATGTGCCAAACATTGGCGTTATTACTGACGTAGCACTAGACCCGTTCACCACTCACGGCCAAGACGGCATCATCGATGAAGATGGTTACGTGATGAATGACGAGACGACTGAAGTCTTGATCAAGCAAGCATTATCACACGCTGAAGCGGGTGCTGACGTAGTTGCCCCATCGGATATGATGGATGGTCGCATTGGTAAGATCCGTGAAGCGTTAGAAGAAGCGGGCCATATTCATACTCAGATTATGGCGTACTCTGCAAAATATGCATCGTGCTACTACGGCCCATTCCGTGATGCAGTTGGCAGTGCTTCGAACCTGAAAGGTGGTAACAAGAAGAACTACCAGATGGATCCAGCCAACAGCGATGAAGCGATTCATGAAGTCGCGATGGATCTTAATGAAGGTGCGGACATGGTGATGGTGAAACCAGGCATGCCTTACCTTGATATTGTTCGTCGTGTTAAGCACGAACTGCAAGCGCCTACGTTTGCTTACCAAGTATCTGGTGAATACGCGATGCACAAAGCGGCGATTCAAAACGGCTGGCTGAAAGAGCGCGAAACCGTCATGGAATCACTGTTGTGCTTTAAGCGTGCTGGCGCTGATGGCATTCTTACTTACTTCGCTAAAGATGTCGCAGAGTGGCTTGCTGAAGATAACGCACAAGCTGCTGAGCATTTAAAAGAAAAGTAACCGTGTAGATCTCACTTAAGTGATCAGTAAAGGGTTGGCCATTGTGCCAGCCCTTTCGTTTATAAGGATGAATAAGATGTCAGTTGTCGTACGTGAAGGTTCTTTAGAAGAAGTGGTGTCTGTGGTCGAGCAGATCTCTGAGTTCGCTAAAAAAGAGAGCGTCTCTTCTCTTTCAGAGCGGCTAGCAGGGAAAAAGAACCTTATTTTAGTGGCTGAAGAAGCTGGCGTGCTGCTCGGTTTTAAGATCGGCTATGAATTGGGTCAAGATACTTTTTACAGCTGGTTTGGTGGCGTGTCACCGCTCGCGAGGAACAAAGGCGTTGCACAGGCGCAATTAGACGCTCAGGAACAGTGGGCGAAAGAGCAGGGCTACAGACAGTTAAAGGTTAAGTCTCGTAACCAGTTCCCTGCAATGTTGCGTCTGTTATTGAGAAACGGTTACCTAATCGAAAAATTTGAAGAAAAAGAAGACATTAATGACCATAGAATCCATTTTTTGAAGCAAATTTAAGCACTGCTGTTAACGGTTTATAAATTAAATGAGATTTATTATCATTTAAGTGTTGACTATTAAATGAGAATCATTATTATTAACTTCGTCTTAGGGAATAAGGAAATGTTCACAAGGATGTTAAGTACTCAAGTATCTACTTGGTTACCCAACAGAATTCTCGCGAACTTGTACTAAGTTCTTTTTGACACGACATTGCTCACATTGCTCACATTGCTTCCAGTGTAATTTATAGCTTTTAGGTAAAGCTGTGGTATTCAATTTGAATGGCTTTACCGGTTTTTGCTAGGCGACATCTTCGGGTGTCGCTTTTTTTATACCTACCATTTCAACAAGATGCATATTTAGTGGCACGTATTTTTATGAATAAAACGCCATCAGCATTCTTTTCCACAACGCAAGATCGAGAAAAGATCGTTGATCATCTGTTCGATCTGTAAAATTATTCTTTATTTTCAGTTGTTTATTGGTATTTTTTGAGTTGTTCACCTTAGTTCTCAACAGGGTGGATAAATAATATAAACAGAGTTATCCACAGAACGCTTGCGTCTAAGAACAAAAAATAACAACAAATCGATTATAACGAACACAACCGAGTGAACGGATACAGATCGACAACGTGGAATCCAACCAACAGACGTGGCATTCTTAACAGATAATTTCTGTACTTACTGGATACACAAACATTATGGCTCGTATTCCTGATAATCCATTGATTCTGATCGATGGCTCTTCTTACCTATATCGCGCGTTCCATGCTTACCCTGGCACAATGAGCAATGGTGATATCCCAACTAACGCTGTTTACGGTGTAGTTAACATGCTGCGCAGCATGATGCGTCAATTTGCTTCTGATCGTATTGCGGTAATTTTTGATGCGAAAGGAAAGACGTTCCGTGATGACATGTACCCAGAGTACAAGGCTAATCGTCCACCTATGCCGGATGATCTACGTTGTCAGATCGAACCTTTGCACAACGTGATTCGCGCAATGGGTCTACCACTTATCTCGATCCCAGGCGTTGAAGCGGATGATGTGATTGGCACGCTAGCTTCTCAAGCATCTAAAGCGGGCATGCCGGTTTTGATCAGTACTGGCGATAAAGATATGGCGCAGCTGGTTGATGACAACGTTACTTTGATCAACACCATGACCAACGTGGTTATGGATCGCGAAGGCGTGATAGAGAAGTTTGGCATCCCACCTGAGCTGATTATCGACTACCTTGCACTGATGGGCGATAAAGTGGATAACATTCCTGGCGTTCCAGGTGTTGGTGACAAAACAGCAACTGCTCTACTACAAGGCATTGGTAGCATCGAAAAGCTGTATCAAAACCTGGATGATATTGCCGCTCTTGGCTTCCGTGGTTCAAAAACCATGGCTAAGAAGCTGATTGATAATAAAGACAACGCTGAGATGTCTTACGAGCTTGCAACGATCAAACTGGACGTCGAGTTAGAAGAGACACCTGAGTCGCTTGTAAAAGCACAACCAAATACGGATGAGCTGATTAAGCTATACGGTCAACTGGTCTTCAAATCTTGGTTGAACGAGCTACTTGAAGGCGGCAGCGGTGTGGTTGAGGCGGATGAGAAGTCGGGTGCAGTGCGTAGCAGCGAGGCATCAACTACATCTACTGTAGAAATGAACACCTCTGCAGTGACGATTGATCGCAGCAACTACGAAACCATCCTCGATGAAGCGTCATTCAATGTTTGGCTAGAGAAACTGAAAGCGGCTGAAGTATTTGCTTTCGATACTGAAACCGACAGCCTAGATTACATGGTGGCGAACCTCGTTGGCCTGTCATTCGCGACTGAAGAAGGCGTTGCCGCGTACGTGCCGGTTGCCCATGATTACCTAGATGCACCTCAGCAGCTGGATCGCGATTGGGTACTTGAACAGCTTAAGCCGATTCTTGAAGATGATGCACAAGCGAAAGTAGGTCAGAACCTTAAGTTCGATATGAGTGTGCTAGCGCGCTACGGTATCGAGATGAAAGGCATCAAACACGACACCATGTTGGCGTCTTACGTTTTCAATAGCGTAGGTGGCAAGCATGATATGGACAGCCTAGCGCTGCGTTTCCTTCAGCACAGCTGCATCTCATTTGAGCAAATCGCAGGTAAAGGTAAGAAGCAGCTTACTTTCAACCAGATTGAGCTGGGTGAGGCGTCTCCATACGCGGCAGAAGATGCTGACGTGACTTTACGTCTTCATAACCGTTTGATGGAAAATATTGAGCAAGATGAAAAGCTAAAAGCCATCTATGAAGAAATCGAAGTACCCCTGATCCCTGTAATGTCTCGCATTGAGCGTACTGGTGTATTCATCGATGACATGCTGCTGGGCGCTCAATCGCAAGAGATTGCGGTTCGTCTGGATGAGTTAGAACAGAAAGCCTATGAGATTGCAGAGCAAGAGTTCAACATGAACTCGCCAAAACAGCTGCAAGCGATCTTGTTTGAGAAAATGGGTTTGCCAGTTATTAAGAAAACGCCATCAGGTGCACCTTCAACCAACGAAGAAGTGCTGCAAGAACTGGCTCTTGATTACCCGCTACCTAAGCTGATCATTGAGTATCGTGGTCTTGCGAAACTCAAGTCTACCTACACAGATAAACTGCCGAAGATGATCAACGCTGAAACGGGTCGTGTTCATACGTCTTATCACCAAGCGGTGACAGCAACGGGTCGTTTGTCTTCAACAGATCCAAACCTACAGAACATCCCAATTCGTAATGAAGAAGGTCGTCGTATCCGCCAAGCATTCGTTGCACAACATGGCTGGAAGATTCTAGCGGTCGATTACTCTCAAATTGAATTGCGTATCATGGCGCACCTGTCGGGTGATAAAGCGCTTCTGGAAGCATTCCAACAAGGCAAAGATATTCACGCGGCAACGGCTGCTGAGATCATTGGTGTTGATATTGAGCAGGTAACGACTGAGCAGCGTCGTCGTGCTAAAGCCGTTAACTTCGGTCTTATCTACGGTATGAGTGCTTTTGGTTTGGCTAAGCAACTGGGTATTCCTCGTGGGGAAGCACAGCACTACATGGACACTTACTTTGAACGTTACCCTGGCGTAATGCAGTATATGGAAGACACACGCAGCGCGGCTTCAGAGCAAGGCTTCGTTGAAACCATTTACGGCCGTCGTTTGCACCTTCCTGAAATTCAATCTCGTAATGGTATGCGTCGTAAAGCGGCTGAACGCGCAGCGATCAACGCGCCAATGCAAGGTACAGCGGCAGATATCATCAAGAAAGCGATGTTGTTAGTCGATGAGTGGATTCAAGCCGAAGGCGATGGTCGTGTGAAGCTATTGATGCAAGTACACGATGAATTGGTGTTTGAAGTGGAAGAGTCAGCTTTAGCCGAAATTGAAAGTAAAGTACAACAATTGATGGAATCCGCGGCAGAACTAGAAGTGCCGCTTGTGGCGGAAGCTGGCCACGGTGATAACTGGGATCAAGCCCACTAATCAGTTTTTGACCTTATTAAGCAAATTAGTATGAGCCAGTGCACAAACACTGGCTTTTTTTTGTCTCAAATAAAGATAAGCTGTGAAAAGAACTTAGATGTTTTAATAAAACATTCATGAAAAAAAACTACAAAAATTGTTTTCATTTCTGAGCAATTGTTGTACATTAAATCTTGTAGGGTACAGAGGTAAGATGTTCTATCTTTCAGACCTTTTGTTTCACGTTATTGGATTAGGCTGATTCAGCCGCCCCAGTCAGTATTTGACTGGGGCGTTTTTTCTTGTGCGAAAGAAAAATATTTCCAACCTACCATTCCCCCGTAAAACCTCTCATTTTTAGTGCCTTTTATTACACTTTCTCAAGCACAGTGATAAGCCCCTGATTTGCCTTAGATCTGGAATTCGATCAGCTTTTGGTAATTTAAATCCGTCTCTAAGTCGATTGTTTTATCACTTGAAATAACTTTTATTTTACAAGTTATCGATAAAGGATTGATGGCTCACGCCTTATTTATCAGTGTATTGAGTCGGTGAATGCTCAATGTAATCCATGATTTTCTGTTGCTTCTCGGTGCTGTATTTCAGTGCTTCGGCGGTGATCTGGATGGATTGTGCCATCGAAGAGATATTGTTGGTCGCTTTTACCAAGGTTTGCTGCATGGGTTTCAGGATAAGCAGATAGATAGCGGTCAAAGCGATAATAATGACGGCGATAACGGCCGCTAACGCAATGATGATCTTGGTCTGAACATCATCCAACAGCATTTGACTGGTTTGTTTAAAGGCGAGTCGAGATTGGTCTAAGGCTTGTGGTAGTTGATTGAGTGATGTCTTGGTGGAGCTCGCAAGCTTATTGATGCTTTCAACGGTTTGATTGAGGGCTTGTTGCTGGTCGTCGCTTAGGTTGGGGTTGTTGACTATCGCCTGCAAAGATTGCGATATCACCTCAAGAGACTCACTCGCATCTTGGGCGTACTTTTCCATGCCATCGAGGTCTAAGGTCATATCGACATTGATCAGTGGGGCTTGTTCTTGTTCTTGTTCTGCTTCAGAGGCAAACCCTGTCAGTGAGACCAACATAAGTGCAATGATGGCCAATGGTGTTTTCCACATGAGTATTCCTTTCTCATTGTTCTGATTATTTAGATGTGTCTTTTAGTATGGTTCACTTCTATTGGTTTTAGTGGCTAAATCCGATTTTTAACACTAAAAACTTAGGCTTAACTCACTCATTTTTGGGCAAAAAAATACCCCACCTATATAAGGAGGGGCATTGATAAGGCTAAATCACGTGTTGTAAGTGCTCTAACCTATAGCGATAAGTAGAGGAACTACTCTGAGTCGTTGTGCTCTTCGTCTGCTAACTCATCAATGATTTGATCAGCAAGCGCAGGCGCAAACCACTCATCCATCTTGGCACGCAGTTGGTCAACGCCGATGCCCTTCATTGAAGAGAAGACATCAACCGCAACATCACC
Organism: Vibrio sp. 10N.261.55.F4; assembly: GCF_041470465.1. Classification (NCBI taxonomy): domain Bacteria; kingdom Pseudomonadati; phylum Pseudomonadota; class Gammaproteobacteria; order Vibrionales; family Vibrionaceae; genus Vibrio; species Vibrio sp. 10N.261.55.F4. The sequence continues at coordinate 86,418 of NZ_JBFRMM010000036.1, read as the reverse complement.
ACCGAAAGATTTTGCATCGTTACGGATTTTCAGTAGCTGTGCTTTACGCGCACCACTTTTCAGTTTGTCTGCTTTTGTTAACAAAACCTGTACTGGGATGCGGCTATCGATAGCCCAGTAGATCATTTGTTGGTCAAGGTCTTTCATTGGGTGACGGATATCCATCAATACCACTAAACCTTTCAGGCTTTCACGTCGTTGTAGGTATTCACCTAGCGACTTCTGCCATTTTTTCTTCATCTCAAGTGGTACTTGAGCAAAGCCATATCCAGGTAAATCGACGATATGACAACCGTCCGTTACCTTAAATAGGTTGATTAGCTGAGTTCGACCGGGTGTTTTACTGGTTTTCGCCAAGCTTTTTTGGTTTGTAACGCGATTTAGCGCGCTAGATTTACCAGCATTGGAGCGTCCTGCAAACGCAATTTCGATCCCTTCGTCTTCTGGTAAATGACGAATATCAGGTGCACTGGTAATGAAATGCGTGTTTTGATAATGAATTTTTACGCTCACTGTTAACTCCATCTCGACTTTGTGTAGTCGATTGATTACTTTTTTGTGAATTTGTGTAAAATAACCGTGCTCGGCATAAGGTCGCCTATTGTACCATGAGTGGCAACATAGAGTGGTACTGGAAGCTTGATAATTATAATGGAATGTCATGAAGAAATTAGCGCTAATTTTGAGTCTTTTAGCCAGCTGCTCAGTATGGGCTCAAGGTAGTATTGAAGCTGGTAAAGCCAAATCACAAACATGTGTTGCCTGCCACGGTGCTGACGGCAACAGCCTGATCACTCAGTACCCTAAGCTGGCTGGTCAACATGAGAAGTATCTAGAGAAGCAGTTAAAAGAGCTTAAGCTAGGTATGACAAGTGGTGGTAAGCAAGGTCGTTACGAACCTGTAATGGGTGCAATGGCGATGCCTTTATCTGAAGAAGATATGGCTGACCTAGCGGCATACTACGCCTCTCTACCTATCTCTAGTAACTCTACTCCTGAAAATGTAGTAGATGAAGGTAAGGTTCTTTACACAGCGGGTAACGCAGAACGCGGCGTAACGGCGTGTATTGCTTGTCATGGCCCTCGTGGTAATGGTACCGAACTTTCTGGTTTCCCTAAGATTTCAGGTCAGCACGCAGATTACATCAAGGCTCAACTTGAAAAATTCCGCGATGGTGACCGTAATAACGACATGAATGCGATGATGCGTGATGTAGCTAAAAAGTTAACAGACGCTGATATTGATACCTTATCGAAGTACGTTGGTGGTTTACACTAATTTGTCGGTTTCTTGCTCTTAGCCAGAGTAAAGGAATGTACGTTCGAGCGAGATTGAAGAGACGCCCCGATCAGTAATGGTCGGGGCGTTTTCTTTTGTATTGGTTTTATTAATGCGTTTTGTGTTTATGTCTGATTTATCAATGTGTGATCGATTTGTGTACAAAAGTGTGAAGTCGCACTCTTGTAGTCTTTTTGTAACACGGTAAAGTAACCGCCATCAGCTAGGAGCTGACTTAGATATGGATGATCATCTAGTCTAACGGTATAGACAGAAATGGATCAGGCTAGGACAGCCCAGCAACAAGGTGTTAGAAAAGGATAGCCAAAACTCATCAGGACGATGAACAACAAACAAATTTGGCATGGAAAGCACCAATAACAAATGGAGATTTGTGTACCAAGTTGAGTATGCAAATTTTGGCCGATATAGGCAGATTTAGAGAGCGATAGGTTTTCCTATCGCTTTTTTTATTGATTTGATGAAAAAACACCCAATACCTCTCCACTATAAACTCAGTTTCTGGTATGTTTCGCATCCCTGTTTAAGGATGTGCTATGTATACTTGTCCCTTATGCCATCACCAAGGCGTGAATCACTATTTTGAAGACAAACGCAGAGCCTATCTGCAGTGTCAGCAATGTGAACTGGTATTTGTTAAACCTGAACAAAGGTTAGAAGCAAAAGAAGAAAAAGCACACTATGATCTCCATGAGAACGATCCTAGTGATGCAGGCTATCGCCGCTTTTTATCTCGCATCGCGGATCCACTAACAGACAAAATTTCATCTAACTCACACGGGTTGGATTTTGGTTGTGGCCCAGGCCCTACGCTATCTATTATGTTAGAAGAAGCCGGACACACCATGGAGTTGTACGATATCTATTACCACCCAGAACCCTCTGTGTTGGAAAAAACGTATGACTTTATGACTGCCACGGAGGTGATAGAGCATCTTTACCACCCAGACAAAGTGTGGCAGCAATGGTTGAATTTAGTTAAACCCAAGGGCTGGATTGGTCTTATGACTAAACTAGTAATAGACGTAGACGCGTTTGCTGGTTGGCACTACAAGAATGACCCGACACATGTCGTCTTCTTTAGTCGTCAAACATTCCAGTTTTTGGCAGAGCGGGATAAGCTCGAACTAGAATTTTTTGGAAATGATGTAATTTTACTGAGGAAAGTGCAGTAATGGGTCGTAGTAAGAAATCAAGAAAGCCGGGAGCACTTGGCGCTCCGGAGCCTATGGTTACTCGTAACCGTAGTGAATCTGATGTTGAAGGTCGTGAACGTAAGCGTGTTAAAAAGCGTAAAGGCCTTAAGTCTGGCAGCCGTCACTCAGATGGTAGCGAAGCAAAACAGCGTAAAGCTGCACAAGCTCGTGATCCACGTTTAGGCAGCAAGAAAAAAATTCCGCTGATCGTTGAACCAGCGAAAAAGCCGACTAAACAAGAGCGCAAGCTATCTAACGAACAAGAGTTAGAGATGCTTGAGAATGACGCTCAACTGAACACACTCCTAGATCGTATCGAAAATGGTGAAAACCTAGGTGCTGGTCTACAGAAGTTTGTTGATGAGAAACTTGATCGTATCGAACACCTAATGGGACGCTTAGGTCTACTAGAGCCAGAAGACGATGAAGAAGAGATCTTCGAAGAAGCACCGGTTGCCTCTAAGAAGAAAGCGAGCTCTGACGAAGACTTGCTATCTCAATTCGAAGATTTCGATTTAGACAGCTTTAAAGGTTAATAGCCAGTGAACGTAACCTTATTAGCAATTGCTGGTGGAATTATCATTCTCGGCTTGGGCTCTTACGCAGGTTACCTTCTACTTCAAGTGAAGAAGCAGACGGAGTTGCAAAAGCAGCATCAAGCACTAGCCATTGAAAAACGTAACGCGACGATTTACGACAACGTAAATACTTTGTGCTTAGCGGGTATTCAAGGCCAGTGTGACTTACCTGAGATCAGTATCCGAGTGTGTATCATTATGGATAACGTTCAGGGTGATGAGCGTGTCGATTTTGATTCTGAGTATCCTGCTCTTTCTGAGCTGTACCATATCGTAAAAGATATGGCTCGCGGAGACGGAAGGCAGGAACTGACGAAGAAAGAGCGCATGCAGCAGAATCTCACACGCCATAAGGCGGAGACTCGCTTGAATGATGCGGTCATTGAAGATTTGAAAAGGTTGCAGGAGAAGGTTAAGCCTCTCAATAACCAAGTCAACATTCAGATGATCTAGTCACTAAGACTTTTAAATATAGAGGCTTGTTTAACATTCCGTTTTTAGACGCGCTGCTTTTAATACCTATGCATTTAAGACTTTTCATCTTAAATGCATCTTGTTTTTAAGTCGCCTTATCTTTTAATAGACAATGTTAAATGAGCCTTCTTACCTTTTGCGTCTCGTTAATCCCGACGCTTTGTTAGTGATCAAGCTAGCAGTTCTGAGTTTTTGTCTAAAAAATTGATTTTGTCTTGGAACGACCTTACAGGTCGTGTGGCAAAATAACCCGTCTATATTTTAATGTATGTAAAATGATTTGAGAGACCTTAGGTTCTCGCGGATCTAAATTGGAAATACCGCTATGTCGAGCAAGCCAGTAACAACGAATCAGCAAATCGTTTGGGATCAAGAGATCTTAAACAAGTACAACTATTCGGGACCTCGTTACACCTCATACCCAACTGCGTTGGAGTTTCATGAAGCGTTTACCGTCGCTGATTACGACATGGCGTGTACTCAATATCCTGAGCGTCCACTCTCTCTTTACGTGCATATCCCGTTCTGCCACAAGCTTTGTTACTACTGTGGTTGTAATAAAGTCATTACTCGTCACTCGCATAAAGCGGATGAGTACCTTGATGTGATTGAACATGAAATCCGCCAACGCGCCTCTTTATTGAATGGCCGTGAAGTGACGCAATTGCACTTCGGTGGTGGTACGCCAACGTTCTTGACCAAAACACAAATCACTCGTTTGATGAGTATTTTGCGTGAAGAGTTTAACTTCACCGCTGACGCTGAAATCAGTATTGAAGTTGACCCGCGTGAGATTGAGCTAGACGTACTTGACCACCTGCGTAACGAAGGCTTCAACCGCCTGAGCATTGGCGTGCAAGACTTCAATAAAGAAGTGCAGAAACTGGTTAACCGTGAGCAAGATGAAGAGTTCATCATTGCGATGGTTAAACGAGCGAAAGAGCTAGGCTTCCGTTCAACTAATCTGGATTTGATCTACGGCCTACCAAAGCAGACTCAAGCTTTGTTCGCTGAAACATTGAAGCAAGTGTTAGAAATGAAGCCGGGCCGTTTATCGGTATTTAACTACGCACACATGCCTCAGCTGTTTGCGGCGCAGCGTAAGATTAAAGACGAAGATCTACCTGAAGCGAAAGAGAAAATGGCTATCTTGCAAGATACCATCGAGACGCTAACGGGAGCGGGTTACCAGTTCATTGGTATGGATCACTTCGCACTACCTGAAGATGAGCTAGCCGTAGCACAGCGTGAAGGTATTCTGCATCGTAACTTCCAAGGCTACACCACCCAAGGTGAAGCTGACTTAATTGGTTTCGGTGTTTCTGCGATTTCTATGGTTGGTGATGCTTACGCACAAAATCAGAAAGAGCTGAAGAAGTACTACGCTCAGGTGAATGACCTGCGTCATGCACTTTGGAAAGGTGTTGCTCTAGACAGTGACGACCTTCTACGTCGTGAAGTGATCAAGCAGCTGATTTGTAACTTCAAGCTTGATAAAACAATGATCGAATCTGAGTTCTCGGTTAACTTTAATCGCTACTTCAAAGAAGATTTAGAGCTTCTACAAACTTTTATCAACGATGAGTTGGTTGAAGTGGATGACAAAGAAATCCGCGTGACTTTGCGTGGCCGTTTGCTGATCCGTAACATCTGTATGTGTTTTGATAAATACCTACGTGCCAAGGCTCGCCAACAGCAATTCTCTCGCGTTATCTAATCGCTCGATAGAGAATAGAACAATAAAAAATGCCAGCATCATGCTGGCATTTTTGTATCTGACTCATTCGATTTCTGCCTGGTTTAGGTGAGACTCTCAGTGGTATTTTGTTTGACCTTGGCACTTTGCTTGGAGTTGATGAGGTCGGTAGGCCATTGGTCAAACGGAACTGGGCGACTGTATAAGAAGCCTTGAGCAAGCGGGCACTGCAGCTGCTTGAGAAGTTCAGCCTGTTGCTGTGTTTCAACGCCCTCTGCCACCAAGCTTACTTTGAAGCCCTTAGTGATGTTAACGATGGCCGCGACGATGGAGCTATCTAGGTTCTCTTTATCAAGTTTGCTGACAAAGCTGCGGTCGATCTTAAGGCAGTCGAATGGCAGTTTGTGTAAGTAAGCCAGTGACGAATAGCCGGTACCAAAGTCATCAATCGCAATTGATATCCCTAGTGCTTTTAGAGTCAGCATGTTATCGATGATGGTCGGGTCGTTGTCGACGATGCGTGATTCGGTGATCTCTAGTGTCAGGTTGCTTGCTGGCAGATTTGTGTCTCGCAACGTGCCTTTTACTTGTTCCACAAAGCCACTTTCACTCAGTTGATCGACCGACAGGTTGACGTGAATCGAGAAGTCCTTGCTCCATTTTCCTGACTCAATCGCGATGGCTGTATCTCGACACGACTTATGCAGAATTTGTTTTCCGATATCGTCAATGAGCCCGCTCTCTTCCGCGAGAGGAATGAACTCGAGTGGCGAGATCACCCCTTCATCCGTTATCCAGCGAGCTAAAGCTTCTGCTCCTATGGTCGAGCCAGATTCCAGATCAATAATAGGCTGATAAAACGGTTCGAACTGTTGAAGCTCAATCGCTCGGTTCATCCGCGCTAACATCTTGGTGCGATGTCTCGATGCTTTGCCCATTTCAAGGCTATAAATACAGACACTGGTTTTGTCTTGTTTCGCATTGCTCAATGCAATGCTGCTGCTGCGTAGCAGGAGTGTAATGTCGTGAAGATTCGAGACATTCACTATCCCCATCGATACCTTAATCACCACGCTTTCCGATTCCATTGAAAATGGGGAAGCGAAGGTTTGAAGTAAGCGGTTAGTCAGCAGCTGAACATCATCGCTTTGCGTTACGTTTGGCGCGTAGATGGCAAACTCATCACCACCAGTGCGAGCTAGTAGGTATTCGGATGGCAGTGTGCCTCTTAAACGAGCGGCCGCAATGATAAGTAGCTGGTCGCCATTGTAATGACCTAGGCTGTCATTGATGTCTCGGAAGCGATCAATACCAATCAAATACAGTGTGCCTTTTTCGTTGTCGGGGTGTTTCTTGGCAGCGTCAATAAAGCCTTCACGGCTGTATAGCTTGGTTAATGAGTCATAGGTAAGTTGAGACTGTAATGCATGAAACGAAGCCTTTAAGTTGTTGGTCATTTCATTGAATGACTCGACCAACATGCTGGTTTCATATATATGCCCTGTTTTTGGCATGCTCGCGTCCCAATCGCCCTTAGCAAGGCGTTTTGCCGCATCCGCTGTCGAGGTGATGGGTTGGGTTGCGCGATTAAAGGCAATTAATCCTGCAATGACCCCAATGCAGCTCAGTGCTAGCCCAAGCAACCAACTGTTTCTTTGATTTTCTGGCAATTCACCGAGCAGATTGCTTTCAGGGATCGACACCCCAATAAACCACGTGAGCCCGTGCTCATCTTCGTATGGGGTGATTTGGTTGAAGTAGCGTTCGTTGTCTAGGCTAAAACTAAAGCGCTGCTCGCCCAAATTCTCGATTAGGTGGAATTGCTCTACGTAGCTAGCACTCTCACGTATGACTGGATTAGCACTCTCTGTTGCTAGTTTGCGTTGCCCTTTGTTGGTTTGTCCTGTGCCCCATGAAACGACACTGCCTCCGCCTGAGTGCGCGACCAAGCGTTGCTGCTTATCGATGATGTAAACAGAGGCATCCGTTCTATCTTTGAGCTTTCTGAGAAACGCATTGAAGGTATTGATTTTGATGTCGCTGACTACGACGGCTTTGAATTCATTATCATCATAGATAGGCGCTAGAGCAGATAAGGTGATTTCTTGACGTTCGTCAGCATTGGCATAAATTGGTGACCATAACGGTTTTTTCTGTGTCGCAATGGGTGTGTACCAAGGACGGATTCTAGGATCGTAACCTGAAATCACCGATCGAATGTCTTCGCTGATCTTGCTGCCACGGTAAATGACCAGCTGATCGCTAGTACGCTCGTCTTGTACCATCAAGGTATAGCCGTTGTTAGCTTCTTTACGAAAACCGACATAGTTACCATCTTCAGAACCAAAGCCGATCACATCGAGTTGAGGTATAGCAGTGAAATGGTCTGAAAACGTATAAAGAATGTAGTCTTGGACCTTGCTAAGGTTTCCCGCTTGGTAAAGGTGGTGGTAGCCGATGTTATGGCTGAGCGAGAGGTTCGCGTGAAATGGCTTTTCTAAAAAGTTGGACAGGCTTTGATGAACATGGTCAGTAAGTGATGTTAGTTGGCGTGCACTAACATCACTCACCATCTCTTTGTAGCTTTGCTTTTGAGTGAAAACCATTACGCTCATAGTGAACAGAAAAATCATCACGAATGGCAGAACCACAGCAGTTCTCAAGGTAATTTGTGTTTTCAAAGACATCTTTAGCTACAACTTTAGTGGATGGCATACTTTAATTGTACCGACACTATTCAAACCAAGCGACCTTTTTTGGTTAAAAAAGTAGCTGCATCGAGAGTCATATAAGGTCTAGTACAGTTCTTTTAGTTTACGAGTTAGGGTGTTTCTTCCCCAACCTAAAACCTTGGCTGCATCCTGTTTATGACCATTGGTATGGTTGAGTGCAGCCTCTAGCAGTATACGTTCAAACTCTGGCAGCGCATAAGTTAGTAGCTCTTTTTCTCCTGAATCAAGCGCACATTTTGCCCAATTAGCCAGCAGTTGTTGCCAGTTGTCTCCTGTCCCTGAGGTCGTCACCACTTTTTCTTCCAACAGTTCTGGAGGCAAGTCTGAAGGGAGTATTTCACTGCCGCTCGCCATGACTGTGAGCCAACGACAGATGTTCTCAAGCTGACGTACGTTACCCGGCCAATTTAGCTGATTGAGCTTCATGATGGTCTCTGAGTGCAGTGTCTTCACTTCTACACCAAGCTCTTCAGCGGCGGATGCTAGGAAGTGGTGAGTCAGCTTTTCAATGTCCTGTTTACGTTCGCGAAGTGCCGGGATATGGATTCGGATAACGTTGAGTCGGTGGAAAAGGTCTTCACGGAAGTCGCCTTCATGCACTAAGCGCTCAAGATCTTGGTGGGTTGCGGCAACGATACGAACGTCAACCTTAACCGCAGAGTGTCCACCCACACGATAAAATTGGCCATCAGAAAGTACACGCAACAAGCGAGTTTGGATATCGAGTGGCATGTCACCGATCTCATCCAGAAATAGGGTGCCGCCGTTGGCTTGTTCAAAGCGTCCTTGGCGAACGCTGTTAGCACCGGTAAAGGCACCTTTTTCGTGGCCAAACAGTTCAGACTCGATCAGATCTTTGGGGATTGCTGCCATGTTCAAGGCAATGAAGGGCTTCTTAGCTCTTGGGCTGTGACGATGCAGAGCGTGAGCGACCAATTCTTTACCGGTACCCGATTCACCATTGATCAGCACGGATATGGATGAGCGAGACAAACGGCCAATCGCTCGGAAAACCTCCTGCATTGCCGGTGCTTCACCGATGATTTCTGGCGCGTTGGTGTCTTCAGCGACCTCACTGGCTTGTTCGCGTTTCTGCTCTTGGCTGTGCGCGATCGCTCGTTCGACTAGAGTCAGTGTTTCATCAATATCGAACGGCTTTGGAAGATATTCAAAGGCGCCTTTTTGATAAGCATTCACCGCCGCATCAAGGTCTGAGTGCGCGGTCATAATGATCACGGGCAGGTCGGGAGAGCGTTGATGAACCTGATGCAACAGCTCAATCCCGTCAATGCCGGGCATGCGAATGTCAGACACCAATACGTCCGGTGTCTCGCGCTCAAGCGCAAGCAACACGCTCTCAGCATCAGCAAATGTTTCACACTTAATATCCGCAGATGAAAGTGTTTTCTCTACTACCCAGCGGATAGAGCTGTCGTCATCGACGACCCAAACGTATCCCTTACTCATAATTCAATTCCTTTGCAGCCAAATCTATTGTGATAATCATTGTTGTTTTTATGATGTCTTAATCTTTGTGTTACCGAGCTAAGCCTTTCATCTCGCTGTCCAATAGCGAGGTTCTTATGACCTAAATCGGTAGATAAATCGTGAATGTGGTGTTGCCTGGCCAGCTTTCAACATCAATTTTCCCATTGTGTTGATCGATCAGGTTTTGAGAAATCGATAGCCCCAGCCCTGTTCCACCTTCTCGTCCGCTGACCATTGGGTAAAACAGCGTGTCTTTTAAATCATCGGGGATGCCCGGACCGTTATCGCTGATCTCAATACGAGCTGCGAGTTTGTGTCGCTGCCCGTGAATATTTGCTTGATGCACCGTTCTGGTGCGAATGGTGATTTTGCCAGAATCTTGAGTCTTTAGAATCTGCGCTGCATTGCTCACGATATTGAGCATCGCTTGTTCAACCTGTGCCGAATCCATCAAGATGTCCGGTAGGCTCGGGTCGTAATCCCTTTCGATGGCGAGCGTTGAACCCGATTCGAGCTCTACGAGCTGCCTGACTTTCTCAAGTATCTGGTGAAGGTTCTCTTCTGATTTAGTCCCCGGCTTCTGTGGGCCAAGCAGACGGTCGACTAATGCTCTTAAGCGGTCGGCTTGCTCAATAATGATCTGCGTATATTCATTAAGAGACTGATCAGGAAGCATTTTCCCAAGTAACTGCGCCGCACCTCTTAAGCCACCGAGTGGATTTTTGATCTCATGTGCTAACCCGCGTACCAGCAACTTAGCCGCTTGTTGTTGTGCATGTTGGTTGAGCTCTTGGCTAAGGCGTCTTTGCTGGTCTATCTTGCGCATCTCAACCAATAACAGCGTCTCTCGCTGCCAAGATATTGGGCTAACCGTGACTTCAAGCATCAGTGGGCGGTTATCAACAACGAAGGTAACGTCACTGTCGGTAATGCTCTGGCCACTTTGTAGCGGTTGCGTCAGAAGCGCCAAATCAAGTGAAGCGTGTTGGATAAGTTGGCTCAGTGGATGATCAACGATGCGTCGTGCGCTCTGTGAAAAGAGCTGCTCAGCCGCCGGATTTGCGTATCGGACATACAATTGCTCATCGAGCATTAATGTCGAAGTCACCATATTGTCGAGAATGGCGCTGGAAAGATGGTGTGTATCTATGCTGTCGCTTTTGGCTGATCGATTCACTATTTCGTCCTTGAACTGGTGTTTTTCTCACTGCACCAAATTGGTGCGTGGCTAAGTTCAAGTATGGCGCATATCAACCAGAAGCTAAAGATAATTCATTAGAGTCGCTGAAAGCTGCTTCGATTAGGTGAAAAGTAGAGGTTATTTGGCCTCTTTTAACACATTGGCCTACTTGAGCGTCGCTCGATGTAAATACACGGTGACTGGACTAGTAGATGCAATAAGCTTGCCGCTTCTATGTGCTTGAATTGCAATGGTGTGAGTACCTCGATCGATACCTTTTAATTCCCAAATAGGCTGGGTCTGTGGGGCGCCATATCGACGGCCATCAAGCATCAATTGTAATTGCTCCCCAATACCAAGTTTTCGGTTGAGCTCTATCTGAATCGGGATTAAGCCGCGATTACTACGAATGGTTTGATCATGAACTGGAGTCAACATGGTGAGGGCTAATTGAGTAGGAACCTCGCGCTTTGTGGTTTCGGTTTCTGCCTGAGTTTTGGCTGGCGTTGCCGTTTTAGTTGTAGAGGAAGCAGCAGCGTCAACCGGAGTTGAGGCCTCAAATTTAGGGGCGGGTGCTGAAGCTTGCACATCTGGCAGGCGAAGAGCCTCGGCATCTTGAGCGCTAGGGTTATCACTAAAGTGGAGCACGCCATCTTCATCTATCCAGGTATACACCGTTTGAGCAGAGCACGAGAGCGCGACTGTTAACCCGATTAGGAACAGTATTTTTTTCATATCTTTAGCCTCTTTTCACCGCTAGGTGATTTCACGTTTGGCGTTGGTTTTATTGTATTTAGCGCGACAGCCTCTGAGGGCTTTTGTCTAAGGTATGGTACGAGGAAGCGGGGGGAGGGAGAATATAAAAAAGGCCCGCCTGCGAGGCGAGCCTAATATTTAGTCAGCGATTCTTACAAGGTTGCAGTAAGAAATGGCTTATCTCTACAGGAGATTAAACTGAGTAGTACAGTTCAAACTCAAGTGGGTGTGTAGCCATGTTCACGCGTTGTACGTCGTCAGATTTCAGAGTGATGTAAGAATCGATGAAATCGTCAGAGAATACGCCGCCAGCTGTTAGGAACTCACGGTCTTCGCTAAGCGCTGCTAGAGCTTCTTGTAGAGATTCTGCAACTGTTGGGATTTCAGCTGCTTCTTCTGCAGGAAGGTCGTATAGATCTTTATCCATAGCTTCGCCTGGGTGAATCTTGTTCTTGATGCCGTCAAGGCCAGCCATAAGCATTGCTGAGTAGCATAGGTATGGGTTAGCTGCTGGGTCACCAAAACGTAGCTCGATACGACGTGCTTTAGGGCTTGGTACTACTGGGATACGGATAGAAGCAGAACGGTTACGTGCTGAGTAAGCAAGCATTACAGGTGCTTCGAAACCAGGTACAAGACGCTTGTACGAGTTAGTTGATGGGTTAGCAAACGCGTTGATTGCACGAGCGTGCTTGATTACACCACCGATGTAGTAAAGAGCCATTTCAGATAGGCCGCCGTACTTATCACCAGCAAACAGGTTAACGCCGTCTTTTGCTAGAGATTGGTGAACGTGCATACCAGAACCGTTGTCACCAACTAGTGGCTTAGGCATGAATGTCGCTGTTTTACCAAATGCGTGAGCAACGTTGTGTACAACGTACTTGTAGATTTGAGTTTCATCAGCTTTCGCTGTTAGCGTGTTGAAGCGAGTAGCGATTTCGTTTTGACCCGCAGTTGCTACTTCATGGTGGTGAGCTTCAACAACTAGGCCCATCTCTTCCATTACTAGACACATTGCTGAACGGATGTCTTGAGATGAATCTACTGGAGCTACTGGGAAGTAACCGCCTTTAACGCCAGGACGGTGACCTTTGTTACCGCCTTCGAAGTCAGAACCTGTGTTCCAAGCTGCTTCTACGTCATCGATCTTGAAGAAAGAACCAGACATGTCGTTTGAGAACTTAACGTCGTCAAATAGGAAGAATTCTGGCTCTGGACCAACTAGAACTGTGTCTGCGATACCTGTAGAACGTAGGTACTCTTCAGAACGTTTAGCGATAGAGCGTGGGTCACGGTCGTAGCCTTGCATTGTTGCAGGCTCAAGGATGTCACAACGGATGTTTAGTGTTGCGTCTTCTGTGAATGGGTCCAGTACAGCAGATGCTGCGTCTGGCATCATTACCATGTCAGATTCGTTAATGCCTTTCCAACCAGCTACTGAAGAGCCGTCAAACATTTTGCCTTCTTCGAAGAAGTCTGCATCAACTTGGTGAGAAGGAATAGAGATATGCTGCTCTTTACCTTTTGTATCAGTAAAACGTAAGTCGATAAATTTAACTTCGTTCTCTTGGATCAGGGATAGTACATTTTCTACTGACATCTTGGATAACCTCCAGTGTTATTAATTCGGTATTAGCTCGATTCGGTTGAAACTAGCATTGATTAATGTCTATAAGTGCATTAATCGATGCTGATTTATCTATAGCCAAAAACGTGCCAAAAAAATTATTCCATTAATTTCAATGATTTACTTGTTTTTCGGTTTTGCTTAATTTGGTTTTTGCACCAAAATGATCTCCGGGCGCACCTTATTGGTGCAATTGTTTGTCTGTGCACCAATATGAGACATAAGCGAGCACCATTCAGCAATGAATTGCCTAAGTTGTCAATCCACTTTTGTTATTTTGCGGGAGATTTGGTTCGCCACTCGCAGGTGATACTTTTTTAGAGTCCTACGAATTGGGCTGTTCAACACTGTACTGAATCAAAGTTAAGCGGATATGAATCGCTAATAAAGAAAAAAGCCCCGGTTCAGATCACATATTTCTGGGTTTTTGTCTAGAATCTGGTATATTATTGACCGTTTTTTAAATCAAGCTAGCGGTTATTATCCAAACTTTTGAGATAAGTGACGGCTACTTTTATGAGTGAATCGAGAATCCATGTCTACTCCACAGATTGATAAGTTAAGAAATATCGCGATCATCGCGCACGTTGACCACGGTAAAACGACTTTGGTTGATAAACTGCTACAACAGTCAGGCACTCTTGAGTCTCGTGGTGAAGCTGAAGAGCGTGTCATGGATTCGAATGACATCGAAAAAGAGCGTGGCATTACCATTCTTGCTAAGAACACAGCAATCAACTGGAATGATTACCGCATCAACATCGTAGATACTCCGGGACACGCGGACTTCGGTGGTGAAGTTGAGCGTATCATGTCTATGGTTGACTCTGTTCTGCTTATCGTTGACGCAGTTGATGGCCCAATGCCTCAAACTCGTTTCGTAACGCAAAAAGCATTCGCACACGGTCTTAAGCCAATCGTTGTAATCAACAAGATTGACCGCCCAGGCGCTCGTCCTGATTGGGTTATGGATCAAGTATTCGACCTTTTCGACAACCTAGGTGCTACTGATGAGCAACTAGACTTCACAGTTGTTTACGCTTCAGCTCTGAACGGTTGGGCAACAATGACTGAAGGCGAAACTGGCGAGAACATGGAACCATTGTTCCAAGCTGTTGTTGATACAGTAGACGCGCCTGCAGTTGACCTTGACGGTCCACTACAAATGCAAATTTCGCAACTTGATTACAGCTCTTACGTAGGTGTTATCGGTGTTGCTCGTGTTACTCGTGGTTCTGTTAAACCAAACCAACAAGTAACTATCGTAAATGCAGAAGGCAAAAAACGTAACGGTAAAGTAGGTACAGTTCTTGGTTACCTAGGTCTTGACCGTCACGAAGTTGAGCAAGCTAACGCTGGCGACATCATTGCAATCACTGGTCTTGGTGAGCTGAAAATTTCAGACACTATCTGTGACGTAAACAATGTTGAAGCAATGACTCCGCTTTCTGTTGATGAACCAACAGTAACAATGACGTTCCAAGTAAACACTTCTCCGTTCGCGGGTAAAGAAGGTAAGTTCGTTACTTCACGTAACATCCTTGAGCGTCTAGAGAAAGAACTAGTACACAACGTTGCACTACGTGTTGAAGAAACTGATAACCCAGATCGTTTCCGTGTTTCAGGTCGTGGTGAACTTCACCTATCTATCCTGATCGAAAACATGCGTCGTGAAGGTTTCGAGCTAGCTGTATCTCGTCCAGAAGTTATCATCAAGAAAGATGAAGATGGCAACCTAACTGAACCGTTTGAAACTGTGACTATCGACGTGCTTGAAGAGCACCAAGGTGGCATCATGGAAAACATCGGTCTACGTAAAGGTGAGCTAACTGATATGTCTCCAGATGGCAAAGGCCGTGTTCGCATGGACTTCATGATGCCTTCTCGTGGTCTTATCGGTTTCCAAACTGAGTTCCTAACTCTAACGTCTGGTTCTGGTCTTCTTTACCACTCATTTGATCACTACGGTCCTCACAAAGGCGGCGTAATCGGTCAACGTAACAACGGTGTTCTAATCTCGAACGCAACTGGTAAAGCTCTGACTTACGCACTATTCAACCTACAAGAACGTGGTCGTCTATTTGCTGAGCACGCGGATGAAGTATACGAAGGTCAAATCATCGGTATTCACAACCGTTCAAACGACCTAACAGTAAACTGTCTGAAAGGTAAGCAGCTAACGAACGTTCGTGCATCTGGTACTGATGAAGCACAGGTTCTTTCGCCACCTATCCGTCACACTCTAGAGCAAGCTCTTGAGTTCATCGACGAAGACGAACTAGTAGAAGTAACGCCAGTAAGCATTCGTATCCGTAAGAAGCTTCTTACTGAAAACGAACGTAAGCGTGCAGCACGTCCAGCTAAGGCTTAATTGCCAGCTGACTAGCTTCTAGCTAACAAGCAATACGTTTTAGAATAAGTAAGAAAGCCCCGAGTAGCCTAGCTGCTCGGGGCTTTTGTTTTTTAGTTTGTTTAGATACGGTTAAACGAGATTTCGTCATCCTCAAGAGGGAGGAACGACCGAGTTGGGGATCTAGCTTTTGATACCTAAGTAACGCTCAACGAATTGAAGCCGTTCTTCGACTGGCATAAACGGCACTTCAACCACCTCATAGCCAAGTTCTTGGTAGACTCTTTCTAAAGCGTGGTGAATCTCTAGCGCTTCCTCAAACGGATAAGGTCTCACATCATCTTGTACATAAATTGAAGCCTCAGGGCGACAGAACAAGGCTTGTGAGTGGTAGCCTTTGCTTGCTTCTCGGTAGGCCGCATCTATCTCTAGGTTAGCCTGAGCCAAATAGCCACAAATGTCTGGAATAGCGCGATCGAGAAAGGCAATCGGATGTTGATTGGCTTGGTCTTTTTGCTCGCTCATCACACCTAAACAAAGCTCAGCAAAGCCGGGAAGGTCTACCCAAGGCAAGATACCGTTTTCAAGCTGACTTTGCTGTTCTATTAACTGGCGAGAGGACTCTGCGAAGGTGGGGTAACTCGCACCAGCCAACGCATTTATCAGTGTGGTTTTTCCGGCACCAGGGCCGCCAGTTATAATGATTGGGTTCATACGGGCTTATCTTTATTTGTGCCTACGGGCGTTATTTCTGGTTTAGTTGAGCAAGGAACTTATCCGATTCGGCGATCGCAGCATTCATCTGTTCTATTGCGTAGGCGATGTCTTTTTCTAAGCTCATAAACTCACCTTGCAGCGAGTCGACAGCGCTCGCATTGAGGTTGTGCTTCAAGTAAAGCGTGTTGTCGCGAAGGGTATTGAGCACTGGGTCCATTTTCTTCTCGGCGCGCTTCATTGCTGACAGCATCGTTTGGTAAGACAATTTAGTTTCACGAAGCTTTTGCTCGCTCGAGCGGCGCAGTGAATCACTGGTGTAGAGATCTAACTCACTCTGCCACTCTTCAAACAGCGCATCCGACACATCTTCAATCGCAGCAATGCGGTCACTGACATTTTGCGCGGCTTTCTCGCTGTCTTGGTATTTATCGTTGATTTGGTTGTACATGTCTTCAAGGTCGCCGCCACTGAAATTAGTCAGGCTACTCAAGGCTTCAAGTGCGCTGGTAAACTCTTCCTGAGCATCCTGCTGTGACTCTTTAGCGTCTTCCACTCTATCAACCATAATGTCACGCTTGTGATAGCCCACTTGCTCCATTGCGGAGTAATAAGCTGATTGGCATCCAGTAAGAGTAAAAATAGAGAGGACTATAACTATTAAATAAGGCATCCTAGTTTCCTATAGTTAAATAATATCAATCGTAGTAAATAACTGCCCAACCTAGCTTGTTAAAATGCTCGATAACGGCGTTAGAATTTTTGATTGTAGAATAACTACTTATCAAAAAATCTGCCTTGTTCTCAAGCCTTTTTCCTGCGCTATTTTTGAACATTTACTTACTGTGATTAATATGTCGGAATATTAATTAGGACTATGAACGAGTTACAAGGGAGTTACAAGTTGAAGATAAAAAAGGTCGCCACACTCAGTATTCAGTTTTCTCGCTATCTTTTGGCGCGAATGACGCACGATAGAGTCAACGTGAATGCGGGCTACTTGGCGTACATTACTTTGCTCTCGATCGTACCGATGTTGACGGTTCTGCTCTCTATCTTGTCATCATTTTCCATCTTTGCTGATGTTGGTATCGTGATTCAAAACTTCGTTATTATCAACTTTGTTCCAGCGTCAGGAGATGCGGTGCACGGTGCCTTGCTCGAGTTTGTTGCCAACACGGGTAAGATGACGGCGGTCGGTAGTGTGTTCTTGTTCATTGCGGCACTGATGTTGATCTCGAATATCGATAAGAACCTAAACTACATCTGGCGTGTTAATGAGAAGCGACGTGCGGTATTGTCGTTCTCAATGTACTGGATGGTGCTAACACTTGGGCCGATCTTGGTTGGGGCGAGTATTGCTGCCACTTCGTATGTGACATCGCTCAGTCTGCTACAAAATGAAGTCGTATCTGGCGCCTTTAATACCGTAATTCGCAAACTGCCTTTGATTCTCTCTTTCTTTGCGTTTTTCGGTCTGTACCTGTTGGTTCCCAACAAAAAGATACACTTTTCTCATGCGGCTGCAGGTTCTCTAGTGGCGGCTCTGTTGTTCGAACTCAGTAAGAAAGGCTTCGCGGCCTACATTACTCAATTCCCTTCTTACCAGTTGATTTATGGCGCATTGGCGGCGATTCCCATTCTTTTTGTCTGGGTTTATTTGTGCTGGTTGATTGTGCTGGTGGGTGCTGAGGTGACCGCTGCATTGGGTGAGCAGGAACAGTGGAGTGACTCGAAAGAAATGGTACACTCTTCGGATAACGACAAAATCACAGAGCAAGGAAACAACAGTGATAGCACTGATCCAGAGAGTAAGTGAAGCTGCCGTCCGTGTTGATGGCGAAGTAGTTGGTGAGATTGAACAAGGCTTATTAGTTTTGTTAGGCGTAGAAAAAGGTGACGACGAAGCCAAAGCCAAACGTTTGATGGAACGAGTGACCACTTATCGTGTCTTTGGAGACGAAGACGATAAAATGAACCTCAACGTGAAGCAAGTAGAAGGTAAGGTATTAGTGGTGTCTCAATTCACTCTGCCGGCCGATACCAAGAAAGGGACTCGAGCAGGGTTCTCTCGTGGTGCTCACCCAGAAGATGCTGAGCGTCTTTATAACTATTTCTCTGACCAGTGTGAATCAGTGTTACCAACGGAACGTGGCCGATTCGCAGCCGACATGAAAGTGTCTTTGGTTAATGATGGCCCAGTGACATTCTGGCTGCAGGTTTAGGCTTAAAGGAATAAGCATGTTTAAACTCATAACACCAACCACCGAAAATCAGCTAAACAAGTATTACCATTTTCGTTGGCAGATGCTCCGTGAACCTTGGCGAATGCCGGTAGGTTCTGAGCGCGATGAATATGACCCAATGAGTCACCATCGCATGATTGTTGATGGTCGTGGTCGCCCGATGGCGATTGGTCGTCTGTATATCACCCCAGATCTGGAAGGTCAGATCCGCTATATGGCGGTGAAGAAATCTCGCCAAAGTAAAGGCATGGGTTCGTTGATTCTAGTCGCACTTGAGTCATTGGCTCGCCAAGAGGGTGCTAAGCGCTTGGTGTGTAATGCACGTGAAGATGCGATCTCATTCTATGAGAAGAATGAATTTGAACGTCGCGGTGAGATTAACGATCAACGTGGCCCTGTGCGTCACCAACAGATGGTTAAGCATCTTGACCCAATGGCAGACGTTCTGCGTAAGCCTGAGTGGTGTAATGAGCTTCAGCAGCGCTGGGAACATCAGATCCCGATCAGTGACAAGATGGGCATCAAGATCAACCAATACACGGGTTACCAATTTGAGTGTAGTGCTCAGCTGAATCCCAATTTGAACCCGCATAATACCATGTTTGCAGGCTCTGCCTTTACCTTAGCGACCTTAACTGGTTGGGGGATGACTTGGTTATTGATGAAAGAACGCGGGCTGACCGGTGATATCGTGCTGGCAGACAGTAATATTCGTTATCGTCACCCGGTTGAGCAAAACCCTGTTGCCTCTACTTCATTGGATGGGATCAGTGGTGACTTGGACCGCCTTGCGTCAGGAAGAAAGGCACGTATCATCATTCACGTGACCATTCATAGCGGCGATGTGGAAGCGGTAGAGTTTACGGGAACCTATATGCTGATCCCTGACTACAAAAAGCGATTATCAACAGACTCCAACGTAAACGTATAGCTGACACTGGCTAACAGATACAGATTAAAGATACAAGGCGCTACTCCTGTGGAGTGGCGTTTTTTTGTTGGCAGTCGTTAATCTCCGAATACTCAGCTTGGGTGAGCTTTCCTGAGATTTGATGACATGGGTCCGATAGGGTAATCGAGAGGGTGTGTTGCTCGGCTTTAAGCAAGTCGAGTTCTCCAGAAGCCTCGCCATTGAGCGTTTGAACCCTTTGTTCGCCTTGCTCTGCTGCTGACGCACCAATAATGTGCATCGGTTCGAGAGTGAAGCGCCCACGGTCAAAATGCGCATTAAGCTCTGGAATTTCAAACACGTTATCAGTCGATGTTTCAGAAAGCTTGTCATTAAAGGTCATCACACCCTGGCGAACGCTGCCAGTGAGTTGCCCTGTGGTTGAGTAACCGAGCATCAGTGAGTCGCCATATAAACCTGCGGCTTGAAATTCAAACTCGCCATAGCCGGTTGCATCGAGTGGTAATTCAAGTCGCTGCAGCATAGGCGCAATGGGTAACCCATCGGCAGAAATATCTAAGCTCCATGGCTTGCTGATTTGGTTAAAATCGAGCGTTGCATTGGCTTCAATGTAGCCATTCCTGAGTGGTGCAAACAGACGAGTCAGCGTCCATTTTCCTTGTTCGCTATTCATCTCAACCACAGGCTGTGCGCTGAGAATATTTTGGTAGCTGGCATCATTGGCGCTCGCCATCAGCTTCCCTTGCCACAAGCCCAGTTTTCTATCTTGCAGCAGTTGAACTTGATGCCCCTCGACATGTAATCCAGAGACCTGCCAGTAAGGCGTTTGTGCTAGTTGGATAAGTTGGCTGCGTTCTATATTAAGTCGGTTAATCTCGACGTTCTGGAGCTGTGTGAGCCAAGGCAATAGGCGAGCGGCCGGTAGAGGGCTATCTTGGTTTTCGGTAATCCACTTGATGCCTTGCAGGTCGAGCTGCGCCAATTGAATGCTGCTAGGGGCTACTTCGCCATTGAGCTGAACAGTGCCCTGCAGGAATTGAGTATAGAAATCCTCAATCAGAATCCGGTTTGCTTCTAGGTTGAGCTTGAGGCTTGGCTCGATGAACATGTCATCATCAATGGTCACTCCTTCTGCCTGTAGAGAAAAAATGGCTTTCTGTTGTTTCCAGATTTCAAAAGGCAGTTGGATATTTTCTAATGAGGCATCAAAGGCAGCGAGGTGGCCATCTTGCCACTCTACGTCGCTACGCAGAATATCTAAGCTATTGATGTGATTAATCTTAATGCCTGCAACATCCCACTCTTTGCTTAGTAGGTTTTGGGTCTGTTTCTGATTGAGTCGTAAGCCATCGACGGTCACATTCACCAACGACCAATCTTGTTGATATTGTTCAGCTTGCCCAGAAATCTTGGCGCCACGCCAGTCAAACGAAGCACCATAAAGGGTGCTGTCGCTAGGTTTTAAGTCTAGGTCAATCAACAGATTATCGAATGCCTCACCTTGCCAATACAGTTGTGAGGCAGAGAGTTGGGTTTTTCCATAAGGTAGCAGCGAGTTATCGTTGTTCCACGTTGGGGCGGAGATCTGTAGGTCGATGCCTCGCGCATTAAACTCTGGCGTCGAAAAGTCGAGATTGTTGATGGCCAGCTGGTGGAGCTTGATGTGTGGCTGGGTAAATAAAGATGTCAGTGTTTTTAGATCGTCTGCCTCTAATTGTAGGCCGCTGATCAAAACAGATTCAAAGACCAGTTTGGCCTCTGTCATCGAGCTGGGGCTGAACCAAAGATCGATCTTGTCGATATACAGAGGTGTTTGCTTTTCTGGTTGGCTTTGGGTAATGCCCATTAAGGTGATGTGATAAGGCGCCTGATACTCAACATCTTCAATGAATACAGGTTGTTCAATCGTATGTTTGATAAAAAAGTTGGCAACATCCGCACGGTATTGGGTCTGCAGGCTTAATAGCAGCGCTGCGATAGTTGCAACGGCGATAGCCAACACAATGCCGAACACCATGAATACCTTTTTCATTCCCTGAAAGCCTTAAATTTCAATAGTCTTAAAACAGAGTGGAACAAAAAGGGTCAAGCATCAACAAAAAAGCCCCTCAAAAGAGGGGCTTGCTACAAAAATATCATTTTAAATTGGGCGTTTGCTTTTGGCTAAGCCCGAGCAGATGGTTGGATTAGTCCAGTTGAGGACCAGCTGCAACCAGTGACTTACCTTCAGCGTTGTCTGTGTACTTATCAAAGTTGTTGATGAAGCGCTCGGCTAGATCTTTCGCTTTGCTTTCCCATTGTAGAGGGTCAGTGTACGTATCGCGTGGGTCAAGGATCGCTGGGTCAACATCGTGCAGCGCTAGTGGCACTTCTAGGTTAAACATAGGGATAACCTTAGTTTCAGCGTTGTCGATTGAGCCATCTAGGATAGCGTCGATGATGCCTCGCGTATCTTGGATAGAGATACGTTTACCAGTACCGTTCCAACCTGTGTTCACTAGGTAAGCTTCAGCGCCAGCTGCTTCCATACGCTTCACAAGCACTTCAGCGTACTGAGTTGGGTGGAGAGTTAAGAATGCCGCACCAAATGCAGCAGAGAACGTTGGCGTTGGCTCAGTAATACCACGCTCAGTGCCCGCTAGTTTTGCAGTGAAGCCAGATAGGAAGTGGTACTTCGTTTGCTCTGGAGTCAGTTTAGAAACGGGTGGCAGTACACCGAATGCATCAGCAGTCAGGAAGATAACCTTTTGAGCGTGACCGGCTTTTGATACTGGTTTAACGATGTTATCGATGTGGTGAATCGGGTAAGAAACACGAGTGTTCTCAGTTTTTGAACCGTCATCAAAATCGATAGAACCATCACCACGAACTGTTACGTTTTCTAGTAGTGCATCACGACGGATTGCATTGTAGATTTCAGGTTCTGCTTCTTTAGATAGACGAATCGTCTTCGCGTAACAACCACCTTCGAAGTTGAAGATACCATCGTCATCCCAACCGTGCTCATCATCACCGATTAGCTCACGCTTAGGATCGGTTGAAAGCGTAGTTTTACCTGTACCAGATAGACCGAAGAAGATGGCTACATCGCCTTTCTCGCCGACGTTTGCACTACAGTGCATTGAAGCAATGCCTTGCAGAGGAAGCAGGTAGTTCATCATTGCGAACATGCCTTTCTTCATCTCACCGCCGTACCAAGTACCACCGATGATTTGAACGCGCTCTGTTAGGTTGAAAGCAACGAAGTTTTCAGAGTTTAGACCCTGCTTTTCCCAGTTAGGGTTAGTTGTTTTAGCACCGTTCATTACCACGAAATCAGGTTCGAACGTTGCTAGCTCTTCGTCAGTTGGACGAATGAACATGTTCTTAACGAAGTGCGCTTGCCACGCTACTTCAGTGATAATACGCACGCTTAAGCGCGTATCAGGGTTAGCACCACAATAACCGTCGATGACAAACAGGCGCTTGCCAGATAGCTGAGTTGTCACAAGCTCTTTCAGCTCATTCCATACTTCAGTTGTAATCGGTTTGTTGTCATTTTTGCCTTGATCTGACCACCACATGGTATCGCGGGTCGTGTCATCTTTAACAATGTACTTATCTTTTGGTGAGCGGCCAGTAAAGATACCAGTGTCTACCGCAACAGAGCCTAGTTCCGTTACTACGCCTTTTTCGTAGCCTTCCAAACCTGGCAGTGTTTCTTCAACGAATAACTGCTCGTAGCTAGGATTACGAAGAACTTCAGTAACGCCAGTCAGTCCGTGCTTAGTTAGATCAATTTGTGCAGCCTTTGTATGTTCCATAACGGTCATAGGTGCTCCTTGTAGGATATTTTGTAGGATATTTTGTAGGGATTTTGTATTAATTTTTTATTGTTATCTGCTCACCATGCTAGCAACGAGACTCGGGGGAAACAGGGATATAGCTCAAAAAATATCCATATTAGCCATGGGGTTTTAAGCGTCTCGTCACATATTGGCCCGACTAGTCTATCCTGTACGCAAACCTTTGCGCTAGGGGCGAGAACATTATTAATTGATTAAAATTAAGCGGTGATTTTATTACGAGATGTTACGGAGTTTGCGCTATTTTGATCACAAAAAAGGCCAGCTGAGGGCTGACCTTTTTGGGGTAAATTACGTGTTTTTGGTACGCCGTAAATTAATGAACCGTATTGCTGCCTTTATCTGCTGCTTCTGCGTACAGTGCATCAACATCATTCTTGTCGAACGAGTAGTTTGTGCCACAGTAATCGCAGTGTAGACCAACGCTTCCTTCGGTGCTTAGGATGTCGTAGATCTCTTCTTGAGCAACAGTAATGATTGCTGCTGCACTTCGATCGCGTGAACAGCCACAGAAGAACTCAACCGGTTGTGGTGTGAATAGCTGTACTTTCTCTTGGTTGTACAAACGGTAAAGCAGTTCGTTCGCTTCTAGAGTGAATAGCTCTTCGTTTTTCACGGTGTCTGTTAGTTGCTCTAGGTGCTCGAAGTCGTCTGGAGTACCGGTGCCGTCAGGCATTACTTGTAGCAACATACCTGCAGCGTGTGCTTTGCCTTCATGCTCGCCAGTGCGCAGCCATAGACGAGTCTTAAGCTGTTCAGAGTTAGCGAAGTAGCCTTCAAGCACTTGTGCAAGCGTGTCACCTTCAAGACCAACGATACCTTGGTAACGCTCACCTTTCTTAGGATCGATAGTGATCACTAGATGACCTTTACCCATTAGGGCGTGTAGACCTGCGTCGTCTGCGATATCGCCTTCAAAGCGAGCAACACCACGGATCTTCTGATCGTGATCGCCATTGATAACTGCTAGAGATACTGGGCCGTCACCTTGCAGCTGCATCGTGATAGAACCTTCAAACTTTAGGGTCGCCGTTAGTAGCGTCGTTGAAACCAGTAGCTCACCCAACAGCTTTTGTACTGGAGCTGGGTATTCCTTGCTAGAAATAATCTGTTGGTACGCTTCGTCCATCTGTACCAATTCACCACGTACTGATAGGTCTTCAAATAGGTAGCGATTTAAAACATTACTTGTAGACATTGGGTCTGCCATTTGGCTATTCCTTCTAGCTTATTGAGTCTTGAACTTGATGATGTCACGACGTTGCTTTTTATCTGGGCGACGTTCTGGTGCTGGGCTATGAGCATTTAGCTTGCGCTGTTGTGCAAACTCTTCTCTTTTTGCCAAGCTTTCGGTGGTTTCTTCATAGAGGGTTTGAGCGATCGGGGCTCCACCACGATGGGCTGAGATTTTCTCGATCGTTACCGTCTTTTCTTCATTACCTTGGCGCAGTGTAATCACAGCCCCAAGTTCGACAATTTTACTTGGCTTGCTGCGCTGACCATTATAGTGGACTTTGCCACCATCGACCATGTTGCGAGCAATAGACCGGGTTTTGTAAAAACGAGCTGCCCACAACCATTTATCGAGTCTGACAGCTTCATTAGTCGTTTTCATATAGGACAGTGCCTTTTCAGTTAGAAATGAATGCGGTTTAACTGTAACGAACAGTGCGCAACATGTTTTTGATGATGCTTATCACATTAAGTAGAAGCTTAAAGTGGAGGCGGTTGGCATTTTTTTCAAGTCATAATACAAAATAGCCATGTTATGCCGATTTATCGATTTGCTATGATATAGTTCAGGATCTTATTGCTTAAATAAGCTTGGTATCGAACGAATGAATAAAAAAGCTGAAAGTTTAATGATTTGCAGCGTTTGTCGTCATGAAAAGGGACTAGGAAAGTGAACTTTTTAGAGCTCAAAAATCGCGTAGGGAATTCTCCTATGTTGAGCCGCTTATTAGAGAATGGATTTGTACTTCAGCAGAAACTAAGCTTAGCGACCTGTTGTGTATTGATTGCAGCTTCCGCATGGATCTTAGGGCAGCTTGCATGGTTTATCGAACCTGCTGAGCAAACTATCGCGCCTTGGACAGCAACGGCTTCATCGTCTTCAGCACCTCAATCGACCCTTGATATCTCTTCTTTGCAGCAGAGCAACATGTTTGGTGCTTACAACCCAAGCACGCCCGCTGTGGTTGAACAGCAAGTTATCCAAGATGCGCCTAAGACGCGATTAAACCTCGTTTTAGTGGGTGCAGTCGCGAGCTCGAATCCAAAACTGAGCTTAGCGGTGATCGCCAATCGCGGCACGCAAGCGACCTACGGAATTAATGAAGAGATTGAAGGCACTCGAGCCAAGTTAAAAGCGGTATTAATCGACCGCGTTATCATTGATAACTCAGGACGAGACGAAACCTTGATGCTTGAAGGTATTGAGTACAAGCGTTTAGCGGTATCAGCACCTGCGCCACCTCGTACCACTTCTTCTGTTCGTGGCAATAACCCCGCTTCCGAAGAAGAGAAGCTAGACGAAATTAAAGCGAAGATAATGCAAGATCCACAACAAATCTTCCAATATGTTCGACTGTCTCAGGTGAAGCGTGACGATAAAGTGATTGGTTATCGTGTGAGCCCTGGCAAAGATTCAGAACTTTTTAACTCTGTTGGGCTCCAAAACGGAGATATTGCTACTCAGTTAAATGGGCAAGACCTGACAGACCCCGCAGCGATGGGCAACATATTCCGTTCTATCTCAGAGCTGACAGAGCTAAACCTCGTCGTCGAGAGAGATGGTCAACAACATGAAGTGTTTATTGAATTTTAAAACTTTGCGTCTAACGAAGGACGAAAGTGTAGGAGAAGTACGTGAAGCATTGGTTTAAGAAAAGTGCATGGTTATTGGCAGGAAGCTTAATCTGCACACCCGCAGCCATCGCGAGTGATTTTAGTGCCAGCTTTAAAGGCACTGATATTCAAGAGTTTATTAATATTGTTGGTCGTAACCTAGAGAAGACGATCATCGTTGACCCTTCGGTGCGCGGAAAAATCGATGTACGCAGCTACGACGTACTCAATGAAGAGCAATATTACAGCTTCTTCCTAAACGTATTGGAAGTGTATGGCTACGCGGTTGTCGAAATGGACTCAGGTGTTCTTAAGATCATCAAGGCCAAAGATTCGAAAACATCGGCAATTCCAGTCGTTGGAGACAGTGACACGATCAAAGGCGACAATGTGGTGACACGTGTTGTGACGGTTCGTAATGTCTCGGTACGTGAACTTTCTCCTCTGCTTCGTCAACTAAACGACAATGCAGGCGCGGGTAACGTTGTGCACTACGACCCAGCCAACATCATCCTTATTACAGGCCGAGCGGCGGTAGTAAACCGTTTAGCTGAAATCATCAAGCGTGTTGACCAAGCGGGTGATAAAGAGATTGAAGTCGTTGAGCTAAAGAATGCTTCTGCGGCAGAAATGGTACGTATCGTTGATGCGTTAAGCAAAACCACTGATGCGAAAAACACACCTGCATTTCTACAACCTAAATTAGTTGCCGATGAACGTACCAATGCGATTCTTATCTCAGGTGACCCTAAGGTACGTAGCCGTTTAAGAAGGTTGATTGAACAGCTTGATGTGGAAATGGCAACCAAGGGCAACAACCAAGTAATTTACCTTAAATACGCCAAAGCAGAAGATTTAGTCGATGTGCTGAAAGGCGTGTCGGACAACCTGCAATCAGAAAAGCAATCTTCAACCAAAGGCAGCTCATCGCAACGTAACCAAGTGATGATCTCCGCTCACAGTGATACCAACTCGTTGGTGATTACCGCACAACCGGACATCATGAATGCGCTTCAAGATGTGATCGCACAGTTGGATATTCGTCGTGCTCAAGTATTGATTGAAGCCCTAATTGTCGAGATGGCAGAGGGTGATGGCATTAACCTTGGTGTGCAATGGGGTAACCTTGATACTGGTGCTGTGATTCAGTATGGCAACACAGGTGCGTCAATCGGTGGCGTAATGGTTGGTTTAGAAGAAGCGAAAGACACTGAAACGACCACCGCAGTCTATGATGATAATGGCGCCTTTTTGCGTAATGAAACGACCACAGAATCCGGTGACTACTCAACGTTAGCTTCTGCTCTTTCTGGCGTTAATGGCGCGGCAATGAGCGTAGTGATGGGTGACTGGACTGCCTTGATCAGTGCAGTAGCGACCGATTCAAATTCAAATATCCTATCTTCTCCAAGTATCACCGTGATGGATAACGGCGAAGCGTCGTTCATTGTGGGCGAAGAGGTGCCTGTTTTAACTGGCTCGACCGCAGGCTCAAGTAACGATAACCCATTCCAAACGGTTGAACGTAAAGAAGTGGGTATCAAGCTAAAAGTCGTGCCACAAATCAATGAAGGTGACTCAGTTCAGCTGCAAATAGAACAAGAAGTATCGAACGTATTAGGCGCAAACGGGGCAGTAGATGTTCGTTTTGCTAAGCGTCAGCTAAATACGTCAGTGATTGTTCAAGACGGTCAAATGCTGGTGCTGGGTGGCTTGATTGACGAGCGAGCGCTGGAAAGTGAATCTAAGGTGCCGTTCTTGGGCGATATCCCTGTTCTAGGACACCTGTTCAAATCAACCAGTACTCAGGTTGAGAAAAAGAACCTAATGGTCTTCATCAAACCAACCATTATTCGTGATGGTATGACAGCCGATGGTATCACGCAGCGTAAATACAACTTCATCCGTGCTGAGCAGTTGTACAAGGCTGAGCAAGGACTGAAATTAATGGCAGACGATAACATCCCGGTATTGCCTAAATTTGGCGAAAGCATGAATTACCCGGCTGAACTTCAAGCCTTCATTGATCAGATGGAAACAGAATAATGGCTGAATTGGTAGGGGCGGCACGTACTTATCAGCGCTTGCCGTTTAGCTTTGCGAATCGCTATAAGATGGTGTTGGAGTATCAACATCCAGAGCGCGCACCGATACTTTATTATGTTGAGCCACTGAAATCGGCGGCGATCATTGAAGTGAGTCGTGTTGTGAAAAATGGTTTCACGCCACAAGCGATTACTCTCGATGAGTTTGATAAAAAACTGACCGATGCTTATCAGCGTGACTCGTCGGAAGCTCGTCAGCTCATGGAAGACATTGGTGCTGATAGTGATGATTTCTTCTCACTAGCGGAAGAACTGCCTCAAGACGAAGACTTACTTGAATCAGAAGATGATGCACCAATCATCAAGTTAATCAATGCGATGCTGGGTGAGGCGATCAAAGAGGGTGCTTCGGATATACACATCGAAACCTTTGAAAAGTCACTTTGTATCCGTTTCCGAGTTGATGGTGTGCTGCGTGATGTTCTAGCGCCAAGCCGTAAACTGGCTCCGCTGCTCGTGTCACGTGTAAAGGTTATGGCTAAATTGGATATTGCGGAAAAACGCGTGCCACAAGATGGTCGTATTTCTTTGCGTATTGGTGGCCGAGCGGTTGATGTTCGTGTTTCAACCATGCCTTCTTCGCACGGTGAGCGTGTGGTAATGCGTCTGTTGGACAAAAACGCCACTCGTCTAGACTTGCACAGTTTAGGTATGACAGCAGAAAACCATGAAAACTTCCGTAAGCTGATTCAGCGCCCACATGGCATTATCTTGGTGACTGGCCCGACAGGCTCAGGTAAATCAACGACCTTGTACGCTGGCCTGCAAGAGCTTAACAGCAACGAACGCAACATCCTTACCGTTGAAGACCCAATTGAATTTGATATTGATGGCATTGGTCAAACACAAGTGAACCCTAAGGTTGATATGACCTTTGCGCGTGGTTTACGTGCCATTCTTCGTCAAGATCCTGATGTGGTCATGATTGGTGAGATCCGTGATTTGGAAACCGCAGAGATCGCTGTTCAAGCCTCTTTGACCGGTCACTTAGTGATGTCGACCCTTCACACCAATACGGCAATCGGTGCAATTACGCGTCTGCGTGATATGGGCATCGAACCCTTCTTGATCTCTTCTTCGCTGCTGGGTGTTTTGGCTCAGCGCTTGGTTCGCACCCTGTGTAACGACTGTAAAGAACCTTACGAAGCGGATAAAGAACAGAAAAAACTGTTTGGGTTGAAGAAGAAAGACAGCCTAACGCTTTACCATGCCAAAGGGTGTGAAAGCTGCAGTCACAAAGGCTATCGAGGCCGTACTGGTATTCATGAGCTATTGATGATTGACGATTCGGTACAAGAGCTGATTCACAGTGAAGCTGGCGAACAGGCAATTGAGAAAGCAATTCGTGGCACAACACCAAGTATTCGAGATGATGGCTTGAGCAAAGTTCTGAAAGGGGTAACGTCCCTAGAAGAAGTGATGCGCGTGACCAAGGAAGTCTAGTATGGCGGCATTTGAATACAAAGCACTGGATGCCAAGGGTAAGAGCAAAAAGGGCTCGATTGAAGCGGATAACGCTCGTCAGGCTCGCCAGCGCTTAAAAGAACAAGGCTTGATGCCGGTTGAGATGACCGAAGCTAAAGCTAAAACGACGAAAGGTGCACAGCCTTCGACCAGCTTTAAGCGTGGTATCAGCACGCCAGACCTTGCTTTGATTACTCGCCAAATTTCCACCTTGGTGCAATCAGGCATGCCGCTAGAAGAGTGCTTGAAAGCCGTGGCGGAGCAATCTGAAAAGCCACGTATTCGAACCATGTTACTGGCGGTTCGTTCGAAGGTAACGGAAGGTTATTCGCTAGCCGATAGCTTGGCTGATTACCCACATATCTTTGATGAACTGTTTAGAGCCATGGTCGCGGCTGGTGAGAAATCGGGTCACTTAGATGCGGTATTGGAGCGACTGGCTGATTACGCAGAAAACCGTCAGAAGATGCGCTCTAAGTTGCTGCAAGCGATGATCTACCCTGTGGTGCTGGTGGTGTTTGCGGTGACGATTGTTTCGTTCCTGCTGGCAACCGTGGTACCTAAGATCGTTGAACCGATTATCCAAATGGGCCAAGAACTTCCTCAATCGACACAATTTTTATTGGCATCGAGTGAATTTATCCAGAATTGGGGCATCCAATTACTGTTGTTGATCATCGGTGTGATTGTGTTGATTAAGACCGCTCTGAAAAAGCCGGGTGTTCGCATGAGTTGGGATCGCAAGCTATTAAGCATTCCACTGATCGGCAAGATCGCGAAAGGAATTAATACCTCTCGTTTTGCACGAACACTCTCTATCTGTACCTCGAGTGCGATTCCTATCCTTGAGGGGATGAAGGTTGCGGTTGATGTAATGTCGAATCACCATGTGAAGCAACAAGTACTGCAGGCGTCAGACAGTGTTAGAGAAGGGGCAAGCCTGCGTAAAGCGCTCGATCAAACCAAACTCTTCCCTCCAATGATGCTGCATATGATCGCCAGTGGTGAGCAGAGTGGTCAGTTGGAACAGATGCTGACAAGAGCGGCGGACAACCAAGACCAAAGCTTTGAATCTACCGTGAATATCGCATTAGGTATCTTTACGCCAGCACTTATCGCTTTGATGGCAGGCTTAGTACTGTTCATTGTGATGGCGACTCTGATGCCGATGCTTGAAATGAATAATTTGATGAGCGGCTAACCTACCGCTTATAAGACGTTAGTTTTTGGATTAACGAGAAGAAGGACATTATTACCTTCAACTCGCTGTCTGTAATTTGGAGAAAATAATGAAAAACAGAATGAAGAAACAATCAGGCTTTACTCTACTCGAGGTGATGGTTGTTGTGGTTATCCTTGGCGTATTGGCGAGCTTTGTTGTACCTAACCTATTGGGTAATAAAGAGAAGGCAGACCAACAAAAAGCCATCACTGATATCGTGGCGTTAGAGAACGCGCTAGATATGTACAAACTGGATAACAGCGTTTACCCAACAACGGATCAAGGTCTTGATGCATTGGTTTCTAAGCCAAGCAGCCCAGAGCCTCGTAACTACCGCGACGGTGGCTACATCAAGCGTCTGCCAAACGACCCATGGGGTAACGAGTACCAATACCTAAGCCCTGGTGATAACGGCACTATTGATATTTTCACTCTTGGTGCTGATGGCCAAGAAGGTGGTGAAGGTATTGCTGCGGATATCGGCAACTGGAACATGCAGGATTTCCAATAAGCTTCAGCTTATTGTTTGATTCGTTATTGATGCTTGATACGTTATTGATGGTAGGACGTAAACAGATGGAGTCTAAAGGTGAAAACTAAGCAAACACAGCCAGGTTTCACCTTAATTGAGATTCTTTTGGTGTTGGTATTACTGTCAGTAACGGCGGTCGCGGTGATCGCGACCATTCCTACCAATAGCAAAGATGTTGCTAAAAAATACGCTCAAAGCTTTTATCAGCGAGTTCAATTACTCAATGAAGAGGCTATTTTGAGTGGTTTGGATTTTGGCGTTCGTGTTGATGAAAAGAAATCGACCTATGTACTGATGGCGCTTAAGTCCGAAGGCTGGCAAGAAGTCGATTTTGAAAAAATCCCCTCTTTAACTGAACTACCGGAAGAACTCGCATTGTCACTGACCTTAGGTGGTGGCGCATGGGAAGACGATGATCGGTTGTTCAACCCAGGAAGCTTGTTTGATGAAGATATGTTTGCTGATCTTGAAGAGGAAAAGAAGCCGAAACCACCACAGATCTACATCTTGTCGAGTGCTGAAATGACGCCATTTGTATTGTCGTTTTATCCAAATACCGGAGACACCATACAAGATGGTTGGCGTATTCGAGTATTGGACAATGGTGTGATTCGACTGCTAGAACCGGGAGAAGAAGATGAAGAGGAATAACCGTTCTCCTTATCGTTTTCGTGGTATGCCCCTTGGTTCTCGAGGAATGACGCTGCTTGAGGTATTGGTTGCGCTCGCTATCTTTGCGACTGCGGCGATCAGTGTGATTCGTGCTGTTACTCAGCACATCAATACCCTCAGTTATCTCGAAGAAAAAACCTTCGCGGCTATGGTCGTTGATAATCAAATGGCTTTGGTGATGCTGCATCCTGAGAAGCTAAAAAAAGCGCAGGGCACACAAGAGTTGGCCGAGAGAGAGTGGTTTTGGAAGGTCACGCCAATCGATACTAGCGATGATTTATTAAAGGCGTTTGATGTGAGTGTGGCAACCAGTAAACAAGCTTCTCCAGTGGTCACGGTGCGCAGCTATGTGGTCAAGTAAAAGCGTGTCGTTAGCTCAGAGCAAGTCGCTAAGTAAGAGCATGTCCGCCAATAAGCGTGTGCCTCGTAAACAAGGACTATCTTCGAAAGGGAGAGGCTTTACCTTAATTGAGGTTTTGGTCTCGATCGCTATCTTTGCCACGTTAAGCATGGCGGCTTATCAGGTAGTAAATCAGGTTCAGCGCAGCAACGAGCTTTCAATCGAGCGCAGTGCTCGTTTAAATCAACTGCAACGTAGCTTAGTCATTTTAGATAATGATTTTCGCCAGATGGCGGTGCGACAATTTCGTACCAACGGTGAAGAAGCATCATCTAAGCTGATCTTAATTAAAGAGTATTTACTGGATTCCGACAGCGTTGGCATCATGTTTACTCGCCTTGGCTGGCATAACCCACAGCAGCAGTTTCCTCGCGGAGAAGTCACCAAAGTGGGTTACCGCATTAAAGAAGAAACGCTTGAGCGTGTGTGGTGGCGCTACCCCGATACTCCTGCAGGACAAGAAGGTGTGATTACGCCTTTGCTTGATGATGTTGAAAGCTTGGAATTCGAGTTTTATGACGGAAGCCGCTGGGGGAAAGAGTGGCAAGCCGACAAATCGCTACCGAAAGCGGTAAGGTTAAAGCTAACCTTGAAAGATTATGGTGAGATAGAGCGTATTTATCTCACCCCTGGTGGCACGCTAGATCAGGCCGATGATTCTTCAAACAGTGACTCTTCAAGTAGTAATGAGGGGAATAATGACTCATCGAACTAATAAGTTTGCACTGACAAGGTCTGCCATGGGGCGCAAGCAGCGAGGTGTTGCGCTGATCATTATCCTGATGCTACTGGCGATAATGGCAACCATCGCAGGCAGTATGTCGGAACGCCTGTTTACTCAATTTAAGCGCGTGGGCAATCAACTGAATTACCAACAGGCTTACTGGTACAGCATTGGTGTCGAAGCGCTGGTGCAAGACGGCATTAGGCAAAGCTACAAAGACAGTGATACCGTCAACTTGAGTCAACCATGGGCGTTAGAAGAACAGGTATACCCGTTGGATTATGGTCAAGTTAAAGGCCGTATTGTTGATGCTCAGGCATGTTTTAATCTCAATGCGTTGGCTGGTGTGGCGACGACTTCAAGTAACCAAACACCTTATTTAATTACGGTTTGGCAAACCTTGTTGGAAAACCAAGATGTTGAGCCTTATCAGGCCGAGGTTATTGCACATTCAAGCTGGGAATTTGTTGATAGTGATACCCGAACCACCTCTTCAGCTGGTGTAGAAGACAGTACTTATGAGGCGATGAAGCCATCTTATTTGGCAGCGAATGGCTTAATGGCCGATGAGTCCGAGCTACGCTCGGTTTATCAAGTCACTGGTGAGGTGATGAATAAGGTTCGCCCCTTTGTTTGTGCTCTGCCGAGCGACGATTTCCGTTTGAATGTGAATACTCTTACGGAAAAGCAGGCGCCGTTATTGGAAGCGATGTTTGCCCCCGGCTTAAGTGAATCGGATGCCAAACAGCTGATAGACAAACGCCCATTCGATGGTTGGGATACGGTGGATGCGTTTATGGCTGAGCCTGCTATTGTGGGTGTGAGTGCCGAAGTCAGCAAAAAAGCGAAAGCATATTTAACTGTAGATAGCGCCTATTTTGAGCTAGATGCAGAGGTATTAGTTGAGCAGTCACGTGTACGTATACGGACGCTTTTCTATAGTAGTAATCGAGAAACAGTGACGGTAGTACGCCGTCGTTTTGGAGGAATCAGTGAGCGAGTTTCTGACCGTTCGACTGAGTAGCGAACCACAAAGCCCTGTGCAGTGGTTAGTTTGGTCGACAAGCCAACAAGAAGTGATAGCAAGCGGTGAACTGTCTAGCTGGGATCAGCTTGACGAGTTAACGCCTTACGCTGAAAAGCGCAGCTGTATCGCTTTATTGCCGGGAAGTGAATGCTTAATTAAGCGTGTTGAGATCCCGAAAGGTGCTGCTCGCCAGTTCGATTCTATGCTGCCGTTTTTATTAGAAGACGAAGTCGCACAAGATATCGAAGACTTACACCTGACTATTTTAGAGAAAGACGCAACGCACGCGACAGTGTGTGGTGTGGAACGTGATTGGCTTAAGCAGGCGCTGGATACTTTCCGCGAAGCGAACATTATCTTTCGTAAAGTATTGCCTGATACCTTAGCGTTGCCTTTAGAAGATCAAGGCATCAGTGCGCTGCAGATCGACCAACATTGGTTATTGCGTCAAAGCAACTATCAAGCAGTGTCGATCAATGAGGCGTGGCTAGCGATGTTCTTACAAAGCGATTGGGTTGCCTTAGATGACGAAGAGCAATCACCAACGATTTTTAGCTACACCGCACTGCCAAGTGATGACGTTCAACTGCAAAGTGGCATTGAGTGGCAAGCTAAACCTGCTGAACTGGTGATGTCTTTACTGAGCCAACAAGCCATTACAAGTGGCGTAAACTTACTGACTGGCACCTTTAAAACCAAATCTTCATTCAGTAAGTACTGGCGTGTATGGCAAAAAGTAGCGATCGCAGCTTGTTTGCTGGTGGCGGTGATCGTCACTCAGCAAGCCTTAAAGGTTCAGCAGTACGAAGCACAAGCCGAAGCGTACCGAACGGAGAGTGAACGTATCTTTAGAGCGGTGCTGCCTGGTAAACAGCGTATTCCGACGGTCAGCTACCTTAAGCGCCAGATGAACGATGAAGCTAAGAAGTATGGTGGCTCGGGTGATGGTGATTCCTTACTTGGATGGCTAGCGTTACTGCCAGAAACTTTAGGACAAGTGAAAGCCATCGAAGTGAATAGTATTCGCTACGACGGCAACCGCTCAGAGGTGAGATTGGAAGCGAAAAGTACTGACTTCCAATATTTCGAGACTGCGCGAGTGAAACTTGAAGAGAAGTTTACCGTTGAGCAAGGGCCATTGAATCGTAATGGTGATGCCGTATTTGGCAGCTTTACTCTTAAACCCCATCAATAACCTGCGTAAGGAGATCAGTGATGAGAAATATGATTGAGCCACTCCAAGCGTGGTGGACTTCAATAAGTCAAAGAGAGCAACGACTAGTGATTGGTTGCTCAATTCTATTGGTGGTCGGTGTCGTTTATTGGGGGCTAATCCAGCCACTCAGTCAGCGAGCTGAACTTGCGCAGACCCGCATTCAAAGCGAGAAGCAACTACTGGCTTGGGTAACCAATAAAGCCAATGAAGTGGTTGAACTACGAGGCAGTGGCGGCATTAGTGCCAGTCAACCTCTGAATCAATCTGTGCCAGCTTCTATGCGTCGCTTTAATATCGAGCTAATACGCGTGCAACCACGTGGCGAAATGTTGCAAGTGTGGGTAAAACCTGTGCCTTTTAATAAGTTCGTTGACTGGCTAACATACCTGAAAGAAAAACAGGGTGTGGAGGTTGAGTTTATGGACATTGATCGCTCCGATAACCCAGGGGTTATTGAGGTCAACCGACTACAGTTTAAACGAGGTTAATGTGAAACGCGGTTTATCTTTGAAGTTAGGTTTACTTTTTGGCGGCATCTTTATTGTCTTTTTCTCGGTTAGTCTGTTGCTGCATCTACCGGCCTCTTTTGTACTCAAACATGCACCGGCTGTGCGTGGCTTGAATATTGAAGGTGTTGAAGGAACGGTTTGGCAGGGCAGCGCCAATAATATCGCCTGGCAGCGTGTTAATTACGGTTCAGTACAGTGGGACTTTCAGTTCTCTAAACTCTTCCAAGCCAAAGCTGAATTAGCGGTTCGTTTTGGTCGTAATAGCGACATGAACTTGTCAGGAAAAGGGCGTGTTGGGTACAGCATGAGTGGTGCGTATGCGGAAAACTTAGTCGCATCAATGCCCGCTGCTAACGTGATGAAATATGCTCCAGCCATTCCAGTCCCGGTTTCAATTGGTGGAAAGGTTGAGCTGATGATCAAGCATGCGGTTCATGCTCAACCTTGGTGTCAGTCTGGTGAAGGTACTGTGGCTTGGTCTGGTGCTGCAGTCGATTCACCTGTTGGTTCATTAGACCTTGGTCCTGTGATTGCGGACATAACCTGTGAAGACAGTACAATTGCAGCCAAAGGCGTTCAGAAGAGCACTCAAGTAGACAGTGAGTTCTCAGCGAGTCTAACATCTAACCAGCGCTACACATCTGCAGCGTGGTTTAAACCGGGTGTTGAATTCCCGCCAACGATGCAAAATCAGCTTAAATGGTTGGGTAATCCTGATAGCCAAGGTAAGTACCAGTTTACTTATCAAGGTCGTTTTTAGCTAAACGGCTAAGGGTCACTAAATTACGAGATATAAAAAACGGGCACCTCACTGAGGTGCCCGTTTTGTTTGTTCTGAGAATCTAGAGGATATCTGACAGTTAAAGGGAGCAAACTCGCCTAGTCTTTGCCTTGCAAAATTTCTACCCACGGTAAATCTGCATCACCGAGTACAATGAAGTTCGGGTTTTCTAGCGTTTCTCTTTCATTGTACGAAAGCGGTTCTAGTTGAGTACTTAAGATACGTCCGCCAGCTTCTTCAACAATGCACTGCGTTGCGGCGGTATCCCACTCTCCGGTTGGTCCAAGGCGCAGATAACAATCCACAGCGCCTTCTGCGACTAAACAGGCCTTAAGCGCTGCTGAGCCTAGAGGAACCAAATCATAATTCCATGCTGAGCTCATACGGCTAGTGATGCGATTGATGTCCTGGCGACGGCTGATCGCCATGGCGATTGACTGGTTTGGCAGCTCGTGACGATGCGTTTTGATTTTCACGCTGTCATTAAGGTCTGGGATCTTCCAAGCGCCTTTGCCACTGTAAGCGTAATAGCTCACACCTGAAACGGGTGCGTATACCACGCCCATCACTGGCTTGTTATGCTCGATTAGGGCGATAATTGTCGCGAAATCACCACTTCGTGCGATGAACTCCTGGGTGCCGTCCAGTGGGTCAACTAACCAGTAGCGATCCCATTGAGAGCGTTGCTCTAGGCTGATGTCGGCGTCTTCTTCGGATAATACGGGAATATCAGGCGTCAATTCACTGAGTTTTTTTAATATCAGCTTATGTGCTGCAAGATCGGCACTGGTTACTGGAGTGTCATCACTCTTAATGAACTCTTCGTAATCCTTTTTCTCGTAGATCTCTAAGATGAGTTGACCAGCAGAGCGAGCAATCTCAATGACAGAGGGTAGGAGGTGAGACAAATCTTTTGTTATTGGCATAAATGTTCTCTTACTCTTAGAGCGAGCCTGAATGTTCTAGTTATTGTTTAATACACGAAGGCTTAAAAGCAGGGCTGTAATACTCCGAGCCTCACAGAAATCGAGATGTGTTAACAGTTCTTCGGCTTGAGCAAGTGGCCAGCGCACAATATCGAGAGGCTCTGGCTCATCACCTTCTAGCTTTTCTGGGTAGAGGTCTTCTGCAATAAACAACGTCATTTTGCTAGAGAAGTAAGAGGGTGCAAGGATCACTTCCTTCAGCGGAGTAAGCTTGTTGGCACCGAAGCCTATCTCTTCTTTGAGTTCGCGAACGGCGGCTTCGTTTGGCTGCTCACCTGGATCGATAAGCCCTTTCGGAAAGCCCAGTTCATAGCGTTCTGTGCCCGCTGCGTATTCACGCACCAATAGAATGTCGCCTTGTTCAGTAATCGGAACCATCATTACTGCGTTGCGGCCACTAGGCTTCATGCGTTCGTAAGTGCGCTGTTCGCCGTTTGAAAAGCGTAAATCGAGAGACTCGATAGAGAATAGTTTTGATTGAGCGACAGTTTGCTGAGCCAAAATCTCTGGCTTGGTCCTTTTTGTCATTGCGCTCGCTCCTTAGCTCATTGGAATTCTTTCTTATAAAGTCATTCTAATATAGGGGAAATGACGTTGAGTTCCTAGATCCGAGTTTTCATATCCTAGAATTATTAGAGCAGGAACCGATTGCGATCACTTGAATACCTTACTCAAGATGGTAACCAACCGAGAATTCGGGTTATTTCGTTCGGGAATACAAGAGCATAGTGAGATCGTGTTCGAGCGTATCTGTTTAGCCCTAAAACAAAAAAGGTTGATGCTTGCGCATCAACCTTTCAAATAACAACTAACACTAAATCAGTGATTAGTAGTAAGAGTGCTCACCACGATCGTGCTCAGTTGCATCACGAACAGCAGTCAGTTCACCTTCAAACTGTTGAAGAAGTTCTTTCTCGATGCCTTCTTTTAGCGTTACATCAACCATAGAACAACCGTTACAACCACCACCGAATGCTACAATAGCTGCGCCGTCTTCAGTGATTTCTACCAAGCTAACGTGACCGCCGTGACCAGCAAGTTGTGGGTTAACTTGTGTTTGAATTGCGTATTCAACACGTTCTACAAGTGGTGCATCGTCTGCGACTTTACGCATCTTAGCGTTTGGTGCTTTAAGCGTTAGCTGAGAGCCCATTTTGTCAGTAACGAAGTCAATTTCAGCTTCATCTAGGAACGGTAGGCTTAGCTCATCTACGTATGCACAGAAAGCTTCGAATTTAAGCTCTGTGTCAGACGCTTCGATAGCATCTGTTGGGCAGTAAGAAACACCACACTCTGCGTTTTGTGTACCCGGGTTTACCACGAACACACGAATGTTTGTACCTTCAGGCTGCTGTGACAGCAGATTGGCAAAGTGAGTTTGAGCTGTTTCTGTAATAGTAATATTTGACACGACGAATACCTGAGTAGATTTGTAGGTTATTAGCGCCATTCTACTCCTGTCAGATTTGTAATTCAGCCCTTTTTTGTTGGATTGCTGTACAAGTAGTGATTCACAGCTTTTATCCAGAGGGCTCAGGAGTGCGGCAGATGCAGTAAATATCAATCCTTTTAACGTCCACTTCAAGTAGTAATTGGCATAATTGATACACAGTACTGCCGGTGGTTACAACATCATCAATTATCGCGACGTGAGAGGGGATAGTTCCTTGAACGTCTTGTTTTCGCAGCGCAAAAGCGCTCTTTAGATTGTGTAATCGTGCGGATTTAGTCAGCCCCTGCTGGGAAGCCGTTGAGCGAATTCGACGAAAGAGCACATCACTTTCAACGCCAAGCTCTTGAGCCGTGTAGTCGGCTAGCAGCTTACTTTGATTAAAGCCGCGATGAGTATATCGACGCCAATGCAGCGGCACGCTGGTGATCAGCGGAGCAGGATATTCGATACGTGATGCCAATAGCTTAGATAGATCACGTGCAAACCAAAACTTATCAGCGTACTTCATTTGCTGAATGTAACCTGCTGTAGGGAAGGTGTAATCGCCGACACAGTAGAGGCGATGCCAAGGTGGAGGTTGAGATAAGCACTGTCCGCACTGCTCTACTGTGAGCAGTGTTTTTAAACCACATCGTTGGCAGCGTGGTACTGGCTGAAAGAGTTTGAGACAAGAATTGCACCATCGAGGATGTGTATCACTGGGCAGTTTATCAAGTTTGCACAGGTGGCATTGAGGTGTGACCAGACGTGGTGTGTGTTTTTGTAGCCAATCGGATAACATAGCTCGTGATGCTTTTGGGTTATGGTGTTCCTTTTGCTCACCATACTGAAAAGCGCGGATTATCGCTGATGGAAAAAGTAGGGAATATTGAGAATGAGTGACGCGTTATATTGGCATGTTTCTGGGCAAGGGCCTGATTTAGTACTGGTTCACGGCTGGGGAATGAACGGTGCGGTATGGCAACAAACCGTTAATGCATTACAAGCTGATTTTCGAGTGCATGTTGTCGATTTACCAGGGTATGGACACAGCGCGCACTGCCACGCTCAAGATCTTGAAGAGATTGCTCAGCAGCTTTTGGCCGAAGCACCAAAGCAAGCGATTTGGGTGGGTTGGTCACTTGGAGGCTTGGTCGCAACGCACATGGCTCTCCATCACTCAGATTACGTGAGCAAGCTGGTGACTGTCGCCAGTTCTCCCAAATTCGCCGCTGCAAAAGAGCCCGTGTTATGGCGAGGCATTCAGCCCAACGTATTAAGCGCATTCACCGAGCAACTGGTTGAAGATTTCCAAACCACCATCGAACGCTTTATGGCATTGCAAGCCATGGGCAGCCCTTCAGCAAGGCAAGATGTAAAACAACTCAAGCAAGCGGTGCTGTCTCGCCCGTTGCCGAACCCTGACTCATTATTGGCAGGATTAAAGATGCTGTCGGATGTCGATCTGCGTGAACAACTGCCTGAGATTTCAGTACCAATGCTACGCTTGTATGGTCGATTAGATGGATTGGTGCCAATCAAGGTTGCGAAAGACTTAGGCACAGCCTTGCCTCATACCGAGCAATACATATTTACCCAGTCTTCGCATGCACCGTTTATGACCGAAGCGGATGCCTTTTGCAGTGAGCTTGTCAGCTTCGCACAAAAATAATTGCTAAATATATATCCGGCTTGGTCGATATATAAGCTAATACCAATCACAGTAAGTAAGTGTTCAAAAATAGCGTAGGTAAAAGGCTTGAGAACAAGGCAGCTTTTTTTTGACAAGTAGTTTCGATAAGTAGTTATTCTACAATCAAAAAATTTAACGCCGTTATCGAGCATTTTAACAAGCTAGGATGATCAGTTATTTACTACGATTGGTATAACACCAACGTGTTGCTTGATACTCAGACCTAACTCTCTCCTGAGCTGATTGCGCTAAGTTGGGCTATGCCTGTTGTGCTGACTCACAGTACAACAGCGTTATAGCAAAAACGATGGGCGATTCTTGAGGAGAGTTCGCGATGATTGTGTCACCTGCAACTGCAGTGAGTGTGCCACTAATCGCCCCGTCCGTTAATGTGCAAACAGAGCAAGTTGCGCGTGATAATAGAGTCCGAGAGCCTGTTGCTCCCGCAGTAGCATTGGCGAGAACCAATGCAGAGCGTAAGGTAAAATCAGACGATAAACGAAGGCAGCAGTCGGCTTGGGATCCTTCAGACCATCCAGGTTATGAAATGGAGAACGAGTCAGAGGCCAATTCGGTTAGCCAAGAAGAGCCACAAGACCCTTTTGATCGGCTGTTCAGCTTATTGGCACTGAAAACATACAGTGCTGATCAAGGCAAAGGTTATACCATGCGTTTCCGCCTGCCAAAGCATGTTTTAGATGCGGCGATTCAGGAAGGACAGATGGAGAAACGACGTAAGGTCATAAAGTATCATTATGGTCATGCTGTTGCGCCTCATGCTCCATCAGAGATGTTGGTGGTCTTATAAATCAAAAGTTTACGAGTCAACCAAGCTTCGATGTCTTTTTTGAACACATAATAAAAAAACCTGCATACCCTAAGGGATGCAGGTTTTCTGTTTTAAGCACATCAGCTTTTTAGATGAGCTAATGGATTACTTTTTCGCTTTAGCAAAAGCGGCAGCGAATGCTCCACCCATTGCAGCGTTTTGTTGCGGCTCTTCACGACGGCGTTGGCCACCTTGCGAGTTTTGATTCGAGCGGTTTTGTGTACGAGGTGCACTTGAACGTTGAGCACGGTTGTCTTGTCCAGGCTCGTCCTTCATACGCATGCTCAGTGCAATACGTTTACGCTGAACATCCACTTCCATCACCTTCACTTTCACGATGTCGCCCGCTTTAACCACTTCACGTGGGTCAGAGACAAAGCGATCGGTGAGCGCTGAAATATGCACTAAGCCATCTTGGTGAACACCAATATCAACGAAGGCACCAAAGTTAGCCACGTTCGATACCACACCTTCTAAAATCATGCCCGGTTCTAGATCTGAAACACTGTTTACGCCATCGGCGAAGGTTGCAGTCTTAAATTCAGGGCGAGGGTCACGGCCCGGTTTATCGAGCTCTTTGATGATGTCGCTGACCGTTGGTACACCGAAGTTCTCATTGGTGTAATCGATGGCGTGTAAGCCACGTAAGAAGTCTGTGTTACCCACCAGAGATTTGATGTCTTTGTGGTTTTTCTCAGCGATGCTTTTCACTACTGGGTAAGCTTCTGGGTGAACCGATGATGCATCCAGTGGGTTTTTGCCATCCATAATGCGTAGGAAGCCGGCACACTGTTCAAAGGCTTTTGGACCTAAACGAGCCACTTTCTTCAACGTAGTGCGCGCTTCAAAACGACCATTCTCGTCACGG
This sequence comes from Vibrio sp. 10N.261.55.F4, assembly GCF_041470465.1. Classification (NCBI taxonomy): domain Bacteria; kingdom Pseudomonadati; phylum Pseudomonadota; class Gammaproteobacteria; order Vibrionales; family Vibrionaceae; genus Vibrio; species Vibrio sp. 10N.261.55.F4. The sequence continues at coordinate 44,016 of NZ_JBFRMM010000036.1, read as the reverse complement.
AAATCCACGATGTTCTGAGCAATGGTGCTAGACAGACCAGCAACACGAGTCAGTAGCGCAGCCGAAGCGGTATTCACATCAACACCAACCGCGTTTACACAGTCTTCGACAATCGCATCTAGGCGCTTAGCGAGCATAGTTTGGCTCACATCGTGTTGGTATTGGCCCACACCGATCGATTTAGGGTCAATCTTCACTAGCTCTGCCAGTGGATCTTGCAGACGACGAGCAATAGACACCGCACCACGAATTGATACATCCATGTTCGGGAACTCTTTTGCAGCTAGTTCAGACGCGGAATACACCGATGCGCCCGCTTCGCTAACAATGATCTTTTGCGCTTTTAGGTTGCCGCGTTTAATTACGTCAGCCACAAAGCTGTCGGTTTCGCGTGAAGCCGTACCGTTACCAATCGCAATCAAATCAACATTGAATTGACGAACCATCTGCTCAACCACGTGTGCCGATTTGTCGTATTGCTTTTGAGGTGGGTGAGGGTAAATAGTTTCTGTTGCCAAAACCTTACCGGTTGAATCCACGACAGCGATTTTCGAACCGGTACGTAAACCTGGGTCCAAGCCCAAGGTTGCACGAGGTCCAGCCGGCGCTGCCATGAGTAGGTCTTTTAGGTTGGTTGCGAATACTTCAATCGCTTCGATCTCTGCACGCTCTTTCATTGCGCCCATCAATTCAGTTTCCATGTGCATAGAAACCTTAATGCGCCATGCCCAGCTGATCACTTGCTTACGCCACGCGTCCGCAGGAGCACTGCTCAGAGTAATGCCGTAGTGATCAGAGATAATGTTCTCACAGTATGAACCACGTACACCTTCTTCTTGCTCAGGATCGGCATTCATCGCCAGTGTTAGGAAGCCTTCATTGCGGCCACGCAGCATGGCAAGTGCACGGTGAGACGGCACTTTGCTGAGTGTTTCGTTGTGCTCGAAGTAGTCTTTGAACTTCTCGCCTTCTTGCTCTTTACCTGTCACTACACGAGCGACTAGCTCTGAGTTGCGTGTTAGGTGTTGGCGAATCTTTTCTAGTAGGTTTGCGTCTTCCGCAATGCGTTCCATGATGATCGCACGAGCACCATCGAGAGCAGCTTTGGTATCGGCAATGCCTTTATCGTTGCTGATGAAGTTCGCCGCTTCCGTTTCTGGATCGTGCTGTGGTTCATTCCACAGTGTGTCGGCAAGTGGTTCTAAGCCCGCTTCAATCGCGATCTGGCCTTTAGTGCGGCGCTTTGGTTTGTATGGCAGGTATAAATCTTCTAGGCGAGTCTTGCTGTCTGCTTGAGTGATATCACGCTCGAGTTCTGGCGTGAGTTTTCCTTGGTCTTGAATCGACTTAAGAATTGTTTGGCGACGATCGTCTAGCTCGCGAAGGTATGAAAGGCGGCTATCAAGGTTACGTAGTTGGGTATCGTCTAAGCCACCCGTAACTTCTTTACGGTAGCGGGCAATAAAGGGAACGGTGTTACCGTCGTCAATTAGGTTTACTGCGGCAGTGACTTGCTCAGAACGGACATTCAGTTCTTCAGCGATCAGTCGACAGATAGCTTGGCTCATCCGATGAATCTCTTATTTAATATCATGACAAATACATGGGGGTGAGCGTACGCTTTTTCTAGCTTTGGCTGTGTAATTATCCTGTCAGAAGTCGAATTTCCGTTTCTGATACCCGCTTTGTGCGAGATCTCTTACAAGTGATGTGAGAGTAAGTCGCTTTAGACCGATGAAATCGTCTTGATGTTACACTAAGTTGCTGATTTTATTTGATTGTGTGTTTGTGGGCGTATTTCTCACCTGAAATGTTTTTTAAGACTATCTAGGAAACACGGCCATTTGCCGTAATATTTAACTTGTCGACAGGGAGTTGGCAGGAACAGGAAAAAGCCTAATGGACTAGGTATCTTCAGGATGAAGATTTGATTACTTAGGATGAGTGGTCAGCAAGGAAGTGATAATCTCTGGATGAGATTCGCCAGTCAGGATGACAGGCTAGAATGGACACCGCTAGGATGGCGATGAACAAAAAGGAAATTGGTTAAAGGATTTAGCCACTATCAAGGAAAGATGCAGGGAGCACCTTATCTCGAAGAGATAAACAGTAGCCGGATTGCTGCGATAGAGACTTAACCCCGCTAGGCGAAAGCCTTGCGGGGTTTTCTTTTATCTGGAGTTTGGGTTTGCTGAACACTCAGTTTATCGCTAAGTGTTTATTAAGTTTGGTTATTCGTTGTCTGCGTAGCGAATCGAGTTAATGAACCACTCTTTGTCGCCTTCCGGTGTTTTTACCGTAAACTCATCATCCACTTCTTTCTTGAGCAGAGCTCTAGCCATTGGTGAGTCGATAGATATATAGCCTTTAGCATCGCCGTAGATCTCTTCTGGGCCGACAATTCGAAACTTCTTAATTTCCCCATCATCATTCTCAATTTCGACCCAAGCACCGAAAAAGACCTTACCTTCTTGTTGAGGTGAGTAATCCACGATCGTGACATCAGGTAGGAACTTTCTTAAGAAACGCACTCGGCGATCAATCTGACGAAGCAAACGCTTATTGAAGGTGTAATCTGCGTTTTCTGAACGATCTCCTAGGCTTGCAGCCCAAGTGACTATTTTGGTGATCTCTGGACGCTTCTCGTGCCATAAGTGGTCATGTTCTGCTTTGAGTTTGTTATAACCTTCTCGGGTGATAAGTTTGGTTTTCATAAATCTGACTTAATGAAATGATGATCTAAGATAGAATATATAGAAAGGCAACATACGTTAACAATTATTTAGGCGACTTTTTCTCCAATAATGTTACATTTTTAATGTCTTATACCAATATACAATTTACCAAGAATGCTTAACCTTAGGTTTAAGCTTTAATAGGTGGAACCATTACATGCAAGAAAACTACAAAATTTTAGTGGTCGATGACGATGCTCGTTTACGTGCACTGTTAGAACGCTATCTGTCAGAGCAGGGCTTTCAAGTGCGTAGCGTGGCAAACAGTGAGCAGATGGACCGCCTGTTAACCCGTGAAAATTTTCACTTGATGGTATTGGATTTAATGTTGCCGGGCGAAGATGGTCTATCGATCTGTCGTCGTCTACGAAACGCAAACAACTCGCTACCAATCCTGATGCTTACTGCAAAGGGTGATGAAGTGGATCGCATTGTGGGCTTGGAAGTGGGTGCTGATGATTACCTGCCAAAACCATTTAATCCACGTGAACTGCTTGCTCGTATTAAAGCTGTACTGCGTCGCCAAGTCATTGAAGCACCGGGTGCACCAAGCACAGAAGAGTCTGTGGTTGAGTTTGGTGAGTTCCGCTTGAACTTAGGTACTCGCGAAATGTTCCGCGGTGAAGAGCCAATGCCGCTTACTTCGGGTGAATTTGCGGTTCTTAAGTCCTTGGTAACGAATGCTCGTGAGCCAATGTCTCGCGATAAGCTGATGAACATGGCTCGTGGCCGTGAGTATTCAGCAATGGAACGTTCTATCGATGTTCAGATTTCACGTCTGCGTCGTCTAGTTGAAGAAGATCCAAGCAAACCTCGCTACATCCAAACGGTGTGGGGCTTGGGTTATGTATTCGTTCCAGATGGCAAAGCTGTGTAATTCAGCTTAATAAGCTCTACAGTAGCTTTATCGATTCTGTGAATCTTACGGGTCATCTCATTAATATGCGATGGCCCGTTTTCTATTCAGCACAATGGTTTAGAGTTATAGTCATATAACACTTTCTTTATCTTTCTACATCTCGGGTACCCCATGCGTATACGTAGCTCCTTTACTCAGTCGATAGTGCTCTTCTTAACCTTGTTGGTTGCTAGCCAAATATTTTCTTATTACGCAGTGTTCAACTACGCATTAATGCCGAGTTTGCAGCAGTTTAATAAGATTTTGGCTCATGAGTTAAACCTTGTGTTGGACCAAGGCACTGACATGGATATCGAAATTGATGCGCCACTACGTCAGCGTGTACTTGAGCAGTTAGGGGTAACTGTTCACGCGAAAAACAGTGAAGCGGCGGGTGAGTATTACCACGCCGTTGCGATTGACTTGATGAGCGAGGAGATGACCAAAGAGCTGGGTTCTGAAACCGAAGTGCGGCTGATCTTGGGGAAAGAGAGTTATGTACTGTGGATGGACATTGCGCAGTTACCCAACTCTTTAATTCGTATTCCGTTATCAGAGCTGCAAGAAGAGGATTTTGCACCACTGTTTCGTAACAGTCTGATCATGGCGCTGTTGATTGTCGCAGGTGGTTGGCTGTTTATCCGATTGCAAAACCGTCCGTTGATTGCGCTGGAGAAAGCCGCGCAAGGTGTCGGGCGAGGTGATATTCCACCACCCCTGCCAGTACAAGGTGCGCAAGAGATTCGTTCAGTAACCCGAGCCTTTAATCAGATGTCGAAAGGTATCCAAGAACTCGAAGAAGACCGCGCTTTGTTGATGGCAGGTATCAGTCATGATTTACGTACTCCGTTAACGCGTATTCGTTTAGCGACTGAGATGATGTCACCAGAAGACAGTTACTTAGCGGAAGGCATCATCAGTGATACCGAAGAGTGTAACGAGATCATCAGTCAGTTTATGGATTATTTAAAACCCGTTGATCGAGATTCATTTCAAGCGGTGTTTGTTGACGATATTGCTCGTGAGGTTTCTAGCTCTGAAGGTGGATACGAAGTACAGATTGAAACGGATATTCCTGAATCAATGAAGCCCGCGCTTGGTAACCCAATTGCGATGAAGCGTGCGGTGAGTAACTTGGTAGTCAATGCGCTGCGTTATGGTAATGGTTGGGTCAAGGTATCGACCGGCATGACAGCGGATAACAAACTTGCTTGGGTAACGGTGGAAGATAATGGACCAGGTATCCCACAGGACCAGATCGGGAAGTTGTTTGAACCGTTCACGCGTGGCGATACTGCCCGAGGCAGTGAAGGGACCGGTTTAGGCTTGGCTATTGTGAAACGTATTGTCAGCCAACACCAAGGTGCGGTAGTCGTGAATAATCGTAGTGAAGGTGGCTTAAAAGCGCAGATCAGTTTCCCTGTTAAGCCCTAGTTATCATCGGTCCGTTTGATGACGATAAGTTCGGTTCGAGGAACGGTTAAGAGATCCCCGACTCGGTCATTCTTCCCTCTCCGAGGATGACGAATTGCTAACCATGGACTTTGATGATGAAAGTTTACTTTGATCGTCATTCCCTATCGTGAGGAACGAGCGAATAGGGAATCTCGCTCTTGCTTGATGAAAGTAACGCACACTAAAAAGGCTTCCTTGAGGAAGCCTTTTTTACGTTTGAATACGGTCTCAGTGTTAACTATGCCTTAGTGTTAACTACGCCTTAGAGTAAACATCGCGTTCACCCAACCAACGGTTGATGATCGCCTTAGCATTGTCTGGGTAGCTATCGTGAATATGACGCGCAATACGCTGCACTTCAGGTATCAAACGTTGGTCACGAATTAGATCGGCGATCTTGAAATCAGCCAAGCCAGTTTGTTTGGTACCGAGCAATTCACCGGGGCCACGGATTTCTAAGTCGCGCTGTGCAATCACAAAGCCATCGTTACTTTCACGTAGCACACCTAGGCGTTTCTGAGCGGTTTTAGACAGCGGAGAGTGATACAACAATACACAATGACTTGCGACCGAACCTCGGCCGACACGGCCACGCAGTTGGTGCAGTTGCGCTAGGCCAAGACGTTCTGGGTTCTCGATGATCATTAAGCTCGAATTCGGAACATCCACGCCCACTTCAATCACGGTTGTCGCAACCAATAGATGCAGCTTGTTCTCTTTGAACTCTCGCATCACCGCTTGTTTCTCGGCGGGTTTCATACGGCCATGGACTAAACCAATTTTTACGTCAGGCAGTTTGCGTTGTAGCTCTTCTGCTGTATCAGCTGCAGCTTGAGCTTCCAGTACTTCCGATTCATCAATCAGCGTACATACCCAGTAGGCTTGTTTGCCTTCATTGAGACACGCATTTTTCACACGTTCAACAATATCATCGCGCTTGGTATCAGGAATTGCCACGGTTTGAATTGGGGTTCGTCCCGGTGGCAGTTCATCAATAATCGAAGTTTCGAGGTCGGCATAGGCCGTCATTGCTAACGTTCGTGGGATTGGGGTAGCGGTCATGACCAACTGATGGGGGTAGTAGCCTTGCTTTGCGCCTTTCTCACGTAGCTCTAATCGCTGGTGGACACCAAATCGGTGTTGCTCATCAATGATCACTAAACCAAGGTTTTTGAACTCGACATGCTCTTGGAACAAGGCATGAGTACCGACCACCATTTGCGCTTCGCCACTGGCAATACGTGTTAGTTCAGTTTCACGAGCTTTGCCTTTGAGCTTACCTGCTAGCCATCCAACTTGAATACCCATTGCCTCAAACCAGTTGGCAAAGTTAATCGCGTGTTGTTCTGCGAGTAGTTCAGTGGGTGCCATAAGTGCTACTTGTTGACCGTGTTCCAATGCGCGAACCGCCGCCAGTGCAGCGACTAAGGTTTTACCAGAGCCCACATCACCCTGCACTAAACGCATCATAGGATGCGGCTTTTCCAAGTCAGCTTCGATCTCTTTGGTCACTCGTGCTTGGGCATTGGTTGGTGAAAACGGCAGCTGAGCCAGTAGCTTATCTTTAAGGGTGTTTACTGGAGGAAAAGGCATTGCCTTGTCTTGCTGCCCTTTGCTACGAACAGACAACATAGACAGGTTTTGAGCCAGTAACTCTTCCATAATTAGGCGCAGTTGCGCAGGGTGCTTGCCTTCATCAAACAGCTCTAGGTCAATGCCCGGGGGCGGCCTGTGAATGGTATGCAGTGCTTGTGCGAGGGTAATTTGGTGGTCGTATAAACCTGATGGGAGAAGCTCGTTAACTGCGGCCTTGTCGATTAGCTCTAAGGCTTGATCGGTAAGATTACGCAGCGTGACTTGTCTTAGCCCTTCGGTGGTTGGGTACACCGGAGTCAGATTGGCTTCAACGTCTGGCTGTTGCCTCGGCGCAAAGAATTTGTAGTCCGGATGGACAATCTCAAGCCCCATATTGCCGCGCTTGATCTCACCATAAGCATGCACTTGTTTGCCTTCGGCAAAGTTATTCTTCATGCCTGCAGTGAAGTTGAAAAAACGCAGTGTAATAGTGCCATTACCATCACTGATCTTTACTGCGAGCATCTTACGTTTACCGAAAATGGTATCGACGTGCATTACCTTGCCTTGCACTGCTGCCCATAAACCAGCATGCAGTTTTACGATTGGATAGATACGCGTTCGATCTTCGTAGCGCAAAGGCAGGTGAAACAGTAAATCTTGTACGTTGTTAAGCCCAACCTTCTCCAGTTTCTCTGCGACTTTTGCGCCGACTCCAGATAAAGAGTTGAGAGGGATAGCAGATAAAAGCTGTGACATAACAAGGCTCATAAACGTAAGAGAGATGATCTATTCAAGCATTTTACTGGATTTTTGTACAGGCAGGAATGGGAGGGAGCGCGGTAAATACTAGGATTACGGTTATAAAAATCCCCTTAAGCGATAAAGCATTAAGGGGATTTAAATTCTTGGCAAAACTATTATCAAGTTTAAACGTTAGTTCTTACGACGTCTTACTTTCAGCGCGTGTGGCATCACACGTAGCTTTTTCATAATACTTGCAAGATGAACACGATCTTTGGTGGTCAGCAAGATAGTCACTGTGTACAGGCGTCCATCACGTTCTTCAGTTGAAATACCGTGAATGTTCGAGCCTGTTTTCGAGATAACGTTAGTTAACTCAGCCAGTGCACCTTGGTGGTTCTGCAGATCAACCTGAAGTTCAGCTGTGAACTCTTGGTCGTAATCGTCAGACCATTCCACCGCCATGTACTTGTCTGGTTCTTTTTGGTAACCACGAACGTTTGGACACGTTTCACGGTGAACCACAAGGCCACGACCTGGAGAGACATGGGCAATGATGTGATCATCTGGAATCGGGTGACAACAGTTGGCGAACGTTAGCAGTAGACCTTCAGCACCACGGATTGGAAGTTTCTTCCTAGGCGTGTCGCTGTTGTTTTCTACTTCAGTCAGTTCGTCAGCATCACCAAGCAGACGACGAGCAATTACGATACTCATCAGCTCACCAAGACCAATCGACGCCAGCAAGTCTTCAACGCTTTCTAGGCGTAAGTCAGACAACACATGTTCTAGATTCTCTTGGCCGATATCGGCAATAGAGTGTTCGCCAAGTGCATGATTCAGTAAACGACGGCCTAGCGTGATCGACTCTTCACGACGCATGGTTTTTAGAACCTGACGGATCTTTGTACGTGCGCGTGAGGTCACTACGTAGTTGAGCCATGCTGCATTCGGACGTGCGCCCGGAGCACTGATGATCTCAATAGTTTGACCGTTCTTCAGCGATTTGCTGAGTGGGTAAGGGTTCATGTCTACACGAGCACCTACACACATGTTGCCGACATCGGTATGCACCGCGTAAGCAAAATCGACCGCTGTTGCGCCTGCCGGAAGTTCGACAATGCGACCCTTCGGCGTGAACACGAAGATCTCATCTGGGAACAGATCAGACTTAACGTTTTCAATGAATTCGAATGAGTTACCCGCGCTTTGTTGCAGCTCAAGTAAGCTCTGCATCCAACGTTGTGCTTTAACCTGTGCGGTTGTGCCATTACTGCTGCGTGAGCCGTTGCCTTTGTAAGACCAGTGCGCTGCGACACCTTTGTCTGCCATTTGATCCATATCTTCAGTACGGATCTGAACCTCAACTGGCACCCCGTGAGGGCCGATCATTGACGTGTGCAGAGATTGGTAGCCGTTGGCTTTTGGTACCGCAATGTAATCTTTCATGCGGCCAGGGCGAGGCTTGTACAGGCTGTGAGCCTGACCAAGTACGCGATAACAAGTATCTGGGGTATCAACCACGACGCGGAAAGCGTAGATGTCCATAATGGTGTGGAAGCGCTGCTCTTTAGTTTTCATCTTGTTGTAGATGGAGAACAGGTTTTTTTCACGACCAAGTACGCGAGCAGGCAAACCGACCTCTTCAAGGCGGCCTTCAATTTCGCTATGGATACGTTGGATCATTTCCTTACGGTTACCACGCGCAGCTTTCACTACGTTTTTAAGTACGCGATAACGGTTAGGATAGAGGGCTTCAAAGCCTAGCTCTTCTAGTTCGGTCTTGATGTTATGAATACCAAGACGGTGAGCTAGTGGAGAATAAATCTCTAGGGTTTCACGAGCAATACGACGCTTTTTGTCAGGACGAAGTGCCCCAAGCGTGCGCATGTTGTGAGTACGGTCAGCTAATTTGATCAAGATAACGCGGATGTCTTGCACCATGGCGAGAACCATCTTGCGGAAGTTCTCTGCTTGCGCTTCTTTGCGATCACGAAATTTAAGCTTATCCAGCTTAGATACACCATCAACCAATTCAGCAACGGTATTGCCAAATTTTTCCTCTAGATCTTCTTTAGTGACATCACAGTCTTCGATGACATCATGAAGCAGAGCAGCTTGCAGGGTTTCGATATCCAGACGCATTTCTGCCAGGATTCTTGAAACAGCTACAGGGTGGATAATGTATGGTTCACCGCTTGAGCGGGTTTGCCCTTCATGGGCGTCTCTCGCTACCACATAAGATTGACGCAGAGCCTCAATTTGAGGCTCTGTTAGGTATTCTTGGGCAACGTCTTTGAGGCTATCGAATAGATACAAATTAAAGGCCCGGAAGGTTAATTAGTTCGAATGACGTTCTTAACGAGTGTGAGCGATGCTGCTTACTGCTGCAAGTTCAGCCGCTTCTTGCTCTTGTTGCTCTTGACGTTCACGAGCATCTAGTACGTCTTTAGTGATAAGACCTTCTTCGATTTCGCGAAGAGCGATAACCGTTGGCTTATCGTTTTCTTCAGGCACTAGTGAATCTTTACCGCCAGTTTGCATTTGACGTGCGCGGCGAGCCGCAATAAGAACTAGGTCGAAACGGTTGCCAACTTTTTCAACAGCGTCTTGAACAGTTACGCGTGCCATGAGGACTCCAAATAGTAATTAACTAATAAATTTTTGATGACGAGAAAGTATACAAGTTTAACTAGATACTTTCTAGATCACCGTATACTTATCTCAATAGAAAATCTAGGGGATCTAGATTATTCCGCTAATAAAGCAGTAAGCATGCCGCTGTATTTCGCTGCTTGCTTATCTTCTTTTAAGCGTTCCGCACGAATGATAGCTCTGAAGTCCATTAGGGCTGCATCAAAGTCGTCATTCACGATCACATAATCATATTCTGCATAGTGAGAAATCTCTGATTTTGCTTCGCTCATGCGTTTCGCAATAACTTCGTCGCTGTCTTGACCGCGAACATTCAAACGACGCTCTAGTTCACCATTTGATGGTGGAAGAATGAATACACTCTTCGCTTGAGGCATTTGTTCACGGATCTGACGAGCACCTTGCCAGTCGATATCTAGGAATACATCGATACCGCGGTTTAGGTTTTCTTCAATCCAAACGCGTGAAGTACCGTAGTAGTTGCCGAACACTTCAGCGTACTCTAGGAATTCACCTTTAGTAATAAGGTCTTCAAAATGATGCTTCTCTACGAAGTGGTAGTGAACACCATTTTCTTCACCAGGGCGCATACCGCGAGTGGTGTGTGAAACAGATACCTTCATTGCGTAGGTTGGATTGGTTTCTAGCATTGCTGAGATCAAGCTCGACTTACCTGCGCCACTAGGTGCAGATACGATGTAAAGAGTACCTTTGCCCATCTGTATATTTCCACTGTTGGTTGGATTGAGTGAAGGCAATAAACCTACACTTTAAAAGATAGCACTGACTCTAATTTTTGTTCCGATGGCGCATCTACTAATTGTGCCGTTGGTTACGTCTATAAAGAGATAACGAGTAAAACTAATAGAAGCAACTGGTGAAAATTAGGTCAGAAAAATGGAGGCGAAGAGTAGCATATTTAGATGATTGAGAACAACTGGCTTGATCGTTATTTATTAGCGAATGATCTTCTCAAGGATCTTTGTATAAATGTAATGACTCGTCATCGGTACTTTTTTATGTGATCTGGACAAAATTTGTTGAAGTTTTAATCTCAATCCTTACAATCCGCGCAAACGATTAAATGCTGTATATATCTAGGGTCTGTTGACCTTTCGCGATGGAGTTTTGTTCGAGAAAAAATCGTTTTAGGCGCGGCAAGGAGTTTGTAACCTAGCATTCTAAGTAAAGACTCCTTAACAAAGCATAAAACGATTTTAGCCGAACCCTTCGGGCAGCGTTTGTTGGTGATTTCTACTGCGTTATCGACTTCTTATGTAGGCTAGCTACACATCAAAGTCTCTGCCTTGTAGAAAACCCCAACAACTCGCTGCAAAAATCATCTCGAAGGGCCAACAGACCCTACTAAACTAGATGTTTCTACTACCTAGCCTACCTTGGTGACTACAGTTTTTAGTGTAGAGACCTCTCTATTCTCACAGCATTTGAATCACCAAATTCTTAATTTATTGCAAAGGTTTTGTTGTGAGTACCGATTCCACCCTGAAAGCCCAGAACACCTCTGGCTCGCTTGATTCGATGTTTAAAATCACTGAAAGAAAAACCACGATTGGCACTGAGCTGTATGCGGGTTTCATTACTTTCTTGGCGATGAGTTACATTCTGGCGGTTAACCCAGCAATTTTGGGTGATATTCCAGGCATGGACAAAGGTGCCGTGTTTACTGCAACGGCTCTGTCTGCGGCAATCGCAACCCTAATTATGGGCATTTGGGGCAACTACCCTGTAATGCTAGCGCCGGGCATGAGTATGAACGGCTTTTTCAAAGGTCTGCTGTTAAGTGGATCTGTTGCCGTGCTTTGGAATGAAGCGCTGTTCGGTATCTTCCTATCTGGTATTTTGTACCTTGCGTTCTCATTGACCAATATTCGTAAATCGATGATTGAATCGATTCCTGAAGATTTGAAGTTGGCGATTACCGTGTCTCTCGGACTGTTCATTGCTTTCTTAGGTCTTAAGAATGCGGGCATCATCGTTTCTAACCCATTCGTATTGGTAGGCTTAGGCGACATTTCTGATCCAAAAGTGATCATCGCTTATGTGAGCATCTTCATCGCATTGGGTTGTATGGTTCGTGACATCAAGCTAGCAACGTTCATCTCATTCGTTTCTGCTATCGTGTTGACGATTCTTGCTGACGTCTTCATGGGCACTTCAAACGCACCAATCCCAGAGCAGTTCATTGCTATGCCACCAAGCATGGCTGGCAGCTTCGGCGCTATCTTCGATTTCTCTGCTTTCACGCCAGAGAAAATGTTCGACTTACTGTTCATCGTACTTATCTTCTTGATTGTCGATTTCTTTGATGGCTTGAGCACCATTGTCGGCGTTGGCCGTGATGCGGGTATCATCGATAAAGACGGCAAGGTGCCAAACGCGAAATCGGCTCTAGTAGCAGATGCGGGCGGTACTGTGATTGGTTCAATTCTTGGTACCACATCGATCACTGCTTTCTCTGAGTCTGGCATCGCTTCTTCTCAAGGTGCAAAAACGGGTTTGGCAGCAGTCATGGTGGCTGGTCTGTTCCTAATCTCGCTATTCCTATACCCAATCTTCTCTATCTTCTCGGCTGCAATGGTTGCACCGGCGATGGTAGTAGTCGGCATCTACATGGTAGGTCGTCTTGGTCAGATCAACTGGGAAAAGAAAGAGTCACGCATTGCAGCCTTCTTTACCATCATGTTCACAGTGCTAAGCTTCTCTCCAGCGAACGGTATGGCGATGGGCTTCATCAGCTACGCATTCACAATGGTTGTCGCAGGTAAGCGCAAAGAAGTACACCCGCTTATCTACGGACTGTGTGTGGTGTTCTTAACTTACCTGATTCTGCTTTAAGGCTAATTAGTCACTAAGAAGTCGCTAAGTAAAAGACAAACAGATGGCTCTGCAGTGAATGCGGGGCCATTTTTGTATTTGTTGCTTTTTACCGTTGCTTCTTAATGTTGGTTACCGATGAGTTGATGGCGTTAGCCTAAAGTCGGTGCTTTGACAGTACGCGACTTATATTGATGCATGCTATTGTAGAGACTGGATTAATTATTTTTTGAAGAGTGACTATGCCTTCTCACTTACCTAAATCTTTTAGTAAGCCGTTTTTAAAAGTATTCCACATTATGGAAGCGGTATTGCTGGTGGCGATCACGCTCGCGACCTTGTTTGCGATGGTCGAAGAGTTCATGCATGTCTTCGCTGAACGCCGAGTGCAATTGACCGACATTCTGCTGATGTTTATCTATTTAGAAGTGTTGGCGATGGTTCAGCAGTTTGTGATGAACGGTAAGATCCCAGTGCGATACCCAATCTATATCGCGATGATGGCGATTGCTCGTTACATCACTTTGGGCATGAAAGAACTCGATGCGGTATTGATCGTTTGGTTATCTTTAGCGGCATTTATCTTAGCAGCAGCAACTCTGTTGATTCGAGTCGGTCACCATTACTGGCCATATGTCGATCTCAGAACTAAGCAGCCGGACGAGTAAATTTTTTGAGATCAAAGTCTTACAAATCAAGCCCGGTGACCAAGCTGGGCTTGAATTCAAGCCAACCGAACAAAAAAACATCAATTATTTTCAAATAAAGCTTTACAACCCGACCCAGATCACCAAGAATGGCCTCGCTCTGTTTTCAGAGTTATTAAATGAAACATCAGTTGTAAAGTAAAACCCTTAGTATTGCTTCATTGTTATTCTCAGTGTTTCCCTTGGCTTCATAGATACATTAAATAATTCAAGCTTTCAGCGCATCGCACTTTTGGCGATTAATTTTTTATTTTTATATAAGGGACACATCATGTCTAACAAAACAAACGGCGTAGTAAAATGGTTTAACGAAGAGAAAGGTTTCGGTTTCCTAACTCAAGACAACGGCGGCGCTGACGTATTCGTACACTTCCGTGCAATCGCTTCTGAAGGTTTCAAGACTCTTAAAGAAGGCCAACAAGTGTCTTTCGAAGTAGAGCAAGGCCAAAAAGGTCTTCAAGCTGCAAACGTTGTAGCTCTATAAGATTTTAAGTCGGCGCAGGTTGCAACAGCAACTTGCGTCACTTTCTCTCTCAAATTTGTTCCCCCCTCAGTTTTACCGCAACACTCTTCTCCATTAGCAACACCCTCTCTAAGTATTCAAAAATCCTGTTTTACGTCCGTTATCTCGTTCTAACTATCGTTGTATCTGTTCTTTGCTCTAACTCAACCTTCTACGTAACAACCAGTCACTTGCTCATCCTGATTACTATTACTGTATCCATAAAAAAAAGCCCCTAAAATTAGGAGCTCATTTTGATCTAATCAACACTGATTAAGCTGATTATTCTTTATCGTGTACAGCTTACAGACTGTTATTCAATGTTTTGGATCTGCTCACGCATCTGTTCGATAAGAACCTTAAGCTCTACGCCTGATGCTGTGATGTCTGTGCTGATAGACTTAGACGCTAGCGTGTTTGACTCACGGTTGAACTCTTGCATCATGAAGTCTAGCTTACGGCCACAAGCGCCACCTTTCTTCAGTACTGCATTTGCTTCTTTCACGTGAGAATCTAGACGGTCTAGCTCTTCTGCTACGTCTGACTTCTGCGCAAGTAGGATAAGCTCTTGCTCAACACGAGAACCTTCCAGTTCGATTTTCGCATCTTCAAATTTGGTAAGAAGACGCTCACGTTGCCACTCTAGGATCTCAGGCATGCGTGCACGAACTTTCACTACTTCTTCAGTGATTGCATCTAAGCGCTGTACGATTAGCGCCTTCATGTTCTCACCTTCACGAGCACGAGCATCAATGAACTCTGCGATAGCATCGTTGAATGCTTCAAGTAGGTCTTTGTTGATGGCATCCATGTCTTGCTCTGGCGTTTCCATCACACCAGGCCAATTCATGACTTGGAATGGGTTCAAACGGCTGTCTTCACCTGTCATCGTCATTACTTGGTTCGCAGCATTGATTACTTGCTGAGCCAAACCTTCGTTAATGCTTAGTTCGCCCTTTGCAGCAGGGTTTGCTTCAAAGCGTAGGTTACATTCAACCTTACCGCGTGCAAGACGCTTACGGAAACGCTCACGCAAGATTGGCTCTAAACCACGGAACTGTTCAGGCATACGGAAGTAAGTTTCTAGGTAGCGTTGGTTTACACTACGGATTTCCCATACTGCGCTGCCCCAATCGCCTTTTACTTCTTTGCGTGCGTACGCGGTCATACTATAAATCATCGAATTTTCCTGTCTTTTATCATTCTGAAAATAACGCGCACGCATAGTATCACGATATGGTGTGCTCTCGAAGCCTGTCGCTTTTCACTGTAAATAGCCTTTCGTGATAAATAGCTTTGAACGGTAAATAGATTTGCACGATAAACTGCTATATAATCTTGCCCCAATCAAAACTGTCTCACCCCTTTCTTAGGTGATGCACTCTTTCGATAGTAAATCACTTCAGACTGTTAATAAGGTAGATACCAATGCGTCCAAATGACCGCGCTGTAGATCAAATTCGTCCAATTAAAATTACTCGTAACTACACAGCTTATGCTGAAGGTTCTGTATTAGTTGAGTTCGGCAACACTAAAGTTCTATGTAATGCGACGGTAGAAGAAAACGTACCGCGTTGGTTAAAAGGCCAAGGAAAGGGTTGGGTAACGGCTGAATACGGCATGCTGCCACGTGCAACGCACACTCGTAACCGTCGTGAAGCGGCGAGCGGCAAGCAAGGTGGTCGTACGATGGAAATCCAACGTCTGATCGCTCGTAGCCTACGTGCTGTTGTTGACCTGAAAGTAATGGGTGAAATTATGATCACTGTCGATTGTGATGTTATCCAAGCAGACGGCGGTACTCGTACTGCTTCTATCTCAGGTGCAAGCGTTGCAATGGCTGATGCTATCAACAGCCTACTAGCAAGCGGCAAACTGAAAAAGAACCCAATGAAAGGCCACGTAGCGGCAGTTTCAGTGGGCATCGTTGGTGCACAAGCACTGTGTGACCTTGAGTACGTTGAAGACTCAGCAGCCGATACCGACATGAACGTTGTAATGACGGAAGACGGTAAGATGATTGAGATTCAAGGTACCGCAGAAGGCGAACCGTTCAGCCACGAAGAGCTGATGCAGCTTTTAGCCCTGGCGAATAAGGGCATTGCTGATATTGTTGAAGCGCAGAAGTCGGCGTTAGCAGAATAGTTTTTAGATAGCTCCTTTTTTAAGGGGCTATTTTTTTATTTTCGTCATATATAACTCTACACCAGCGTTAGCTGCAATTTTTCACCCTAATCACATAGGTCCCCTATGCTCATAGGGCTGAAAAACCTTGCTGCCTTGTTGTAGAGCTATCTATTTAGAAAATACATCATTGTTAGCTTCCTGAGCGATTGGAAGTTAGGAACTGGAAAGTAAATTAATTTAGAGGATGAGCATGAAAGCATATCAACGTGAATTTATTGAATTTGCACTAGAGAAAGAAGTACTTAAGTTTGGTGAGTTTACTTTAAAGTCTGGCCGTAAGAGCCCTTACTTCTTCAATGCTGGATTGTTTAATACAGGTCGTGACCTAGCGCGTTTAGGTCGCTTCTACGCAGCAGCATTGGCTGATTCTGGCATTGAGTTTGATGTACTATTTGGTCCTGCATACAAGGGTATCCCAATTGCAACGACGACAGCGGTTGCACTGGCAGATCACCACGATGTAGATACGCCTTACTGTTTTAACCGTAAAGAAGCGAAAAACCACGGTGAAGGTGGCAACCTTGTCGGTAGCGCGCTTGAAGGTCGCATCATGTTAGTGGACGACGTGATCACTGCAGGTACTGCGATTCGTGAGTCGATGGAAATCATCCAAGCAAATGGCGCTGATTTAGCGGGCGTGCTTGTTGCTATCGACCGTCAAGAGAAGGGCAAAGGCGAACTGTCTGCGATTCAAGAAGTTGAGCGTGACTTCGGTTGTGCGATTATCTCAATCGTTAGCCTGACTGACTTGGTGACTTTCCTTGAAGAGAAAGGCACCGACGCAGCGCATCTAGAGTCAGTAAAAGCGTACCGCGCTCAATATGGTATCTAATGCCTGAAGTTTTGAACCTGATGGTTTAGATCCCTAGGTTTAGAATTTCAAAACGAGAAAGGCCCGAGAGATAAATATCTTTCGGGCCTTTTACTTTTCTATTGAGGTGAGCTGCTTTCTTATCTGAAGATAGGTGCTCTATTTGTAACGAATGCCGCGTTCAGCTTCTGGGTCTTCCATAGTCTTAAAGCGCTTGTGCAGCCACATCCACTGTTCTGGTGCTCTTAAGATAATCTTCTCAAGGTAGCGGTTCATGTAGGCGGCAGCCGCTTTCTCATCTTTCTGCGGGTAGTTTTCTTCGATTGACTCATCAGCCATGATTTCATATTTGCCGTTGGCATTTCTAAAACCAGACCCCGGAACAAGTGCACATCGGCTGGTGTAAGCCAGAATACTGGTGCCTGTTGTGGTACACGCATCTTCTACTGCGAAGAAAGGCACAAACACAGATTTGTTACGACCGTAATCATGATCCGGTAGGTAGAAAAGGATCTCACCCTGACGCAGGATTCGAATCATACGCTTCACGTCTTTACGGTGAATCAGGCGGTTGCCGTTCTGAGTACGACCACGGTATTGAATGAATTCATAAGCCGGATTGTTGTGCGGGCGATAAACACCTAAACCTGAAATACCGAGAACAGCCATTGCTCGCGCAGTGATCTCTAGGTTTAAGGCATGCACACAGCATAGAAGAACACCTTTACCGTTAGCTTTGTGCGTACGCAGTGTTTGGGTGTCTTTATCTACTAGGATGCGCTTGAAGCGCCACGTAGGCCAAAACCAGGTAATGCCGGTTTCGATGAGTGCCATACCTGTGTTCTTAAAGTTCTCACTGACCATTGCCGCGACTTCATCTGCTGGCTTGTCTGGGAAGGCGAGCTCCAAGTTACGTGTTGCTACCGCGACGCGCTTTTTACCATAGCGAGCACCCAAAGAGCCTAACGATCGGCCTAACAGCAGTAAGAGGCGATAAGGGAGAACGTTAACAATAAGCGCCAATAACCCAAAACCAAACCATACACCCCAATATTTAGGGTGAAGTAGAGCTAGAGTAAAAGGCGGCTTAGTAATCACGTGTTGTGCTGTGCCGTTTGCTGAAGAAGTTTTCGTCGTCATAACCATCACTTAAGATTTGATTGCCACTTAATTTGATTGCTACTTAATCTGAGCGCTTAGCAGTGCCCAATAAGCATCGAAGTTTTCTGTCGGTTGATATTTGAAGTCTGAGCGAACAAATCGATTCAAGCTGCCTTCAACTTGACCTAGCAGCTGAGCGGCTAAGATTTTCTCATCAACCGGGAATGATTTCCCTTCACGAAGCTTTCTTTCACGCAGGATCTGGCGAAGTTGCGTCTCAATGCGTTCGAAAAGTTGGTTGATGCGATCACGCAGGCGTTCATTTTCAAACATTAGAGCATGACCAGATAAAATTCGAGTCAGGCCTGGGTTACGTTCTGAGAAAACTAAGATAAGTTGTAGCACTAGGCGTATGCGCTCTAGCGTGTCTTTCTCTTCATCCAGAATGCGGTTGATTCGAGACATCAACGCTTCTTCAATGAACTCGATTAGGCCTTCAAACATGCGAGCTTTGCTTGGGAAGTGGCGGTATAACGCAGCCTCAGAAACACCCACTTGCTTGGCTAACTTTACCGTTGTGATACGAGAAGCACCTTCGGTCGATTCCAACATTTGTGCGAGAGCTTGTAGGATTTCTTCACGACGGTTTGATTTTCGAGCACCAGCCATCTATTTACTTCCTTTCCTAAAGATGAGGATTGAGTGAAGAAGGATTATAAACACCATTCAATTCTGTTTCCTAGTTTTGTAAGCCCTAGGTCAACAGAATCGAGAGGTGTCAGCAGATTATCAGAGCAAATTTGTGCGTTTATACATTAATAAGCTGTTGGATCTGATCGAGGATCTGGAAACCAAGTGTGTCTTTGCTCTCCAGTGGTAGAGATTTATCGCCGCCTTTCCAATAAAGGTGCAGCTCATTGCTACTGCTATTGAAGCCTTGGCCTTCAACTGAGACGTCGTTGGCGCAGATCATATCGAGGTTCTTTCTTTCCAGTTTACCGCGTGCGTACTTCTCAACATCTTGAGTTTCTGCTGCGAAGCCGACAGTAAATGGGCGACCTTCGGTCATTGAAGCGACAGAAGCGACAATATCTGGGTTTTTAACCATTTGAATGGTCATGTCGTCTTTACCGTCGACCTTTTTAAGCTTTTGGTCTGCGATGGTCTCAGGGCGATAATCGGCAACCGCGGCGCAGCTGATGAAAATATCATGTTGAGAAGCGTTTGCTGCAACCGCATCAAACATCTGTTGAGCGCTGTCGACATCGATACGATTAACCTTATTTGGTGTCGCGAGTGATACAGGGCCGCTGACTAGAGTTACTGTTGCGCCTTGTTTCGCTGCCGCTTCAGCCAGAGCATAGCCCATCTTGCCCGAGCTGTGGTTGGTAATGTAACGCACAGGGTCAATGGCTTCACGAGTTGGACCCGCCGTGATTAACACAGAGCGACCAGCAAGAGGTTTAGGTTGGAAGAAGTCTTCACAGCGGTGCACGAGCTGCATAGGCTCTAGCATGCGACCCATTCCCACATCACCACACGCTTGTTCGCCAGCCGCCGGTCCCCAAATCTCACAACCACGACGTTTTAGTGTTGCGATGTTCTCTTGAGTGGCAGGGTGGCTGTACATCTGTTGGTTCATTGCCGGAGATACCGCAACTGGCGCATCGGTTGCTAGAACCAAAGTGGTCAGTAGGTCGTTACCCATGCCAGCTGTCATGCGCGCAATCAGATCAGCGGTTGCTGGCGCTAGTAATACCAAATCAGCCCATTTTGCGAGCTCAATGTGCCCCATGGAAGCCTCAGCAGCAGGATCAAGCAAACTATCAGACACTGGCCTTCCAGAGACGGCTTGCATGGTGAGAGGAGTAATGAACTCCTTGGCTGCATTCGTCATCACGACTTGTACTTGTGCTCCACGTTCAATTAAGCGTCGAGTCAGTTCGGCACATTTATACGCAGCGATACCACCACTAATGCCAAGTAGGATTTTTTTCCCAGCCAGGCCTTGTAGGTCAGCGTTATCCAGTTGATTAACCAATGTTTGCATGATTCTGTTCCTTAATTTCTCTGCGACTTACGATATCAGAACAAAGGATAAGTGCCTAGAAGCAGAACTCGAACAGAGTTGACGCTCATCAAGTTGGTGTTATCAAACTTATCAATTACACGATTTTGTTAGTGTCTCGTTTCCTTTGATCTCTATCGAAGGATCTCTGATTACGATCTCATTAAGGTGATGGGTTGTGTTCATGACCAATGATTGTCTTTATATGCCAATAGATAAAATACCTGCCGAATCGATGCCGAGAGAAAAGTTGTTAAATAGAGGGCCTGATTCTTTGAGTGATGCTGAACTGCTCGCGATATTCCTGCGAACAGGGACACAAGGAATGAACGTGTTGGAACTCGCTGACAAGTTGATCAAAGACTTTGGCTCACTCCGTCATCTTTTTTCAGCAACACAGGAAGAGTTTTGTGCTCATAAAGGGATGGGGCAGGCCAAGTATGTTCAATTGCAGGCTGTATTAGAGATGACGCAGCGTTATCTAGCAGAGACTTTATCTCGTGGAGATGCGCTTACGAGCCCTAGCCATACTAAGCTTTATCTTTCGAGCATGTTGCGTGATCGCCAGCGAGAAGCCTTCTATATATTGTTCCTCGATAACCAAAATAGGGTAATAAAGGACGAGGTGATGTTTGAAGGAACCATCGATGCCGCATCGGTTTACCCGCGGGAAGTGGTTAAACGGGCACTTCATCATAATGCGGCGGCATTAATCTTAGCTCATAACCATCCTTCAGGTGTTGCTGAGCCCAGCCAAGCGGATAGGCGGATTACACGCCGATTAACCGACGCATTAGCGCTGGTGGACATCCGAGTTCTCGACCATTTTGTCGTTGGAGATGGTGAAGTTGTCTCTTTTGCAGAGCGTGGATGGATTTGAATCACATTTTAGGTTGTTAGTTGCGTTAAATCTGCTATTATTCCGGCCACATTTTTAGACCTAAAATCAGCTCTGATTACTCAAGCAAGCTGCGCTGCACAAAAAAGATCACGAAATCCGTAAAAAGGATCTGTTCGGGTCTTGAGCAATGCGTGTCAAGTTAGTATAATGCGCGACCTTTGATAGCCTTGTATGGATTTTCCATAACGGTTTTTACCTTCTATTTTAATTGATAGAGAGGTTCGGCCACCAAGGTTGATATCGAGCTGAAACGATTGGAGAAGACATTCATGTCCCGAGTATGCCAAGTAACTGGTAAGCGTCCAGTAACGGGTAACAACCGTTCACACGCACGCAATGCTACTAAGCGCCGTTTTCTGCCGAACCTACAAACTCATCGTTTCTGGGTAGAGAGCGAAAAACGTTTTGTTAAACTACGTCTAACTGCTAAAGGCATGCGTATCATTGATAAGAAAGGCATCGATGCTGTTCTTGTTGATATCCGTGCACGTGGCGAAAACGTTTAAGAGGAATTAAGCAATGGCTAAAGGCATTCGTGAGAAAATTCGTCTAGTATCTTCTGCAGGTACTGGTCACTTCTACACAACTGATAAGAACAAGCGTAACATGCCAGGCAAATTTGAGATCAAAAAGTTTGATCCAGTAGTTCGCCAACACGTTATGTACAAAGAAGCTAAAATCAAGTAATTGATGCTTTTTTTGCTCTTCTTCAGTAGAAGAAAGAATTGAAAAACCCAGTTTAATCGCTGGGTTTTTTTATATCTACAATTTGAGGAACTCAATTATTCTTGCTTGATATAGCCTCTGATAGATAGAAATCTGTACAACATAGAAAGTATTGCCACTTTCACGATATACTGAATGTTCAATAGGTTAGATGAGCAGAATCAGATGAGATATCGTGGACGCCGGTGGAACAACATACTCATGTTCAGTGTGATCGCTTTTATTGGCGTGTTAAACCTTCCAACATTGATCAAAGCGTACCTTATCGAGCCTGAACCGCAGGTTGATAGCCCTTATCCTTATCTCCTGAACCCAACAGCAAAGCTTCAAGCGTTACACTTTGCTAAGTGGTCTGTCATTCAACAAGATAATCAATGGGTTTACCAGTTCGAAGATACTGACTTTCCTCAAGCCACCAATGCACAAGAGCTGTCACAACGTTGGAAAGAGCTTGTGGGCACGGAAGTCGACTCACAGACCTACACAGACCTTACGCCTCGGTTAAATACACCACACACCATCGAAGTATGGTATCAAGACCAAGAAGAGCCCCAGCGTATTACCTATTATCAATTGCCTGAGTTCTGGTTGTTAAAAAACTGGAATGATCAGTGGTTGGCGGTGTCTATTGAAGAGAGCTACCTGTTTCCAAGCTTTAACGCTAACCACTCCTCTAAATCGGACGACTAACTATGCCTGAATTACCCGAAGTCGAAGTAAGCAGAATGGGGATCTCGCCTCATTTAGTCGGTGAGACCATTAAAACTCTTACTTTTCGCACGCCCAAGCTGCGTTGGGATATCCCACAAGAGTTAAAAGCATTAGAAGGGCAGATGATTCGCTCCATCTCGCGCCGTGCAAAGTACCTATTGATTGAAACGGATACTGGCACTGCCATTGTTCACCTTGGTATGTCTGGCTCACTACGCGTATTAGATGCTGACTTCCCAGCAGCCAAGCACGATCACGTGGATCTTAAGCTCACCAATGGCAAAGTATTGCGCTACAACGACCCTCGCCGCTTTGGCGCTTGGTTGTGGTCGGCGCCTGATGAAGTCCACTCTGTGTTGCTTGGTTCTGGTCCTGAGCCGTTAACGGACGACTTTAACGCTGATTACATCGCTGAGAAAGCAGAAAAGCGTAAAGTCGCAGTCAAGCAGTTCATCATGGACAACAAAGTAGTGGTCGGTGTCGGGAATATCTACGCTAACGAAGCCTTGTTCTCTGCAAAAATCCACCCGTTACGATCGGCAAACAAAGTGACCAAAGCCGAATGGATCTTGTTAACCGATGAGATTAAACAAGTACTCGCAACGGCTATCAAGCAAGGTGGTACTACGCTGAAAGATTTTTCTCAGGCTGATGGTAAACCAGGCTACTTCGCACAAGGGCTGCAAGTGTATGGTAAAGCAGGTGAAAAGTGTCCAAGCTGCGAAGCATTGATTCAAGAGCTAAAAATCGGACAGAGGAATACGTTTTTTTGCTCTCAATGTCAGGTATAGAAAAACTGAACCTATGTTCACCTTTTTAAGCTAGTAGATAGGTAGGCTATTAGCTACAATTACACTAATGATATGAATTGAGAATAGTAGAATGAAATATTTAGTAACTGGTGTTGCCGGGTTTATTGGCTCTGCAGTGTCAGAGCGATTATGTGCAGCTGGGCATGAGGTTGTGGGCATTGATAACTTGAATGACTACTACGAAGTTTCTTTGAAACATGATCGCCTAAAGCGCATTGAGCATGAAAACCTGACCTTCATCGAGCTGGATCTTGCTGATAGAGAAGGCATGGCAACGCTGTTTGCTGAGCAAAAGTTTGACCGTGTTATTCACTTAGCGGCGCAAGCGGGCGTTCGTTACTCAATTGATAACCCGATGGCGTATGCCGACAGCAACCTTGTTGGCCATTTAGCTATCTTAGAAGGTTGTCGTCATAACAAGGTTGAACACCTAGTTTATGCATCATCTAGCTCAGTCTATGGCTTGAACCAGAAAATGCCATTCCATACAGCAGACAGTGTTGATCACCCGATTTCACTGTACGCCGCGACTAAGAAGTCGAATGAGTTGATGGCGCATACCTATTCTCATTTATACGACGTACCAACGACAGGTCTTCGCTTCTTTACGGTTTACGGCCCTTGGAGTCGCCCTGATATGGCGATGTTCAAGTTTGCGAATCTAATCGTAGCGGGCAAAGAAATCGACATTTATAACAACGGCGACATGATGCGTGACTTCACTTATATCGATGATATCGTTGAAGGTATTATTCGTGTTCAAGATCGTATACCAGCCAAGCAACCAGATTGGACCGTTGAGCAAGGCTCACCAGCAACCAGTTCTGCTCCGTATCGTGTGTTTAACATCGGTCATGGCAGCCCGGTTAAATTAATGGACTACATCGAAGCATTAGAAGGTGCTCTAGGTGTTGAAGCGAAAAAGAACTTCATGCCAATGCAGCCAGGTGATGTGTACGCGACTTACGCTGATACTGACGATCTGTTTGAAGCAGTTGGCTATAAGCCTCAAGTGAAGATCCAAGAAGGGGCAAAAGCTTTCGCGGATTGGTATAAAGCCTACTACTCGCTGTAGTAATTGATAGCTTTGAATTAAAAATAGCGCTCACTGAGCGCTATTTTAGTTTTTCGGGGTAGGTAAAGGGAATTACTTGGCTGTTTTTAGCTTTATTTCGTCTGCTACTTTTTGTGGTACGAACTGACTTATATCCCCACCATGGATAGCCACTTCTCGAACTATTGTCGAAGAGAGAAATGCATACTCTTCTGAAGGGGTTAGAAATACACTCTCAAGGCCCGGCAGTAACTTCCGGTACATGCTCGTGAGACCAAACTCGTATTCAAAATCCATTGTTGTTCTCAAACCACGCACCAACACGTTTGCTTTCTGTTGTTTGGCAAAATCTACAAGTAATCCAGAAAACCCTTCAACAGATACATTAGACAGGTGAGCTACGGCATCGCGTAATAGCTCTACTCGTTCATCTAATTCAAACATGGTCTTTTTACTTGGGCTCGCCGCTACTCCAACGGTGATATGGTCAAACATACTCGCGGCACGAACAATAATATCAAGGTGGCCATTGGTCACAGGATCAAAAGTCCCTGGGTAAATAACGTGTGTGCTCATATCAGCTGTCCTTGCTTAATGTAGTGTTCGAATTCGGTGCTTTACTAGAGTTTAAGGCCTTATCGAGTTTCTGCTTTACCATCTCGACGGTGATGTCCTTCATTAGATCATCGCCTTTTGCGCGAGTTCCCCATGGAAGGTCTGCGACTGGCTTACCTTGTTGCGCTTCTACATGCTGTTGATAAACACTCACTACGATATCGAGATCGTTGTAAGGGCCTGTTCTACGAGGATCGCTGTGTGCGTACAAGCCGATTACAGGCGTTGACTGCGTAGTTGCCAAGTGAGCTGGGCCAGTATCAGGTGCCAATACCACCGTTGCATGTTTCAGTACGGCAGTCAGTTGCTTCAAGTTCGTTTTGCCAATCAAGTTGGTTACTGGCGACTGGCATAATTTTTCGATGTCGCTACCTAGGTTAACTTCTCTTGGTGCCGGAGAACCACATAACACCACTTGCATGCCTTGTTCGACAGCATAATCAGCAATAGCTGCATATCGCTCAGTTAACCAATTGCGTGAATCTTTGCTTGCAGCTGGGGAGATAACCAAGGTCGGCTTGTCTGCCATAGTGTTGATTGCTAATTGTTCATCTTCAGGTGTTAAAGGGATATCCCATTGAGGCTTATCGAAGGGGACACCAATGTAGCGAGCAAATTCGGCAAAGTTATCCAACACATGAAACTTATCTGAAATAGGTAGATGGCGGTTGGTAAAGAGTGACTGCATTTCACGAGTACGGTTTTTGCCAAATCCCACTTTGCACTTCGCCTTGATCCCCCAAGATAGCACGCTGGCTCTGAGTGCGGCTTGCATGTGCAGAAGTGCATCAAATTTACGATCAGATAGCTGACGCCATAATTCACGCATTCCTTTGAAGCTTTGTTTCTTATCGAAAACAATAACCTCAATACCGGGTAGATCGCCGATCAGCATGGCTTCTATTTTGCCCGTTATCCAAGTAATTTTCGTTTCAGGCCACTGCTTCTGGATGGCTTGAACCACAGAGATAGCATGACAAACGTCGCCAATCGCGGAAAGGCGAAGTATGCAAAGAGATTGAGGTGCAGTTGAGAACAGTGACATAAAGTGCCCGAAAAAAGTGAATAACATCAGAATTATGCAGATACTCGCATTAGTTGTAAAATAGCAATGACGAAAAGCGACCCAAAGGCCTCATAGATGGAAACGATTAGCACCAAGAACCAAACAATTTGGTACGACCCTGAACTTCTGGCTCAGGTACCAGAGGACGATATCGCACAGATCTTCGAGGCTGAATACTGGCGAAAACGTGAAGCCATTTCAGGGAGTGCTCAAGGTCGTGGTACCACATGGTTCATTCAGCTTGATGGAATACAGGCCGCGTTGCGTCACTATCGCCGTGGCGGATTGTTTGGGAAGCTAGTCGAAGACCAATATCGTTTCTCTGATTGGGAGAGTACTCGCTGTGCGATGGAGCTTAATGTCCTCAAGATATTGGCAAACGCAGGTGTGAATGTACCGAAGCCTATTGCTGCTAGAGCAATTAAAAGCGGACTACTTTATCGAGCTGACTTAATGTCTGAACGAATTCCCAATGCCAAAGATCTGGTTGATGTCTTGGTCAATGGCCCGATAGATGCGGATGTTTATCGTCGAATTGGCCAAGAGGTACGCAAGATGCACGATGCTGGGGTTAATCATACCGATCTCAACATTCATAATATCCTGCTTGATGACTCGCAAAGGGTGTGGATTATTGACTTTGATAAGTGTGGTCAGCAAGCGGGTGATGACTGGAAAGAAGGCAACTTGAATCGCTTAAAGCGCTCGTTCTTAAAAGAAGTGAACAAGCGCCAGATTCAATGGCAAGAGCAGGATTGGGAACCGTTATTGCAAGGCTACCAAGGTTAATAGCTATTCGTTAAGAATGGCGAACAGCCAAGAATGTTAGCTAAGAATGTATTCCAAGGTTTTATTCAATGCCCCTCGGTTCTGCTCAACCACTTGATAAGCCGCTAAGCCTTTAGTTTTACGCAGCTCTGATTGTTTGAACAGTTGTTCGAGCTGGCCTACGATATCTTGGCTATCTTGACAAATAACCACGGCATTGGCTTCCAGTAGCTTGTCAGTAATCTCGCTGAAGTTAAAATAGCTAGGGCCATTGAGTAAAGGTAACTGCAGGGCCGCCGGCTCTAGAAGATTATGGCCACCTACCTTATCGCCTACAAGGCTTCCTCCCATAAAACACACATCAGCACCACCGAGTAAGGTCAACATTTCTCCCATCGTATCAGCGATATACACTTCAACATCAGAGGCGATAGGTTGTTGACTTGTTCGAGTGACGGTATTGAATTCGTACTGTTTAGCCAGTTCCGTCACTTGGCTGAATCGTTCAGGGTGACGAGGTACAATCATCAATAACGCTCTTGGTTTGTCTTTTAGAAGTTGCTTATGAGCATCTAAAACAATTTCATCTTCACCTTGGTGGGTACTCGCAGCAATCCAGACATCACGATTAAAGCCGACTTGATCCCTCAAAGCTTTACCTTTTTCTACTTGTTCAGAAGAGACTTCAATATCAAACTTGATTGAGCCTGTCACATGCACCGATGCTCTATCTAACCCTAATCGTATAAAACGCTCAGCATCACTTGGGTATTGGCAGAGTACTTGAGAAAGGTTTTTCGCTAGAAGGTTAAAGACGGATTGGAATTTAGCATAGCGCTGGCACGAGCGCTCAGATAGGCGAGCGTTGAGTACTGAAATAGGAATCCCAGCTTTCGCGACGCAATGTAACGTGTTTGGCCAAAGCTCTGTTTCCATAATCAACATTTGCTTTGGTTTTA
Source organism: Vibrio sp. 10N.261.55.F4 (assembly GCF_041470465.1). Classification (NCBI taxonomy): domain Bacteria; kingdom Pseudomonadati; phylum Pseudomonadota; class Gammaproteobacteria; order Vibrionales; family Vibrionaceae; genus Vibrio; species Vibrio sp. 10N.261.55.F4. Next base: position 16,131 of record NZ_JBFRMM010000036.1, on the reverse strand, counting down.
CTGATTTAAGGAAGCCTCGTACACACCAAGAAAAATCAATCGGCATGTAGCGATGTTCGACCAAATCACCGAGTTTTTCTATCTGCTCTGCACCCGTGCTGGTTGTGGTGGTAACGATAATGGCTTGGTTTGGATTGCGTCGCTTCAGTTGCTTTATGATCGGTACGGCGGCAATCGATTCACCAACCGATACTGCGTGAATCCAGATAGGATTCTTACCTTGAGTTTGCGGTGTGATCCCGAAATGTTCTTTCCAACGCTGACCAAAACTTGGCTTTCCAGGTTTGCTCTTATAAAGCCCATACAGCAGTAGCGGAGAAGCTAATGACAATATGAGAGTATAGATAAGTCGTATAAGCATAAGAACAGTGACACCAGAGGGTAAAATCAGTAATGAGAAGAGTATTTTCTTCAATCTCGAAAGTAAAGAGCGTTATAATTAAATGCTTAGTGACACTTTCAAACGGAAATGGTGAACTCTATCTCATCGCTTATTCAAACCGATCAATCCTATCGTTTCTTGCTCTATGTCGAGCAAAACTACTCATTTGCTATTCTTCGTCCATTTTATAACTACGCGAAGCAACTTGGCCACGATGTAAAGTGGTTGCTCGTTGGGGAAGGTGCTTCTGAACATCTTTTACTGGATCAAGAGCAGTGTGTCTCTTTGACAGAAGCTGTCGCCTATAATCCTTCGGCTGTTTTAGTGCCAGGGGATCGCGTTCCTGCTTTTATCCCTGGATTGAAGGTGCAAGTGTTTCACGGTTTGAACGAGAGCAAACGAGGGAACTTATATCCTGAACGTGGTCTATTTGATTTGTATTGCACCGAAGGCCATGAAAGAACAAGCTCGCTTGAGCCGCTAGCTAAGCAGCGCGGCTATTTTCAAGTTAAAGAGACCGGGTGGCTGAAGCTCGATAGCTTGTTTAATTATCAAACCAGTGACAAGCATTTTGAAAGACCTCAAATTCTATTCGCTTCCACTTTTTCGCCAAGTTTATCCTGTGCTGAATTGGTTTATGAAGAGCTTAAGCGCCTAAGCAAACTGAGCCAGTGGCAATGGTTAGTCACATTGCATCCTAAAATGAAGCAAGAGACACGAGAAAAATACCAGGCGTTGGAAGGGGACAACCTTCTGTTCTTCGACAATGATCGAGTGATTGAAATGCAGCATCGTGCTGATGTTATGGTGTGTGACAACTCATCGATATTTCAGGAATTCTTGTTGCTCAATAAGCCGGTTGTTACGGTAAATAACCGAGAGCCTCAAGCGAGCTTCATCAATATTACCCAAGCAGAGCAGTTAGAATCAGCAATTCAACAAGCTATGCTGCCTGATGAAACAAGAGATAAAGCCATTGCTAATTATGGTCCGTCAATAACGCCATATTTGGACGGTCAATCCTCAGCGAGAGTTCTGAGTGCTATTACGGATGTGCTAGAAAGCGGTTGGCAGGATAAAAAACCAAAAAATTGGATTCGTAACTTTAAAATCCGCAAATCATTAAACTATTGGAAATTCTAGGGCTGAATAATGAGAAAACATACCCTGTCTGTCATTGTTATTACCAAGAATGAAGAAGACCGAATTGAAACTTGCCTAAAATCTGTGGTTGATATTGCCGATGAGCTAATTGTGTTAGACAGCGGATCAACGGACGCAACCGTTGAGATATGCCAAAAATATACAGATAACGTGACAATCACAGATTGGCCTGGCTTTGGTAAGCAAAAACAGCGAGCGCTAGATAAAGCGACATGTGATTGGGTGCTATCAATTGATGCTGACGAAGCTCTCGATAAAGAGATGAGCGACGCTCTTGTTGAACTATTAAAACAAGATCAAATCAAGCACACTGCTTATAAACTTCCTTGGGGAGTGACTCTTTATGGCACGACTCTAAAACATGGCCGCAGTGCTCGTGCAGTATTAAGACTGTTTAAGAGAGAAGGCTCTCGATATACGTTAGACGAGGTTCACGAGACAGTCGTTCCTGAGCAAGGCTCTACAGGTGTATTGAAGGGGTTTCTTCTTCATTACACCCATCGCGATTATGGTCACGGCCTAGATAAAGCAGCGCAGTACGCTTGGCTTGGTTCTCAAAAATATCACCGTAAAGGTAAGAAATCACATGGCCTATTCCTCGCTCTACTACGAGCGATATGGACGTTCTTCTTAGTCTATATTATCCGCCGTGGCTTTATGGATGGCAGTGTCGGTTTCATTATGGCTATGACTTACGCTCAAGTGAATTTCAATAAATATGTTGGCTTGTGGCTTATTGAAAAAGAAAGGAGCTAACCAGTGGCTTTTAAATTAGAGTACTGTCTGTCAGATACTTACAACGTAGGGGATGATCTTAACCCTTGGTTGTGGCCACAACTTTTTGGTGACTTGATTGTAGAAGATAGCTCTCGTTATTTTTTAGGCATAGGGACGATTTTGACGGAGAAGCGATTAGATAAAACTCTTTCAGGTGCGGACGAAATCATTATTTTCTCATCAGGTTCATGGGAGTGGAATGTCCCCAAGCTATCTGATAAGTGTACCGTTTATGGTGTAAGAGGTCCTAGGACGGCAAAAAAATTAGGGTTAAAGCCAGAGTTAGTAGTTGGAGATGGCGCTTATCTTCTTCGTGAAGTTGATTTCCCTAAAGCAGAAAGACAAGAAGGGAAGATTGGATTTATTCCACACCATCGTAGTGAAGATTTTATCGATTGGGATAAAGTTTGCCAGAAGATAGGTTTAACATATATTACAGCAAAACAACCAGTCGAGGACTTTTTGTTGGCACTTCAACAGTGTGAATCCGTTGTGACTGAGGCTATGCACGGTGCTATTATTGCGGACGTACTTCGCATCCCTTGGAAAGGAGTTCGTTTCTCCCCGGCATTTGACGATGAAAAGTGGTATGACTTTGCTGAATCTATGGATGTAGAGCTAATATTACACGACTTACCTTTTATGAGTGTTAATAAGATGCCCATTGGTAAATTGTTAGAAAATACGTTTAAGAGAAATGTAGCTAAATTATTTAAATCTTCATCGAGAAAGTGGCTGTCACTCGTGACTGTGTACAAACTGGCCTCTAATGACGATATGAAAAATTTACAATTGAAGCTTAAAGTTTTAGCCAATGACAAGAGCAATTACCAATTGAGCTCTTTGGCACAACTCAATGCGATAGTCGAGACTCAAAAAGCAGTGGTAAACAGAATTATTCAAGACCACAAGTAGGTCGTTTGGGCAAGTTGGTTATCCACTTACTTGCCCTTTGATTGCTAAGCTATTTGTTCGTTAATTTCTCAAAAAAGCGAATGTGTTGTTTAACTGTTTCTGATGACGAAAAGTAGCGTTGGAGTCTGATCTTTGCTTTATGTCCCATTTCTGAACATCGTTCTTTACTCTTTGCCATGTTGTTTATAGATTCACCTAAAGACTGAGCATTTTTTACAGGAACAATATGGCCAGTTTCGTTTTCTTCGATCAGCTCTGGGGAGCCACCCGTTGTTGTCACTATTGACGGTGTCCCATTTGCCATAGCTTCAACAATCGTTCTTGGGAGCCCCTCTCCACTGATTGATGGTTGAATTTGAAAATCAGCCATAGCCATAATGGATGGAACATCTTTTCTGTGACCAATGAAGTGTATTCTCTCTGACATAGGGCTATCTTTCGCCATATCAAAATAAGGTTCGTAACCACTGCCAATTAAAAGAAGATGAAAGTTTGGGTTATCAACAAAGTGTGTAGCTCTGATTAGAACATCAATTCCCTTGCTGGGCCTAACATGAGCAGCACACACAGCAATGACATTATTGGAGTCTAAGCCAAACTCTTCTGGCTTATTTTCCTGAACAGTATACCAGTCTAGTTCGTGACCTTTGTAGATGGTAACTACATTATCTTTATTGCACCAAACTCTCTTTTTAACGTCATTGGCGACAGCTTTTGATACGCATACAACACCACTGACTTTTGGGTGCAGGTGAGTGAGGTAGGCTGAAGGATCATGGCGATACAGGCCACCTGTAGTCCCGCGATATGTGATTAATTTTGTTTTCTTACCAATACAAGCAAACGCAGCGTTTGGTATCGTCTTAGAATTAAATGCATAAAAAATGTCATAGGCTTTGCTGTTCAGTTCAGCCCTATAAGCTTTAATAGTCTTTAAACAAATCTTTTTATTTGGGTAGGCATCAACAACTCTTACGCCATTTTCTTGAAACCGTTGAGCGTATTCTGCATCGCCTTGGGTAAGAACTGTGACCTCATGACCTTGCTTTACCATTTCTATAAACATTTCGGCTTCAGGACGTACACTATTTCGAGCATGATAGTAGGAACTAGCAATAAGAATTTTCATTGGATTACCGCTTCGAGTATTTGAATTTTATGTTATGTAGGTGACGCTGGATAGTTTCGTTTAAATTGAACCATTCACGCTTACATTTCTTGAATAAACTTCTGGTGCTTGTGCGTTTTTCATAACCGATATCGGAATCAAACTTAGGGTCGTTCGTTAAACAAGGAACCGCAGTCCCATAACACTCAACTTCATTTTGCCAGAATCGGTCCATATAAATATCTACGGCCATATACCATTCATGTGAATGCTGGAGGAATTTTTTAGCTCCAGAAGGTCTTAAAAAATAGGCTGTAGCACTCATGTGTCCTTTGGTGAACTTATGAATGTTCGTTGAGTTACTCTTGTAGACTTCGTAAGAGTCATACTTTCGACGTTTATTTTTGAATAACCTGACACACTCTACAGCTTCTGGTACATCACTGATATCTTGTATGAAATTAAGAAACTCGTCTTTAAATATAAGAGCATCATCTTCAATTACGATTATTGGTTGATTAATTTCAACACATTTTTCCCATAATAAATAATGGCTCGCATAGCATCCTAGCTGACCAGCACTCAGTGTTTTTGCTCTGAATGCTTGACTTAGCTTGTCGTTGTAACGCTCAAATAATGGATGAGTTGGTGTATCTCTACCGTCTACAGCATTAAATATATCAAAAGAAAGATCTAATTCATTCAATTGACAACTAATGTTTTTTCTTCTTTCTATCGAAGATTCTAAATTTATGACAAAGATTTTAGTCATTGGAATCCCTCTGAATTCTTGAGCATATAGGAATTAGAAATAATAAATATAACATTAAAGGTTGAGGGTGATTAAAAGGTACATCAGTTAAACCTGCGATGTAAAATAAGCTAACCAAACCAATTATTATATATGCATCGGATGGTGGTGATTTCCTCACCATCATTAGTGGATAAAGCAGAAGTCCAATTACTAGCATCGTTCCTATAACCCCAGACTTAACCATTTTATCTAAAAACTGATTGTGGAAGTGGGCTGAAGCATAGTGATATAGCGATCTAGATATTTCACCATGTTCTAACTTACCTTTTAATATATCCCGTTGTTCTTGTCCGTGCCCTAGTATTGGTTTTTGTTTTATTAATTCCGGAGCTAACATCCACATTTGTAATCTAAGCCCAACGGATGTACTATAATCGCCTGATTGAATCTTTTTGACTTCATAGATGGTTTGGTTATATCTCTCATTTATTTTATCTTTAAATAAGAAGGCGCCAGTAGAAGTTAGAATGGCTGTGAGTATAAGTGTAAATAGTATATATTTTCTCGAAGGAGGATTTTTAATACATTTAACTGCGATTATAATAAAGATACTTAAAGTAAACGCCAACCAAATCCCTCTAGTTTCACTTAGGATTATAGGAGGTAACGACAGCAGAAAAGCGACCAAAGGAAGGGTTTTACCCTTTAAAGGAGAATTACCTAGCAATAAAGAAAACGCGATTATGGATATCAATGCGCATGCAGTTGAGTAAGGTATCGGATTTATATAACCAGCATTACGCCCTGTACAGATATAAACATTGAAATAGACGCTATTGACAAATATTGCCAAACTACCGATCAAAACTACCCATTGAATTACTTTTTGAGTAAGTATATGGTATGGAAAAGCTATAAGGAAAAGAGTAAGTCCAATCAGTGCTCTTAGCTCTCTAGAACTGGATCCGTGATAATAATAGCTAAAGATAGTATATATACATGAAATGCCAATTAACCACACAAACTGGCTCTGTATGTTATTTAATATAGTTTCTTTTTTAAATACTAATATACTGCCGATGATACTAATCAAAAATAGTGGGATCATTTTCTTATCACCACTATCTAAAACTAACATGCCTGTAACAGCAAAAAAGTAAGGTAATAGTAAGATTGCTGTATAAATCTGCTTTCTGTTAATAATATTCATACTGTTTAATGTAATGCTAACCACTATAAGGATTTATATTGCTATCAGGGCGAGTCTTAAGCAGTCTTAAGATCCACATATATTGCTCTGGGTTTTTGCTTACGTAGTCTTCAATACATTGATTCATCATACGAGCATCCTGTTCTTCGCTTCCTGTTGGGAAGGGTAGAGCAGGGTAGAAGTCCAAGGCGTATTGGCCTGTACTGCTATCGTATTGAGCAAACAAGGGCACAATTTTAGCTTTACTTAGTTTTGATAGGCGACCAAGGCCTGAGATAGTTGCTTTTTGAGTCGCGAAAAAGTCAACGAAGACACTGTGCTCACGGCCAAGATCTTCATCAGGGAGGTAGTAACCCAGGTACCCATCACGTACCGACTTGATGAAAGGTTTGATACCACCGCTGCGATCATAAACACGACCGCCGTATTGCACGCGCTGTCGGTGCATTAGCCAGTCACTGAGTTTGTTTTTTTGTGCTTTCGCCATCGCAGATACAGGTAAATTGCGTGAAGCTAATAATACCGCTGGGATATCGATAGCCCATGTGTGTGGCACCAGCAAGATCACATTCTCGCCACTGTCTATAATATCGGTTAGGTTGCTTAGGCCGTTTATCGCAGTGTTATTCTCTAGCCAAGTTTTACTCTTGAGTGTCAGTGAAGCAAATCCCATCAAAAATGAGATGGAAGTAACGTATGACTGATAGAGAGTTTCTTCGCGCTCTTCGATTGATTGCTCAGGGAAACACATCTCAAGGTTCACTCGAGCCCGGCGGTTAGCCTTATTCTTAATTTTTACAGCTTGCTTAGCCATAAACTTAGCTAATGCTAAACGAATGCTATTAGGTAAGAAGCAGACTAAAGACGATAACAAAACAGCAATCCAAGTTCCCCAGTATTTAGGTGCTAGAAAACCCCATTCAAACTCAGGATTGTAAGCTTTTGGATCAAAATCATTGCGTTGTGTGGTCATTCATTCACTACATTATTTAAATCAGAGAGTTAACTTAATATCGGTCACTCTGGGAATGATTATATTCGTTAGACATTCCCAATAATACACGCTAAAAGTAGGGTGTATTATTGGTCCTAATCTGAAATATACCGTTAAGCGTTTACGATCTTCATGTACTCAGCAACGCCATCGGCTACTGCTTTAAACTCGATATCGCAACCTGTACCGCGAAGTTTAGTTAAGTCTGCTTGAGTGAATTCTTGGTAAGCACCTTTTAAATGCTCAGGGAAAGGAATCGTTTCGATTTCGCCTTTACCATGGTGCTTGATAACTGCCTTGGCGACTTCTTCAAACGACTCAGCATTGCCAGTACCTAGATTAAAGAGGCCTGATACCCCATTCTCTAAGAACCACAAGTTTACAGCCGCAACATCACCTACATACACAAAATCACGCTTAAAGGTTTCGCTACCTGCGAACAATTTCGGGTTTTCACCGGCATTCATTTGGTTGTTTAGGTGGAAAGCGACAGAGGCCATGCTGCCTTTGTGTTGCTCGCGTGGACCATAAACATTGAAGTAACGAAACCCTACGATTTGCGAAAGCGTTTCGTTGTGTGCTGCTGCATCCGCGGTTAAGCGACGAACGTAGTTATCAAATTGTTGTTTTGAATAGCCGTAGACATTCAATGCACCTTCGTACTCTCGCTCTTCGATGAAAGTGTCGGTCTCACCGTAAGTTGCAGCTGAAGAGGCATACAAGAAAGGAATTTCACGCTCAACACAGTAATGAAGTAGCTCTTTTGAGTATTCATAGTTGTTGAGCATCATGTATTTGCCATCCCACTCAGTGGTAGCAGAGCATGCTCCTTCATGGAAAACAGCTTCAATATGACCAAAATCATCACCGGCCATGACTTGAGTTAGGAAGTCATCACGATCCATGTAATCCGTGATGTCTAGGTCTACAAGGTTCTTAAATTTCTTACCATCTTTTAAGTTGTCGACGACTAGAATATCGTTGTGGCCCGCTTCATTAAGCGCCTTAACAATATTGCTGCCAATCATGCCAGCACCACCCGTTACGATAATCATAATTTTCTAACTCTTTTGAATACAAAACTGTCACGAGTATAGCAAGGAATGGATAAAGCGGGCTAGTGGAATAATTCCCCAACCAGAGTATGATACGGCAAGCTAAGTTATAAATTATGTTGAGTTAATTACTCAAAACTATAGGTATTATCATGAAGATTGCAGTAGCCGGTACAGGGTATGTGGGTCTATCAAACGCTATGCTTTTGGCACAACATCATGAAGTCATTGCGGTAGATATCATCGATGAAAAAGTGGCAATGCTAAACAATAAGCAGTCACCGATTGTAGACAATGAGATTGAGCACTTTCTATCAAATAAGACGCTGAACTTCATGGCAACAACGGATAAAGCCGCTTACAAAAATGCTGAATTTGTCATCATTGCTACACCTACCGATTATGACCCTAAAAACAATTATTTTGATACCAGCTCTGTAGAATCTGTCATCAAAGACGTCATGGAGATCAATCCTGATGCGGTGATGGTTATTAAATCAACGGTGCCGGTTGGCTATACCGAGCGTATTAAGCAAGAGCTGAACTGCGAAAACGTCATGTTCTCACCGGAGTTTTTGCGTGAAGGCAAGGCCCTGTACGATAACCTACACCCATCACGTATTATCGTTGGTGAGTGCTCTGAACGCGCTAAAGTGTTTGCGAATCTGCTGGTTGAAGGCGCAGAAAAAGAGAGTATCGATGTTTTGTTTACTAACTCAACGGAAGCCGAAGCAGTAAAACTGTTCTCAAATACCTACTTAGCGATGCGTGTTTCTTATTTCAATGAGCTCGATTCTTACGCGGAAGCGCATGGCTTGGATTCTCGTCAGATCATAGAAGGTGTTGGCTTAGACCCTCGTATCGGCAATCATTACAACAACCCTTCATTTGGTTACGGTGGTTACTGCTTACCAAAAGACACCAAGCAACTATTAGCAAACTATCAAGATGTACCTAACAATATTGTGGGTGCCATTGTCGATGCTAACCGTACTCGTAAGGACTTCATTGCGGATTCAATTATTAAGCGCTCGCCTAAAATTGTCGGTATTTATCGTTTGATCATGAAGGCTGGCTCCGACAACTTTCGAGCATCGTCGATTCAAGGGATAATGAAGCGTTTGAAAGCTAAGGGTATCGAAGTGGTCGTATTCGAACCTGTGTTAGAGGAAGAGCATTTCTTTAACTCGAAGGTTTATTCTGACCTAGAAGAGTTCAAAGCTGTATCGGATGTGATTGTATCTAACAGAATGGTGGAAGAAATCGCAGACGTTGCAGATAAGGTGTACACACGAGATCTGTTTGGCAGTGATTGATTCGGCTCTATTTTAGCTAATGCTAATTAGACCAGATGTTAACAGCTCGATCTATCCGTTTAGTGGCGATATACTGAACCTCTAAACGGATAGGGATACTAATAACTAATGAAAACACGTGACAAGATTGTTTACGCTGCTCTAGAGCTTTTTAATGAGCACGGTGAGCGTAGTATTACGACCAATCATATTGCTGAGCATATCGAGATTAGCCCTGGTAACCTCTACTACCATTTCCGCAACAAGCAAGAAATTGTCCGTGACATCTTTACTCTCTATTCGACAGAGTTACTTGAAAGGTTCACACCGATTCAAGGCCAACAAGAAAGCCTGACGTTACTAAAGACTTACTTAGATTCTATCTTCACACTGATGTGGAAGTACCGATTCTTCTATGCGAATCTGCCTGAAATATTGTCACGTGATGAAAAACTCCACCTTGATTACATGGCCGTACAAGAAAAGCTGCAAACGAATCTTGTCGATATCATGCGAGCCTTCGTTGAGTTGAACCTGCTCAAAGCAACGGATACGGAAATGAAATCGATGGTCACTTCTCTTCACTTGATCGCATCGGGTTGGTTGGCGTATCAGTCTGCGATGTCTCCAAAAGCTCAAATTACCGAGCAAGTGGTTCATCAAGGAATGCTGCAGATGATCGCGACGGTTAAACCGATTGCGACAGCTCAAGGTTTTGAGCAGCTGACATTATTGGAAGATGGTGTAAGGGCGTTGAACTCTAAATAGAAAGAGACGAGTAAGCGGTATACGGGATTCGAAGAAAGATACTCGCATCCCGTATCTGCTCTTTATCGAACTAACCAACTCTTCGGGTTTTGGGCTTGGCTGTTTCTGCGAATCTCAAAGTACAGTGAAGGGCGCGTTTGGCCGCCAGTGTCACCAGCAAGCGCAATCGCTTCGCCAGCTTTAACCTTGTCACCTTCTTTCTTCAGTAGTGCTTGGTTAAAGCCATAGAGCGTCATATCACCTTTACCATGATCGAGAAGAACCACTAAACCATAGCCTCGCAGATACTCGGCAAATACCACCGTACCTGAGTAAACGGATTTAACCTGCTGACCGTACTTGGCGTTGATCACCATGCCTTTCCAGTTAATTTGCCCCGTTTGACGTGAACCGTAGTTATGTAGAACTTTATCTTTGATCGGCCAAGGTAGCTTACCTTTACGTTTTGCTAGGCCATCCATCGGGACTGCATTACGTCGTTCTCGAGCCGCTTTTTCTGCTTTTGCTATTTCAGCTTTCAGGCGAGTTTCATTTCGCTGAAGTTCAGCCAAGTAATTTTTGTCGCCAGAAATATTCTTCTTAATACTGCCAACGGTTTTCTTACGTTGTGTTTGAGTCTGAGACAACTTGTCACGCTTAGTGGTTTGCTGTTTTAACAATGTTGCGATTTGTTCTTGCTCGAGTTGACGCTGTTTGTGGCTTTCTTCTAATTCAAGTTGCGTCTGTTCAATCGTTTTAATGGTTGCGGAGCGAGCTTTGGCAAGGTGCTGGTAATAATGACTGATGCGATCTTCTTCCACACCTGTGTTGAGGATGTGAGAAGAAGCTTTAGCTCGACTTGTCATGTAGTATGTCTGAATCAGTTGCTCTAATTTATCGGTATGGACTTTTTTCTGAGCCGTAAGCGCTTTAATCTTGGTGTCTAAGTTAGCAATATTTGCATTAGCCGTATTGAGCTGCTTTTTACTGTCTAGAATCGCTTTTTCAAGTGAAGCGATGGATAGCTCTTGTTTCTTGAGGCTTGCTTGTAGGCTATCGAGTTTTTTCTGTTGTGAGGACAGGTTTTTTTGTTGGCGAGATATTTCACTCGATACGCCTTTCAGTTCCCCCTGAGATGCAGCAAATGATGATGAAGACAAAAGAGCAACACCAAGGCTGGCAGATATCAAAAGAACAGTGCTCATTGATTGAACGGGTTTCATCATTATCGTCATTTTGCTCTTATTAATAATCAGCATCTGCTGCGAGTCTTTTCGCATCTCGGCTATCGGCTATTCGTCGGATCCCGAATCTGCTCTTAAATCCCATCACCATGGATGAAGTTCTGAGAGCGACCGTTAAACCCCTGATCCATGTCTAAAGATGGCTTATCAGTTTTCGGCTTTCCAACAATTTTTGCAGGAACACCAGCGACAGTCGTATGAGGCGGAACGGCTTGAAGAACCACTGAGCAAGAACCAATTTTCGCGCCTTCACCCACTTCAATATTGCCAAGTATTTTAGCGCCGGCACCGATCATTACACCTTCGCGGATTTTAGGGTGACGATCGCCACCTTCTTTACCCGTACCACCTAAAGTCACGTCTTGAAGGATAGATACATCATTTTCAACTACGGCTGTTTCACCAATCACGATACCGGTGGCGTGGTCGAGCATGATCGCTTTACCGATACGAGCGGCTGGGTGAATATCCACTTGGCAAGCAACCGAAATTTGGTTCTGTAGGTAAGTAGCAAGTGCAATACGCCCTTGCTTCCATAGCCAGTTAGCCACTCGGTAACCTTGCAAAGCGTGGTAGCCTTTCAGATAAAGCAAAGGCATCGAGTACATCTCGACCGCAGGATCTCGATTTACCGTCGCGCAGATATCACAAGCAGCCGCATCAATAATCGATTGATCTTGCTTGAATGCTTGTTCAACCACCTCACGCACCGCCATTGCGGGCATTGAAGCCGTCTTTAGCTTATTGGCTAGGATATAACTTAATGCAGCGCCTAAGCTTTCGTGGTTGATAATGGTGGCATGGTAAAAACTCGCAAGCATAGGTTCTTGCTCTGACTGCTGTCGAGCTTCCTTCACAATGCATTGCCAAACCTTTTGCTGTTCACAGTGTTTCATTTTTCCATCCATTTTATCTATTTCATTCCACGACTTAATAAGCGATGTTATCGCTCTGACTTCTTGTCTCGAGCAAGCAGATCTTGTGCCGCTAAGTGGGCATCTTTCCCTTGATACAGCACTTGATAGATTTGTTCAACAATTGGCATCTCAACACCCATACGTTCGGATAGTAACCAAACTTCTTTAGTGTTGCGATAGCCTTCGACCACTTGGCCGATCTCTTCTTGTGCAGTATCGACGTCTTTACCTGAACCTAAAGCCAATCCAAAACGACGGTTACGTGATTGGTTATCAGTACAGGTTAGTACTAGATCGCCCAGCCCTGCCATACCCATAAAGGTTTCGGGTTGTGCACCCAGTGCAGCGCCTAAGCGACTCATTTCAGCTAAACCACGCGTGATCAGTGCAGTACGAGCATTGGCACCAAAACCAATGCCATCCGACATGCCTGCGCCAATTGCGATAACATTTTTCACCGCGCCGCCAAGTTGCATGCCGATGAAATCTGAGTTTGCGTATACGCGGAATGTTTTACCGCAGTGGATCTTCTCTTGCAGCTCTTCTAAGAATACTTCATCTGGTGAAGCGACAGAGATAGCCGTTGGCATGCCCATCGCTAACTCTTTGGCAAAAGTAGGCCCTGATAGAACCGCTAACGAATACCCATTACCAAGCACATCATGTGCGACATCTTTAAGTAAACGACCTGTTTCTGGCTCTAGGCCTTTGGTCGCCCAACAGATGCGAGAATCCGTACCTAAGTAAGGTTTCAGGCTGTTTAGAACAATACCAAATACGTGGCTAGGCACAACAACGAGAAGGTCACGACTTGCTGTTACTGCTTTCTCAAGATCGGATTCGATGATTAGGCTTTCTGGAAAGTCGATATTTGGCAGGAACTCATTATTAGCACGCTCAGATTCAAGACGAGCCATATGAACAGGGTCGTGTCCCCAAAGAACAACATTGGCACCGTTACGCGCTAGAGATATCGCTAAAGAGGTTCCGTAAGAACCAGCGCCAATGACAGTCATGGCGATTTCTTTGCCGTAAGCGTCTGCCGTGTTAGTCGGGCGAGTTGTGTCTGTCATGCTTCCACCTAAAAATAATGAGGGAAATCGAAGAATTCTGGAAAAGCTTCCTAATAATCAGAAGGCTTTCTATCTTAGTACAGTGTAAAGAAAAAATGCACATCGCAGAAGTTACGATGTGCATTTAAGAGTTAACTAGCGTTTGAAACGTTAGGATTAAGTTCTACTTTGAGACTTAAGCCTGCTCGCCTTCAGCTTGTTGAGCTTGGTTCTGTAGGTAGTTCATGAACAAAGCATCGAAGTTTACAGGTGCTAGGTTCAGTTGTGGGAACGTACCTTTAACCACTAGGCTAGAAATCGTTTCACGAGCGTATGGGAACAGGATGTTCGGGCAGAATGCACCTAGGCAATGAGCCAGTTGGCCAGCTTCCATTTCGCTAGCAGAGAAGATACCGCCTTGTTGAACTTCACAAAGGAATGCAGTGTCTTCTGCGTTCTTAACCGTAACCGTTAGACGTAGGATGACTTCGTAAACACCTTCGCCAAGTTCACGGCTTTGAGTGTCTAGATCCAGTTTTACATCTGGGTTCCACTCTTTTTGAAACATGTCTGGAGAGTTTGGCGCTTCGAAAGATACGTCTTTTAGGAAGATACGTTGGATTGCGAAGTTTTGTTGTGCGTCTTGTTGTGCTGCTTCAGCCATTTTCTTGTCCTTAAAAATTTTAAATTAGACTCTGTTCATTGTATTTATCGAACAGAGCCTGAAAGTTAGTTTATCGGTCAGCCGCTTCTTGCCTTTAACCTATTTCTTACCTTTAACTAAAGGAAGGTTAGCTTCGCTCCAAGCCACTAAGCCGCTTTTCAGTACGCTTACGTTTTCGAAACCTGCTTTAACCAGCAAGTTCGCGCTTTCTTGAGCGGTTTGACCTGTCTTGCATACTACGATGATTGGGTCTGCTTTTTGGCTTTCAAGGCTACCAAAGCTATTTGCTTTGATATCTGACGGCAAAATGTGAACTGCGTCCGTAATATGGCCCTTTTTGAACTCATCCTTAGTACGAATATCAACCACAATACCGTTTTCACGGTTAATCATGTGTGTGGTTTGCGCTGCCGTGATCTCTTTGTAGGCTGCGCTTGATGTCTTGATAACGTTCGCAATGATGGCAACAACCAAGCCGATCCATACGATGGCTAAAATCATATTCTCTTGAACAAATGGAACTAACTCTTGCATGTCTTGAACTCTTATTCGTTATTGGGCGAAAAACTATAGATCGGGAGTATAGCGAGAAAGGGTAGGAGAATACAGAGGAAGGGTGTAGTGGAACTCAGCGTTACCTCTCTTTCTTGATACTTCGTATTCCGTTCATTCTAATCCCTCCTCCTTCTGCTCTTCGTCCTTTCACATGCGTGCCGGTTTGCGACAACAACCTACCAAGTTCGACTTCCCCATTGCGACGATTAACAAAGTGATACCCCACTTCGTGAACGGCTTGCTACGTAGAAGCCGTAAAGCCAGTTTCATAGCCACTCTCTAAACAAACAAGGACATGTAAACCAGAAAGGGTATCTACACCAACAAGAGCTTCAGAATCAACAAAGGCAGCTAAATCAAGAACAACAGCGAAGCCCAAACAAGCCGTGCGAGCGATAAAGTCCAAATAAGCAATATCATCTGAACAAGTGGTACGGGCCACTTAGCTTATGAACCCTCAACAACCCATGCTCGTTACTCAGCCTTAGCGGAATTTAAAGCCAACCCGCTTGAAGTGCGTATCAAGGCTCAAAGTCAATCCAAGCCGATTGGTGAGGATGCTAAGCAATGAGAACTCGTGACTAAGATTGAGCAAAGACTTATTTCAAAAGAAAGCTTTTTTGGAGCAAGGGCGATACCAACATAAAAACTGACAATGGAAGAGAAATTAACGATTTTAGAAAAGGAGATAGCGCGAGTGGAAGCGCGCATCTGCGAGTTCTTAGCCTTGCAGCTGAGCCACTACCTACACGGACTAGCATGTAAAGAAATCAAAGTGTTATTTTTGGTAAACAATAACCAAAGCTTCGAATAGCTGTACCGAAACGGCAACATTTATTGATATAGAAAAACGCTACTGCACTACAGCACAAAAAAATCGCTACTTCATAGGCCCCTAGTACTTGCGAAACGAACAATGTTTTCGTTGGGTGAGTAAGTGGTCACAGGCTGGTAAGTTAGACAAAGGAATACGCTGGTTAATACACACATATGTTGCTAAAATTGACATTAGAATGCTAATTAGAACCGTATGGAACTGCATAAAAGTAGCACCATCTTGCCTTTAGGAGCTAAACCTAGGGGCGGTAGCGTACCCAAATTCGAATGAATGGCAAACCTAAAGGTTGGACATCAGGGCAAGATCATGAAAAACCCATATGGAATAAGGGGTAGCGTGAAGTGATGTTTCCACTAATTTGTACACTGAAGTCACAACAAATTCAATACATTCAAGATCGATTTGATGATCAGATTTAGGTGTGATCATATACTGTTTTTTAACAGCAGATATTTAGCCA
>NZ_JBFRMM010000035.1:0-2960 GCF_041470465.1 Vibrio sp. 10N.261.55.F4 | reverse complement strand
AACAGTCATTGAGAATTAACCCTTCTTGATGACAACCAAAAACCTTGGTTAGTTGCCATACGCTTATTTGTCTTCACTTTTTAAAGTGAAAGCAAATAGAAACCCTTTCGGGTTGTATGGTTAAGTGACTAAGCGTACACGGTGGATGCCTTGGCAGTCAGAGGCGATGAAAGGCGTAATAACTTGCGATAAGCCCAGATTAGGTAGTAATAACCTTTTGAGTCTGGGATTCCTGAATGGGGAAACCCACTTACATAAGTAAGTATCCTGTTGTGAATACATAGCAACAGGAGGCAAACCGGGGGAACTGAAACATCTAAGTACCCCGAGGAAGAGAAATCAACCGAGATTCCGAAAGTAGCGGCGAGCGAAATTGGATTAGCCCTTAAGCTTTTAATGATGCAGGTGAAGAGTCTGGAAAGTCTCGCAGTAAAGGGTGATAGCCCCGTAACCGACACATCATAATCAGTGAAAACGAGTAGGGCGGGACACGTGATATCCTGTCTGAATATGGGGGGACCATCCTCCAAGGCTAAATACTACTGACTGACCGATAGTGAACCAGTACCGTGAGGGAAAGGCGAAAAGAACCCCTGTGAGGGGAGTGAAATAGAACCTGAAACCGTGTACGTACAAGCAGTAGGAGCACCTTCGTGGTGTGACTGCGTACCTTTTGTATAATGGGTCAGCGACTTAATTTTAGTAGCAAGGTTAACCGTTTAGGGGAGCCGTAGGGAAACCGAGTCTTAACTGGGCGTACAGTTGCTAGGATTAGACCCGAAACCAGGTGATCTAGCCATGGGCAGGTTGAAGGTTGAGTAACATCAACTGGAGGACCGAACCGACTAATGTTGAAAAATTAGCGGATGACTTGTGGCTAGGGGTGAAAGGCCAATCAAACCTGGAGATAGCTGGTTCTCCCCGAAAGCTATTTAGGTAGCGCCTCGGACGAATACTACTGGGGGTAGAGCACTGTTAAGGCTAGGGGGTCATCCCGACTTACCAACCCTTTGCAAACTCCGAATACCAGTAAGTACTATCCGGGAGACACACGGCGGGTGCTAACGTCCGTCGTGGAGAGGGAAACAACCCAGACCGCCAGCTAAGGTCCCAAAGTATAGCTAAGTGGGAAACGATGTGGGAAGGCTCAGACAGCCAGGATGTTGGCTTAGAAGCAGCCATCATTTAAAGAAAGCGTAATAGCTCACTGGTCGAGTCGGCCTGCGCGGAAGATGTAACGGGGCTAAGCTATACACCGAAGCTGCGGCTACGTACCTTAGGGTATGTGGGGTAGGGGAGCGTTCTGTAAGCCGTTGAAGGTGGTCTGTAAGGGCTGCTGGAGGTATCAGAAGTGCGAATGCTGACATGAGTAACGATAAAGGGAGTGAAAAACTCCCTCGCCGGAAGACCAAGGGTTCCTGTCCAACGTTAATCGGGGCAGGGTAAGTCGACTCCTAAGGCGAGGCCGAAAGGCGTAGTCGATGGGAAACGGGTTAATATTCCCGTACTTCTTACAATTGCGATGGGGGGACGGAGAAGGCTAGGTGGGCCTGGCGACGGTTGTCCAGGTTCAAGTACGTAGGCGGGTGGTTTAGGTAAATCCGGACCGCTATTAACGCTGAGATACGATGTCGAGCTACTACGGTAGTGAAGTCATTGATGCCATGCTTCCAGGAAAAGCCTCTAAGCTTCAGATTGTAAGGAATCGTACCCCAAACCGACACAGGTGGTCGGGTAGAGAATACCAAGGCGCTTGAGAGAACTCGGGTGAAGGAACTAGGCAAAATGGTACCGTAACTTCGGGAGAAGGTACGCTCTTATCAGTGAAGTCCCTTGCGGATGGAGCAGACGAGAGTCGCAGATACCAGGTGGCTGCAACTGTTTATTAAAAACACAGCACTGTGCAAAATCGTAAGATGACGTATACGGTGTGACGCCTGCCCGGTGCCGGAAGGTTAATTGATGGGGTTAGACTTCGGTCGAAGCTCTTGATCGAAGCCCCGGTAAACGGCGGCCGTAACTATAACGGTCCTAAGGTAGCGAAATTCCTTGTCGGGTAAGTTCCGACCTGCACGAATGGCGTAATGATGGCCACGCTGTCTCCACCCGAGACTCAGTGAAATTGAAATCGCTGTGAAGATGCAGTGTACCCGCGGCTAGACGGAAAGACCCCGTGAACCTTTACTACAGCTTGGCACTGAACATTGAACCTACATGTGTAGGATAGGTGGGAGACTTTGAAACCGCGTCGCTAGATGTGGTGGAGTCGTCCTTGAAATACCACCCTTGTAGTTTTGATGTTCTAACGTTGGTCCCTGAATCGGGATTACGGACAGTGCCTGGTGGGTAGTTTGACTGGGGCGGTCTCCTCCCAAAGAGTAACGGAGGAGCACGAAGGTGGGCTAAACACGGTTGGACATCGTGTGGTTAGTGCAATGGCATAAGCCCGCTTGACTGCGAGAATGACAATTCGAGCAGGTGCGAAAGCAGGTCATAGTGATCCGGTGGTTCTGAATGGAAGGGCCATCGCTCAACGGATAAAAGGTACTCCGGGGATAACAGGCTGATACCGCCCAAGAGTTCATATCGACGGCGGTGTTTGGCACCTCGATGTCGGCTCATCACATCCTGGGGCTGAAGTCGGTCCCAAGGGTATGGCTGTTCGCCATTTAAAGTGGTACGCGAGCTGGGTTTAGAACGTCGTGAGACAGTTCGGTCCCTATCTGCCGTGGGCGTTGGAAAATTGAAAGGGGCTGCTCCTAGTACGAGAGGACCGGAGTGGACGAACCTCTGGTGTTCGGGTTGTCATGCCAATGGCATTGCCCGGTAGCTAAGTTCGGAATCGATAACCGCTGAAAGCATCTAAGCGGGAAGCGAGCCTTGAGATGAGTTTTCCCTGGCACTATAAGTGTCCTAAAGGGTTGTCGTAGACTACGACGTTGATAGGCAGGGTGTGTAAG
>NZ_JBFRMM010000034.1:0-106949 GCF_041470465.1 Vibrio sp. 10N.261.55.F4 | reverse complement strand
AGCCGAAAAGGCTTTTTGACACCACTTCGTTTCGTTTTGTTGAAAACTACCATGATGACCTCCTTTTTAATTTGGTCATCACGATTGTAGTTGGAAGGAAATGGACAAAAGCGTGTCAGTGATTTTACTAATTTAGTAAACAATGAATTACTACAAGTATATAAAGTCGTTTAATCAACTTCCATGAGTGATGTCAATCTGAGTGATATGTCGGCCAAGCACAGCATTTTTGTGAATCGTTGTATTTTTATCACAGGTTTATCCAATACAGTCCCGCTTTAGACGTAAGAAGCTACGCTGCTATCAATTCATTAGGAGCAACATCTTATGACTATTAGATAAAACCGACATTAACGTTGAACTTTATGAAAAAAATACATCAAGGTTTGAACTGGCAACTTAATAAATACGCTTTCATTATGTAATGATTTTACTTACAAAGTCATACTGTCATAGACAAAAGATTCCGCAATAATACGTCAAATGGTATGAGTTAAAACTTATATGGCGGTTCGTATCATTGGTGTTAAGTTTGGCTACACCAATTACGCAAACTAAAAAAATAGTGCAGAAAAGCTTTCGATAACATTAGCTTCAATATTCCAGGGCTGTGTCTATTTTTGCATTGCGATTGGCCATCTTCGATAACATCAAGATGTGGCCTACACTAAAACTTCAGGGTAACCAGCACTCTTTCTTTAACGCTTACCGAACTAGTTGTCCAAATTTAAACAAGTGGACTCGATATGAGAGCAAGTGCGCCTAATGAGAGAGCACTCGTCAATGGAATGAACGTCAGTGTTGAATGCAAAGGCGAAAAGATATTGGCCACCATTTTAGCTGATAAGTGATATACAAAATGTAGCTGGCTGAGAACACATTAAAGTTATCTTTAATCACACTCGTCAGCATTCTATCAGGGAGTTTGTTTTGGGTTTTGTGACGGCACTATTGTAAAAATACTATACGTACCCTATTTTTGAATCATCGTGGGCAACGCTTGGAACTAATATTTCTGTCATGGGGGCAGGCAAAAAGGAAACAATAACTTCCATCATCGTTTTTAATTAAGACATACATATACCTTAATTAAAAAAATTGGCGCGTTCTAATATGCGCCAGATAAAGAGATCTATAAGATACTTGAAGAGTCTATGTTAAAAGACAGGAGCAAAAGCGACATTACCATTTTGATAACTCAAGATTAGCTTATCAAGATCCTTACATTGGCCAGTTACTTTTAATGAAACACCTACCCAAGGTAAATAAGCATGAATAAAATTAGCTTTTTAAAAATAAACAATACCATTATCAATGACATTATTGATCTCTCAGTGGAAGAGTCTCAAAAACAACTCATTGCTAACAACGCAGAATGGCTTGCAGAGGCGAGTTTCAACGACGATAGCGTCAGTTACGGCATTTATTTAGACGACAAGCCAGCAGGGCTCATCTCTCTTATCGATCCAAGACTACTCGACAAGTTCGATGATCACTTTCAAAAGGATCATTTGTACGTGTGGCGCGTCATGATTGACCATCGTTTCCAAGGAAAAGGATTGGGGAGTCAAGCGATTAACTTCAGTAAGAAATACGCTTCCATTACCGGTTTAAAAGGCGTCTCCCTGACCACGATGGATAAAGAAAAAGGCAATGCGCTCTCTATTTATCAAAAGCTTGGTTTTATACCAACGGGCAGAAGACTTGATGATGAAATTGAATTAATTTTTGGCTTAAAGGAATGAGTGGATAAACAAGTCAGATGGTGTGTCTGGGGCGGCTATTTGGCCGCCTCATTTTATACTTCAACTGTAAAGGTATTGAAGAGTTCATTCAAAAACGCTGACCCCTCGTGCACTCTCACCTCCCCCCGGTCACAGAGTAACCAACAATCAAATTGACTCTTATTCAGTCTCCGTAACCTTTAAAGATCTTGAATCGCTTCGATGAGCTTTTTGACTGGAGTATGGTCTGACTCTATCCTATTGTCCATACTATCTAAATATGCTGACTACCTAGAGTGAAGAAAGAAAATGTGTCGGGCCTTTTCCTAACCATTAGTTTATGTATTGTAAAAATAGATTGCCGATGTAGTTCACTCATCGAAGTGAACACACAATGGGGCATAAATGAGCTATAGCTTCCCCTAAATTAACAATTCAGAGATAACTAAACGTATGGAAAGTCGCTTAACGTAGCATCCAGTATTGACGGTGCAGATCAGTTTAAAACTAGCTCATTTATCGCCAGTGAGCATACCGAAGAAGATCTGTCTCGACTCTGGCGTGTTGTCTCTATGAGTTTCGTATTTTACATGCGCGTTTGCATCAACTGCTTTTGATAGCTTGATGCTCCATAGTGCTTTCATTTGATTTGGTACAATTGAATATCGGACATCGATAATACGCAGCTCGTCTGTTGGGTCCTGAGCGATATAACCATTTGAAAACCAGCGGAAACGTTCTATGTCTTCGGCTTGTTGAGAGTCCGGGTCAAGCCAAGGTAAATCCCGGCTAACATTCAGCTTCGCAATCGACTCTCCGGGATACGTGCTTACCGATGTGCCAACCCGCACTGCGTCTACATGGTAATGAGCCTCTGTTTCGTACACCACTTTCCAAACCAAGATATTCGCAAAGCTTGGTTTTGCCTCTAATCGAATCGGTGTGTGTTGCCTTTCTTGCGCTAATTGCCACCCAATCGCCTCTGCCCTGTCTCGCTGAATCATCCCTAATGTTGGATAAATTAGCGCCCAAGTAAACGCAACACGCGCTAGCCAAGGCGCTCGTTTTAACGTCGCAAACACAAGCAACACTAGAATGGGAAGCGTATAAACAGGATCGATGATTGATATGGTATTCCAAGAAAAACGCGCGTTGGTGAAAGGCCAAAGTAACTGCGTGCCATAGGTGGTACAAGCGTCTAACAGTGCATGAGTACCATAGCCCAGAGCACAAAACAGCCAACTTTGTTTGAAAGAAAGCCCACGTTTTTTTGCAATCAGGTGATGCAGAACCAAAGCGCAGATCAAACTGCCAATGGGAATAAAGAAGAGTGAATGGGTAAATTGTCGATGAAATTCCAAAGCCAACAAAGGGTCACTTTGAGACTTAATCAGTGCATCCAAATCTGGTGCTAACCCGGAGAGCAGCCCTAATACCCCAGCAACAACCAAATGTTGTTTTTTGCTGGCCGATTGTGACAAAGAAGCGCCTAACACGCCCTGCGTTAAAGGATCCATAAATCACTCATTGATAGCATTCCGTTGAATCAAACAAAATACATTTAGCTATAGCGGTGAACTGTTCATAACTAAACGGTTTTATCAATATACTCATGTACATAGCTGTATAAGCATAGACCGATAAACAAAAAAAGAGCAGTTATGAAACTGCCCTTTTCTAATTATTGATGGTTGATCAATTTATTCGTTTTTGTTCTGTATATTCACACTTGAACGATCTTT
This sequence comes from Vibrio sp. 10N.261.55.F4, assembly GCF_041470465.1. Lineage (NCBI taxonomy): Bacteria > Pseudomonadati > Pseudomonadota > Gammaproteobacteria > Vibrionales > Vibrionaceae > Vibrio > Vibrio sp. 10N.261.55.F4. Next base: position 103,483 of record NZ_JBFRMM010000034.1, on the reverse strand, counting down.
TATTAACGAGCAACCATGCTTGCTGCGATAACCACCAGCAGTACTGAGAAGATTTTCTTAATCGTTGGAACCGGTAAATGGTTGGTGGCTTTTGCGCCTAACGGAGCCGTAAACCAAGACGTGCACACAATACCCAACAGCGCAGGCAGATAAACAAAGCCAGCAAAACCGTCTGATAGAGCAAAGTGGCTGCTACCTGAACTGATGTAACCTATCGAGCCAAACAACGCGATCACAATGCCACAAGCCGAGGCACAACCGATGGCCTTTTTCATATCGACAGAGAAGAACGTTAATAGCGGAACCAGCAATGCTCCGCCACCAATACCTATCATGGCAGATAAGCCACCCGTAATGGTTGTCAGCACAGTGAGCACACCTTTGTTCGGCAGTTTTCGTTCCTTAGGCGCATCATTTTTGCTGCTTAAGAACATCTTGATCGCAATAAGAACCACACTCACAGCAAACACAATACGAACGACTTTTTCCGGTAACAACGCCGCCATAAAACCACTAACCAATGCACCCAGAGCAACACCGAGCATGATCCAAGGCGCCAGATCCCAAGGCACTTTGCCATTCTTGTGGTGAGCGAGTGCAGAAGATGTTGAAGTGAACAGTATCGATGCCAACGAGGTAGCAATCGCCGCGACAACAACTTGGTCGGATGGTAGAACTTCTAAATACAGTAAAATGCTGCTTAACACAGGAACAATGATCAGCCCTCCGCCAATACCTAACAAACCGGCTAGAAACCCAACACCACTGCCCAGTAACGCACAGTAGAAAATCAACAACAGCAATTCACTCATTTCATCCATCTCTTAATTAAATTAATCGTCTTAAATAACACACTATTAATGCGGTTATATTTCCATCAAGCTAATTAATATAACTGACACCGACTAAAATATTCAAACAGAATAGATCATGAATATTCCTCATGTTGAATGTGAAGTAATACCATTGTTAATGGTCAACCTATCAACGTATAAAAACCTTAAGCGATTAACTTTATACGACATTAATTCTACTAAGCATTAATTTCAGACAGCATAGCCTTCGATTCTTAATCCGGTCACAAGCAAAAAATAAAAGCCGTTTTAATACTAAAGACCGAGAGAATCAGAAAAAAATTGGGATACCAAATCAGCATGAATAAAGAATTTAATTTTACGATTAAGAGCATTAGCCTCGACGAAAACTACCAGCCTGCAGACAGCACGCGTATCACTACCAACTTTGCTAACCTGGCTCGCGGTGACAGCCGTCAAGCGAACTTACGCAATGCACTACAAATGATCGATAACAGTTTCAACGCGTTAGCGCACTGGGATAACCCTAAGGGCGACCGCTACTCTGTTGAGCTTGAAATCATTTCTGTTGATATGGATATTGAAAGCAACGGCGAAGCATTCCCTTCAATTGAAGTGCTGAAAACCAATATTGTAGACCGTAAAACTAACGAGCGTATTGAAGGCATTATCGGAAATAACTTCTCTTCTTATGTTCGAGATTATGACTTTAGCGTACGTCTATTGGATCATAATAAAGGCCAAGATAAATTCAGCATTCCAGAAGATTTTGGTGACTTACACGGTAAGCTTTTTAAATATTTCGTTAACTCTGACGCTTACAAAAAGAACTTTAATAAACGACCTGTTATTTGCTTAAGCGTGTCAGATAATAAAACCTATTACCGCACTGAAAACCAACACCCAGTATTAGGTTTTGAATACCAACCAAATGAGTCTTCTTTAACTGAACAATATTTCAAAAAGATGGGCTTACAGGTTCGTTATTTCATGCCGCCTAACAGTGTTGCACCTTTGGCCTTCTATTTCTTTGGTGATCTGCTGAACGATTACTCTAACCTAGAGCTTATCAGCACCATCAGTACCATGGGTACGTTCCAGAAAATCTACCGACCTGAGATTTACAACGCGAACGCGGTTGCGGGTAACTGTTACCAACCAAACTTGAAAAACTTGGATCACTCGCTGACTCAAATCGTGTACGACCGTGAAGAACGAAGCCAGCTAGCTGTTGAACAAGGTAAATTCGCAGAAGAGAAGTTCATTAAGCCATACCAATCAGTTCTAGAGAACTGGTCGGCAAATTACGCACTTTAATCGTCTATTGCGCTCTCAAACCACCCAAGGCTAGGCAATATTATTATGAAAACACTATTACCGACTTCAACAGCGGGCAGCTTGCCGAAACCGTCTTGGCTTGCACAACCAGAGACGCTTTGGTCGCCATGGAAACTTCAAGGTGACGAACTCACAGACGGCAAACAAGATGCGCTGCGTGTCTCTCTGCACGAGCAACAGCAAGCAGGCATTGATATTGTGAGTGACGGCGAACAAACACGTCAGCACTTTGTAACGACCTTCATTGAACACTTGAATGGTGTTGATTTTGAAAAGCGTGAAACCGTTAAAATTCGCGACCGCTACGATGCCAGTGTGCCTACAGTGGTTGGCCCTGTTTCTCGCCAGAAATCCGTGTTTGTTGAAGATGCGAAGTTCTTACGTCAGCAAACCGACCAACCGATCAAATGGGCTCTGCCGGGGCCTATGACGATGATAGATACGCTTTACGATGCGCATTACCAAAGCCGTGAAAAACTGGCGTGGGAATTTGCGAAGATCCTCAACGAAGAAGCGAAAGAGTTAGAAGCTGCAGGCGTTGATATTATTCAGTTCGATGAACCTGCGTTTAACGTGTTTTTTGATGAAGTGAACGATTGGGGCATTGCTTGTTTGGAAAGAGCCATTGAAGGGCTTAAATGCGAAACAGCAGTGCATATTTGTTATGGCTACGGCATCAAAGCGAATACGGATTGGAAAAAGACACTAGGCACCGAGTGGCGTCAATACGAAGAAGTCTTCCCTAAGCTGCAGCAATCGAATATCGATATTATCTCTTTAGAGTGTCACAACTCTCATGTACCCCTTGAGCTACTTGAACTGGTGCGAGGCAAGAAAGTGATGGTTGGTGCGATTGATGTAGCTACCGATTCGATTGAAACACCGGAAGAAGTGGCTAGCACTCTTAGAGAAACACTTAAGTACGTTGATGCCGATAAGCTCTACCCTTGCACCAACTGTGGCATGGCTCCCCTGCCTCGCGACATTGCTTCAGCGAAGCTTAATGCGCTAAGTGCTGGCGCAGAGATCGTTCGGAAAGAACTTTCAGCGTAACGCTTTCCTTAAGAACAAAAGCTATCCCCTGAAGCCTAAGTATCACATCGATGCTTAGGCTTTTTGTTATGTGAGTTAAGGAGCTTTACGCGCTGCTTACCAGGTTTTATCTAGGTCTTGAGCATATAAAGAGATCGCTCGTTGGTACTCTTTGATCGCTTCGCTATTAGTCGTGGAAACTAAAAGCTCAAGTAACAGCGATGTCGCCTCTTTATGGCGACCTAAATTGTACAAACACATTGCGTAGAAAGGTTTCACTTCTATCGAGTCAGGATACTCAGCCATAGTCTGTTCGAAATAGCCTAAAGCCTCTGCATAAAGGCCAAGGCTTCGATAAGTACTCGCCAAACCGAACAGCGCATCAAAACGCTCTACTGAAGAAAGCACGCCAGACAGAGACAGCACATAGTGATCAATCGCCTGTTGCTCTTTGCCTTGGTTGTCGTAAGACCACGCAATCTGTAAATGAGCTTTCGCCGCATAGTTTTCATCAGTGAGTAACGCTGCCAGTAAGTCACGCGACGCTTGATACTTCTCTTCTTTTCGCAATTCGATTGCTTGTTTGATAATGGTGTCCATAACTCTCCCTTACGCTTAAGCGCTGTACTATGCGTTCATTTCCTCGAACATCTGTTTATAAGACTGAGTTTGTAGTGCCGATTGAGTCAACCCGAACTTACTGGCTAACAACTCAAGCTCACTTTTATACACAGACAACTTAGACTCATCGTCCGTCATGATAGCAAACTCAGCAAAATCACCAATACCCGCAAGAGAATCGACCGTGATATGGAACTCTCCAACAAAATAAATACTGCGAGTTTTCTGCGCTTTAAGAATCACTTCGTAACCCAGGTTCTCTAGCATACTCTTCGCATTCGACGCATCAGTGATGTTTGTCGCTTCACATCGATCAGACTCTGGGCCTTTTACGATCCATAGTTTGATGCCCGACGGCTCCATAGTGCGAATACACAAGCTTTTGTTCTGAGCCTGTAAGCTTCTATCAGGGCTATCGAAATACCAATCACATTCTTGATTGTCTTGCAGCATTACTTCATGAGCAATTAGGTTCAACGTTTTCAAAAACTCAGACTTAGAGCTAAGTCGATACTTCAGCTCAACCTCATATTTTCCTTTGAAATGATCGTTAGTCATAGGTTAGCTCAACGCAAAAAAGGCGATACTAGCACACCAACCAAATCCGAAATACAAACTGACGCACAACACAAACTAAAGCCGTGGAACTATGTTCGACACGCTAACACACGCTGCCATTCTTCTTGGCTCATGGCTCCTTTCGGAAGGTAAATATTGCGTTTTTGCATCGCACCTTTTGTGTAGGAAAGCTTGATAACTGACCCGATCCCAAAAGGAAGAATATTTCCCTGTAACTTGATATCGCAAGCGTGACCATCGAAACAAACATGGTTGTTCGATATTTCAAAAGAGCGATTGCGGAACTGCCACCATAACGTGACGACTTTTAATACCGCAACAGCACTGAACATCAACCCAATAGTAGGTAGTGATTGAGGGTTATCACCAAATAGCCAATAAATAGACACTAATAAGAACGCAGCAAGTACGAACTCAAGCAGTGTATATTTAACAAAATTTAATTGGATACGGTTATCCATGACACCCTCTCAATGATGAGCCTAAAAGCAGCTCCATTTCAACAAGCCCCTTCACTTCAGACAACTTAGTAAAACCTTTTGCTTGATAAAGCTTAATCGCGGGATTCTCACTGAACACGCGCAACACTAACTGAGCTGATGATTGATTGTTCGCATGTTCAATAACTAGATCCAGACACTTCGAGCCAAAGCCTCTACCTTGATATTCAGCTAATATCTGCAAGTCCCGAAGAAACGTTGTATCACTGGTGTAACTGAAGCGGATAACACCAATACGGCTATCCCCTCCATAAATTTCATAGTTATCCAGTTCATCCCAGCTACGTAAAAACTGACTATGACCCCAAGCGATGCCACGAGCTTGGTAGTAACTCGCCATATTCGTTTTAGTGATCGATTCAGCGAACTTAGGATCGGAACCTTTGACCAACCTTACTTCCATATTGTGTCCTTTGTTTTCAAATCACATCTGAATACGGCATAGAAAAGTGCCACATATATTGAATCATTTTTAGGTACATTCTGGTTTCACTTCCTCCCATTGTGTATCCCATTCTTCGCCTAACAAATTAGAAAGTTTTTCACAGTCGTATAGATAGCGAAGACTATCTTTACAGTACGAAGTAAGTATTTCAGTTAGCTGAGCAGACGCTTTCTCGTTGTCTTTGAGTTTTCCGTACATCATCAAACCAGTCCTAAAGGTGTCTTGATCGAGGTCAGACGCTTGCTTCGATAACATCCCAAAGGAAATAGCGTTAATAGACAGGGTTAATGCAATCGCATCGCCTTCATCTCCCTCTAATTCACAAGCACTATAACGAGCTAACAAGTTCGATGTTTTAATTAATGGGGCAAGGTCTTTTGTATTGGCATGTTTATAGGTTTCAAAACCTTGCCGCACCGCAGCTTTATGACTGTCTTTAATGCTCACAACATAGTCGGTCAAAACATGTAAGCTCGCATATGCGCCTAGCCCGAAAGCCACAATGAACACGGCGATTAATCTGATCACTTATCTCTCCTAAAAGAACCTTGTGCTGGTTAATTTTAAACGGCGTCTTGTAGTAACAACCCTACTTGCCATCGACCTTTTCTATAAACCAACTCCCTTGGCACGGGTCATTGATTAAGTGCCATCGGCCGTGAAATCTACTGCTACTGCCATTTGCGGAAAAACGATAATCCCATTGGCGATGTTTAGCATATAAACGTAAGTCGCCGCTTTCAGTAATCCAGCCCTCTAACGGTGTTCCGTTGTAGGTAAGCCTTAGGGTTCCCTTGCCCTCACGAATAGTTCCGGTAATAGTTGTGCGTTCACACATATTATTGCCAGTGGTGTTAATGCGACGGCCTAGCCACTCACCGTCGAAATCGGTAGAAGGAACAAATTGGGGACTATCAGGAAGTTTAGGAAACGACTCGGAATTACTAGACCCGAACCACTGAAGAGCACGACCAACAAGGAATAAGACAACAAAGCCGATTGATATCGCTATCACAAATCCCTTTTTCACTAGCCTCTTCCTAATCCGCTGACCTTAAGAAAAGAACCCTAACATAATGAAAAGTAATAACTTACTATCAGTTTAATTAATTTTGATATATTCCACAAATTGCATTCAAATGTTGAATATAGAGAAAGCGGCATCGTACAAAAATGCCGCGCATTGAGAATCAACTATGTGCAGTGGCGAAAGATCTGCACAGGAAAGCCCTAACTTTCCAAGGCATTGCGCCAATACTGAACGGTTTTCTCCGACACCGAGCCTGTCTCGCTCGCCGCTGATACTAGAAACTCACATAAGCGAGTTGCGACTTCTTCATTACCTAACAAGTATAAACTGCGAATGGCTCGCGTTAGCCGTATCTATAGTTAAGCGAGCGTCTACTGTGAACTTTCCGATTTATTCCGCTGTTGTGCTTCACTGAGTTTTTCTTTCGCTAAGGCTTCTTGCTGGTCTAAAAAGCTAAAGAAGTTACTTTCGCTAATGAACGGATTGTTCGAACCATCGGCATTTCGTTTCTCGCGATTAGCGAATAGATTATTCTTATGGGGATGGTTAGACAAATTCACGCTCACCACAGGCGGCTGCAAAGCGATCTCTCTCACTCTGTCCATACTTTCGAAGAACTGCTTCGCTAGCTTTGGATCTCGTGCGTTAATACTGTGACCGCCAACTACAAATGCGCGATGTGATGTGCCATTGTCTTTCACCATAAGATCTATTGAATAATCCCCTTCTGTGTGGCCGGGCGTAAGGTAGAACTTAAACTCGTCCTCACCGACAATAAGACTACTGCTATCTTGCACAAAGAAGTCTACCTTGGGCGGCAAAAAGGTATTCTTACCACTGCTTTTGTTAGCTTGAGCTACGGCTAACTCATAACCCTTTTGTGTCATCACGACCTTTGCATCATATTCAGACTGGAGAAATTGTGCTCCACCAACATGATCAGAATGGCCGTGAGTCACCAAAATATGAGTGATAGCCTTATCTTGTAACCCAAGCTTTTTTAGATTGATGGGTATCCACATCGAATAAGGGAAATCGAGTGTATCAATCAGAACTAATCCCTTTGCAGTCTCTACCGCATAAGACGACACCCATCTATCACCAACGTAATAAACGTTATCGAACATTTGGAACGGTTCAACATAGCCGTTTTTAATCGACATTTCCGGTACGTCTTTAGATGCCATTGCACTGGTCGAAACCAATAACAACAAAGCCAAAACCAATTTTTTCATTTTACTTCCTAGACTGATAACGACGCATAAGTTAGCTGCAACGTCCTAATTAAATTCACAGTTCTAACATACGACACTAGTGCTCTGCGACACATTTTAGCTCTGCTGCATGTTCAGGGAATAGTTCGTGAAGAAAACACAATGCATCTGTTGGCGTTGGCGTTGCGTATGAGTTTTAGACTTAAGCCAGCAACCAGTGTGTTAATAACTGAGTATTAAAACCTGAACGACTAAAAGAGATAGGTAATATATGCACCGAAAGATTACGTCTTTCACAGACAAGATCCTTCAGAAAGCGTCCTTCGGTGCATATAATTTCAAGCGACTGACATAAGTGACTAGCGTAAGTCGCTAACATAAGAGACTAACGCAAGCGTCTCAACACAACTTGCTGGTCGAGCTCATTCTGATAGTCCGTGTAATCAAGCCCTTGATCAAATATGTACTCAGTGACAAGAGTGCGAATGCATTCAACTAACGTGCTTGCTTGCCAAGGCTTTTCAAAGTAACGGTCGATACCTGCTGCATTAATCGCATTGATGGTATCGGTGTGAGTGGCCTGCCCCGTAAGAAGAATTTTCTTTGTATTCGGAAAGCGGCTGTCATGGAACACTTCAGTGAGTAACTCCACACCCGTTTTCCCTGGCATCACATGATCAGACACGATGACGGTAATGTGTTCGCCTTCTGCGTCAAGTTCATCAATGAGATCAAGCACTTCTTGTGCTGATTCACAATCTTCAATATTCAGCCAACTCGCCAGCGGCTCTAAATCTTGTACCACTGCGCTCAGTACTTCTCTCTGGTCATCGACACAGATTAAATTAAGCTTCTCCATGTTCACCCTCTACTGGTAACTTGATTCTAAATACAGTTTTAGAAGCATCACTTTTCACAATAATACTTCCGCCATAACCCGCCACAATCCGCTTAACTATTGATAAACCCAAGCCCAATCCAAACGATAAACCACCTTTTTTAGTGGTGAAGTTGGGCTGAAATACCTTTCTACGAGTCACCTCGTCTATCTCAGGGCCGTTATTCGTGATCGTAACTAATATTCTTTTCTTACTTAATCTGGTTTGAATTTCGATTGCAGCATCGTCTGAATTCGACATTGCATCGCAAGCATTCTTTACAATGTTGACCCAAATCTGAACGAGCTCTGTTTTCGAGCCTTTAAAAGTCGGCAAATCTGCAGGGCTCAATCGCACAGATACTCTACGCAACTCACTTTGTAACAACGATAAGGCATGGTTAATGGAGTCGTTAATATCAACCGCTTCTTCGGTGTCAATATCAACTCTGCCAAGTTGTTTAACCGATTTTACGATGCCGACGGTGTGTCTAGATGCCAAACGTAAATCATGTAAATCACAACCCATCTGCCAAAAGCGAATCGCTTCTTCTGGGTTTTTCAGCCAATGTTTTGAAATAACGTCTGTTGCATATGAAGCGTCAATTGGAATCGCCTTTGCAAGAGAGCGAGCAATGTTTTTGTCTAAACCATATTTTCTTTCAAATTGTCGCCCACGTGTTCGCGCTTCTGACGACGACGTTTTCTGACCATGCATTAACCCAAAATCGAAAAATTGACTGGCTTCTGGATGCACTTCTTCAAGCAGATCCATGATGACCGTTTCAAGTCGGCCAGATTTACTATTTACTACACCAATAGCGTTGTTAAGCTCATGAGCAATCCCTGCAGCCAATTGACCCAAGGTCGTCATTTGCTCAGCAGTATGTAATTTCTCTAGCGCTTTTTGTTTCGCTATCGCTTCTTGTGTTGCGCGGCGTTGACGACGCGACAACTCATTGACAATCACAGGTGTGAACTGTGCGGTAAGAGGGCCAAATTTACGTTCATCTTCTGCCGGCGTGTCTTTATCGATCCACGCTAACTCAACATCGGTTTTAGCAACAACCGTTGAAGATGCTGTCCAATTACCTGAAAAGAAGCTATGAACGCCTATAAAAGCCCCGCTACCCGCGCTAAATACTCGCACTTGCGGTGTATTAGCATCGGTATAAAACCCTTCCAGTTCTCCACTAAACACATAATATAAACGAGTGTTTAACGCTGATTGTTCAATAATGGTGTTACCGGCACAGCACGTCACCCGACGTTCTGTGTGGTTAAAATAGCGATCGATAAGTGCTTCTAACTTTTGTTGATACACGTATCGTTACCCTATGTGACCAATTGAATGTAGCAGCCACACCATAACAAAGCTCAATAGCACACCAACCACACCCAAAATAATACCGATTCTGGCCATTTGATTACTTTGCACATGACCCGTTGCATGAGCCAGCGCATTCGGTGGCGTACTGATTGGTAGCGACATACCTAATGAAGCGGCAAAAGTCACAACCAGAATTAACGTTAACTCACCGCCTAGTGGCGTGAGTGAAGCCATAGACGAACCTAATGCCGCCATAATTGGCATTAACAAGTTAGCCGTTGCGGTATGAGACATAAAGTTTGCCATTACCAAACACAAGAACGCCGCTCCGAACAACACCACATAGGGTGAGTAGCTATCAAACGGAATACTGTGTACCACCAGCTTTGCTAAGCCAGTTTTATCGAGCGCTAAACCAAGCGCAATACCACCTGATACAAGCCACAATACATCCCAAGAGATTTTCTTCAGGTCTTCTTTATTGATGATCCCAGTAAGAGAGAACACAGCAACAGGAATCAGAGCGACGGTATAAGAGTTCATGCCATGGCTTGAACCCATTAACCAAAGAATGATGGTGAGCGCAAAAGTGACGTATACCGCAATGGCTTTGGGCGTTTTAAGGAATTTACCTTTGATGCTTAGTTCGATTTTCTTTTGGTCAGCTTTGTACATAAAGCCTATTAAAAACCACGCTAACGCCATCATAATAACGACAAACGGCACACCAAATGCCATCCATTCACCGAACGTAATGAGGTTATCGCCAACTAAATATTTAAGTGCGATAGCGTTCGGAGGGGTACCGATAGGGGTACCAATGCCACCGATGTTAGCGGCAACAGGGATACAAAGCGCAAACGCGACACGACCGGGGTCTTTCGGACCAAACACAGCCAGTACCGGCGTTAAAATAGATAGCATCATTGCCGTTGTTGCCGTGTTAGACATAAACATCGAAAAGATACCAGTTATCAACATTAAGCCGAGCATCACGAACTTTGGATCTTGTCCAAATGGCTTCAACAACACACGAGCTAAGTTTACGTCTAATCGATATTTAGTGGCCGCCATCGCTAAGAAGAAACCACCTAAAAACAGCATTATGATTGGGCTAGCGAATGTCGCCATGATATCGCTGTATTTTAACAGCTCACCAAAATGTTCTTCCCCATGATCAAACCTTAAAAAGATCAGCCCTTTATCCGACAACATCAATAATTGCAGAACGATAATAACAACAGACGTCGCGTAAATCGGGATAGGCTCGAACACCCAGCACAATGCCGCTAATAGAAAGATCGCAATAACGCGTTGTTGAATAATCGTGAGGCCTTCAAATGGAAACGCTGATAGCGGCATTACGAGGATAATGAAAGGAATTAAAATAGGGATAATGTATTTAATATAGGGGCGCATAGCACAAAAACTCTTCCTGAGATAACAACTACTTAGAAATTAGATTTACAGCTCTAATTTAGATCCGACAACGAATTATCGACCTCTTATCACTATCTCACTATCGGCTAGATCAATGATTACGTAATCGCGATATCCCCTTTTTCGATTCTGTGCGCTACCTCTACGTTTGTATGTAATTTACTGTTGCAATTAAATTCCGAGAAACAAAAGGCAAACGTTCGCCTTTGCGTAGGAGACCCGTAATATGTGAGCCATATTTGACACCGGACTGGTTTTCAGAAGTAAAGAGCACAGCTGCATTATCGAGTAGCTCTTTTTTTCAATTTGAGATCTGATTCGCGTGTAAGTTGTACTTCTGCGCTAACTAGACTGATAACGTTGCATAAGTTAAATGCAACGTCCTACTTAAACTCACTTTTCTAACAGACGACACTGATACTCGGCAATGTGCTTTAGCTCCGATGTATGTGCAGGAAATCGTTCGTGAAGAAAGCACAATGCATCCGCTAGCGTTATCTGGTGTAGATTCGACGTATACCCAAAAACCAATCGGTGGACATTGTCATAGAGCTCATCTGAATTACCTGAGCTTTGACACTGCGCCAAGATAGCTTGATCAATCTCATCGTCAGGATCTTCCAAGGGGCTATTGGCCTGTCGATAGAGATTAAAAAGCATTGCGTCATATTGCTCTTTCGACAGCTCTTCCTTGCAACGCATTATCCATGTAAGCGTAATTAGGTTGTGCCCAAAGAAACCAAACTGCTTTAAGCATGCTTGTAATACGCTATTGAGCTCTACGACTTCACTTGTGGCAGGGCTTCGGTCGCCGTCAGAACGGGTCGATGTGACAAATTCAGTGAAGCGGTTAAGGAAAACTGGAACTCGAGACGGCTCTAGCTCACGATAAACACGGTTCAGCGCCAATAAGATAGTCACATTGTGGGAAAGATATTCACTGGTTTGAGAAGCCTGCGAAACGTAATGCGAGAAGATATCTTGAAAGCCCTTATTCTCATGCCACTGCATCAAAGCAGCATACGACGCTGGGTATACCCCATTATCCAATATCCTTTGAATACGAAAATCCGTAAACTTCGGCGCTTGTAGCGTTGCAGAGTACTCACCTAAAACTTCAACCTCAGTTTGGTCTATCAACTCACTCGTTTTAAGCCAAACATTGTCGGTTGTGCCGAAATAATCATTAAGGTGATTCGAAGCCAAATAGGCTTTTAAAGAATGAGGTTGATGGATGCTAGCACTGCTATAAAGTGCCTTTTCCAATAGTTGGTCGCTTGTCATGTTTCCTCCTTGAAACTGACGTTTGATATGAGAATCTAGATTGCTCAACACCCAATGTCCAAATACACATCACATACTTATCGTAATGCATGGAAAATGCCATGTATTACGATTCAATCTAGAGCACCTTGTCTAAGTGACTTATTTGTTCAGGTTGTTCGGAAATACGTTCGTTTTCACTTCCGTAGCAAACTCATTTGCTGCGTCAAAGATAGTTTGGTTGCAATGGGCGTACTGTTTGAAAACGGAGGCCATCGGTTACCAAATCCAAGCGCATCATTGATGACTAACACTTGACCATCACAATCGGGTCCCGCACCAATCCCAATTGTAGGTATGCTTATCTCTTGAGTAATCGATTCGCCAAGTGAAGAAGGTATGTGCTCAAGCACCAACATAAACGCACCCGCTTCTTGAATCGCTTTTGCTTCCTCGCTAACAGTTTGAGCATCTTCAGCAGATTGCCCTACTTTCTTGAAAATACAAACCTTGACCTCTTATCAGGTCGCAGTCGATTAAACCATCCTTATCAAATTTCAGTTCAAGGTAAAGACGCTGAACTATACCCTTCGAATTTTCTGTAAGCCCTACTCTATATGAGTAACTGAAATTATCCTCAACTAAATTTAAATAAAAAGATCTACAGCATTGAATAAAATCATCTATTTCTTCTTGCTTTGATTGCAATATTTTTATTTCAAGATCATCATCAAACTGCCTTTATTAAAAACCCATTGGAGTTTACCTTGCACTCTTGGTACATAACGCTCAATTAAATTGCACAACAGCGCAATACAGTGATTCTGCACTGCGCCATAATCACTAAAACCGATTATCAATATAACTACCACGTATTTTAAGTCAGCTTAAATGTCTTGTTAAACGATTTAGTCTAAGTAATCCACAATTCTATTAGCTAGCCAATCAACTGCGATTTCCAATATTGCAATATCTTCTGAAGATATCGAATTTGCATGCGCATCAGCTCTATGAGTATTAATAAACTCCATATAATTTTTGAATCGCCCTTTGTCTCCTTTAAATATAGATCCGAAGTCCTGCCAGTTTTTCTCGATTACTTTGCTAATATCCTGAAAATATAGATGAGACGTAAAAATATCATTGTAAGACATAGCTTCTAGCTGCTTCTGCCTACTAGGTGGTGATATGATAGCTACAAACATTTTTTTAGCTTCGTCAACACCATATTTATATTTCAAGTTTCTCTTAACTAAGGTTCGCAAATTCGATTCTAGTTCATTCCTTAGCGAGCAAACTCTAGTCCATTTTTCTTGATTATTTTTAGGTGCTTTCTTTACATTAGAAACATCATTTATATAGCCTTCAATTGACTTGATTGTAAAGTGGAAGTGGTCATCAGAATTCACAACCAAACCATAACCAACTAAATGCTCAACTAACTTTTCTGATAATCGGTAGAAATCATTAAATGTCGCATAGTCTCCCGCAGCTAAATACTCTATTAATTCATACTCTTCTGGGTAACGCTCTCTTAAAACCGAAACTATGAGATCAAGGTAGTCAGTAACACTTTTGTTTAAAACATCTCGTTTGCCTTCGTAATTGAATTTAGTAATCAATAGTTGTTTAGAACCACCTTTATCCTTAAATAACTTACTACAAACTTGTCTTATTAAGAATGGGTGCCCTCCAAAGTCATCCGTTAAGTACGTAAAGACCTCGCTATCGAAACTCATGCCCATATATGAACCAATAGTTTCAACCATCTCTTTTACTTCACTTTGATTGAAGAAAGGCAAATATATTGGAGTTATAAAACGATATATGGGGTTGTCATATGACATTACAGTTGGAGTTTCAATAGCTTTAGGATTAACTCCAGATATTACAAAAGATAACAATTCTGGTCTTTTCTGGAAAATTGAACGAAGAACTTGCCAAAACAAAATGAAATCCAAGCTATCTTTCCAATGCTGTGATGGTGAAATATTGAAAGTTATGTTTTCAATTTCATCGAGCATAATTAGAATTCTTTGCTCTCCGCTCGCTTCATATATTTTCTGAAGATCTTCCTCAAACTTTATCGAAGCATCACGCTCAGTGTAATCAGATTCATTATTAAGCGGTAAACCGTCATCTCCAAATAAGCTTTTATTCAACTCACTAATAATAAAATGTAACGTTTCATTCCAGCGTCTAATATGAAGTGATGGCTCTGAACAATCAATATAAACTCCCGGTTCATCTCTCATTCGCATCATTCTTAATACAGCATACAATACAGATGTCTTACCTATTCGGCGCAAACCAAATAAAGAAGCACATTGACCAGTTTGGTATTTACCATAAATACTTTGAATTACACTTTGTCTTCCAAAGAAATATGTGTCTGTTTTGAGTGGCGTTTCATAGGCAAATAAATCGCGTTCATAAAAAGAGCTTTTCAACCTTTCAATTTGAAGTTGGCATGTATTTTCCTTGCCCAGTTCATCATAAGTGAAGGGGACTATGATTCTTGATTCTTTATCTTGTAGGAGCACGTTGGCGACTTTTTGTTCTAGCTGATTATCTCGGCTTATAATGACTACACATAACTTATCCAATCTATTTTGATAATCAGACATCAATTTATCGACAAAATCTAAGCTTCTAGTCAAAAAATGTTGTGATGGTGTGAGTAAAAAGAGAACCTCACGCGAAAAGTGGAATTGTTCTGCAATTCCATCAGTAGCTCTCCCAAAAACAAAGGAGTAATCACTACCTTTAAATTTTGTTGTCTTACAAAACGTAACAAACCATGATTTTGATATATTGTTAACTATCTTTTTTTCAAAAAAGGATAGGCTATCCAACGACAAGGTTTTCAATATCCCCGAACACTGTGCTTTTTTCTTCATTATCTTTCCTATTATTACCAACTTTCGTAGCACTCTTAGAGCGTTTAACAGCTATGAGACAGAAAAACTCTGTATTTCAATGCAGGAATTTTCTGTCTAGTTTCTTATTTAGCCTATCTTAAACGACTGACTCTTTTCATAACAAATACTTATGCTTACTAATTTGTGATTGAACAAGAAAATGTAGAATTTTTCTATCTAACAGGACTAAATGTAGAAAAGATGAGAACTGTGATTAGTAGCATTGTTAAAACAAGTTTGTTATTGATAATAAAGACAATATCCCCACTTCCAAAATACGCTTATTTACTCATTTGTAATTAAGATAAAGTCAGAAAAATATCGAGATTAACTTAGAGAAATTCAATCTATAGATTCAAACAAAGCGGATTTTAATAACTCCCGGCCTATCATACATTTACGATAAATAACAAATTTGCATTTTATAAAAACAATTTGATCAATAAGAACTTTTGTAAACTTTGAATTACATACTCTAAAAATAAATCTCCTTGATAAACTTGTCATAAATCCAAATGCTCTTCCAATCTTGATTCGCAACACATGGCACAGACGTGTTGCATATAGACTTCCTATAAAGCCGTTGGGAAGAAGGAGTTTATATTAAAATCAGGAACGAATAATGAACCAACAACGTCAACTAAGCTGGAAAATAGCAGCTATTCTAGGTACATCTTTTGGCTTTAATGCACACGCTGCAGAAATGGTCAGAGTCGATAATGATGCATTACTACAACAAAGCCTCGTCGCTCAGTCGAAGAGTGTTGCTCCACTTGAATTAGGTTTTTCTGAAGTTAAACGGGTGGTATTGCCCAATGGAAAAACGAAAGTTCGCTATCAACAAACTCACCTAGGTTTACCCGTCTTTGATACCTCCGTTGTCGCCACCCTTTCCAAGAACCAACCCACTCAGGTGTTCGGCTCCATGGCACAGGGGATCAGTGGAGACTTATCCAGCATCGCGCCAAAACTGAATCGAGAACAAGCGATTGAAGCTGCATTGTCTGCTCACCGCACCTTTACCGTCGGCAAAAAGTCGATTGAAAACAAAAATGCAAAACTCATGGTGAGATTGGATGAGAATCAAGTCGCCCAAGTGGTGTATCTGGTCGATTTCTTTATCGCGTCCTCAATGCCGGAGCGCCCTTTCTACTTTATTGATGCTACGACTGGCGATGTGCTCCAAAAATGGAATGGACTAAACCACGCTAAAGCATTAGGTACTGGCCCAGGTGGCAACCTCAAAACCACTCGATATGAATATGGTAGTGACTTCCCTAGCTTTCCCATCGACAAAACAGGCACGACTTGTACGTTAGAAAATGATTCAGTTAAGACAGTCGATTTGAGGAACGGAACGTCTGGCAGCGCAGCCTACAGCTACAACTGTGCCGACGGAACCAACTACACCGATCATAAATACATCAACGGGGCTTACTCGCCTCTCAACGATGCGCACTACTTTGGTAATGTCGTGTTCGATATGTACAAAGATTGGATGAATACGTCGCCTTTAACTTTCCAACTGACAATGCGCGTTCATTACGGTTCCGATTATGAAAACGCCTTTTGGAATGGCTCATCCATGACATTTGGAGATGGCAAAAACACCTTTTACCCATTGGTCGATATCAACGTGAGTGCTCACGAAGTCAGCCACGGCTTCACTGAGCAAAACTCCGGCCTTGTGTACCAAAACATGTCGGGCGGTATCAATGAAGCCTTCTCCGATATTGCAGGCGAAGCGGCTGAATACTACCTGCGTGGTAATGTCGATTGGGTGGTCGGAAGCGATATATTCAAATCAGAAGGCGGCTTGCGTTACTTTGATCAACCTTCAAAAGATGGCCGCTCGATTGATCACGCCTCTCAATACTACGATGGTTTGAACGTTCACTTATCTAGCGGTGTTTATAACCGCGCCTTTTACCTTTTAGCGAACAAATCGGGTTGGAATGTACGTAAGGGCTTTGAAATATTCACGGTTGCCAACCAGTTGTATTGGACGGCAAACAGTACCTTTGATGCCGGTGCTTGTGGCGTAGCGAAAGCCGCAGCAGACATGGGCTATGTGGTTGCCGATGTTGAAGATGCTTTTAATACCGTCGGCGTTAATGCAAGTTGTGGTGTCACGCCTCCAACTGGCAATGTATTAACGAAAGGCACACCGATTGCGAACCTAAGCGGGAGTCAATCTTCGGAGAGCTTCTACACGTTCACCGTTGATTCTGCATCCAACGTGACGGTTTCAATGTCTGGTGGTTCGGGTGATGCCGACCTTTATGTGAAATCGGGCAGCAAGCCAACGACATCGAGTTACGATTGTCGCCCTTATCGTGCTGGAAACAATGAGCAGTGCAGTGTGAGCGCGCAACCGGGCGTAACCTACCATGTGTTACTGCGTGGATACTCGAACTACTCTGGCCTAACGTTGCGTTTAGATTGAGTTAGAGCGAGCCTCTCAAACAAGTTGTAAATCGAGAACTAGCGGTTAACCGCGAAATAAAAACCTACTCACTTTGAGTAGGTTTTTTTATGAAACACCGTAGTAGCTAATAATATTGTAAGTTATTTACTGATACGTTTATTAATTTATAAATATCAAGGTTACTTAGGCATTGTTTTATAAAAACAGTTTAAATTGAGATCCTGTGCTGCACAACGAAACAAAAATAACTGACTAACTTTTGAACACATTCACGTTACTGATAGGTTAATCCTTATAGGGCAAATGCTCTATTAATGATAAAAATTAAAATAAGGATTATTTATGAGACCATCTTTTCCTATCAGTATGGTGCTTGCAACGACAGTGGTTGGCTTCCAGTCTTTTGCGCAAAATATTGAGACAACTGATTCATTAGGTATTGCAGAAAGTAGCGCTGCGCAAAAGCAATCTTTGGCGTTACAAATCAGCGAGCGTTATTCCGATCTTGAGCTTTCATTGAAGGCTCAGATCTCAGAAAAGAACTTATCCGCGCCTGTAGATAAATTGAGCTCTACTCAGCCCTACTCTGCATTTTCAAGCCGGATGCAGAAAGCGGATCTTGGTTATCGCAAGATGAAAGGGATCAACGACTTCAGCGACTCTGTGTTAGAGGTTCGCATGGCTGATGAAGCGATGATCGAAGCTTGGAAGAATGGTGAAAACCCGCTGTTTGCTTTCGAACCATCAGGCGATGATTCAAACTGGCAATACATCGAAGCCTATGATGTGTATGGGCAGGTTCACGAACTAGACGTGTACCAAATGCCAGACGTCCCAGTGTTTGTGGTTGATAGTAACGGTGCTGAAGAGCTCAAAGCAGGCCTAATGGCGATGCAGGCAGAGATGCAAAAGCTGGGTACTACAACGCAAATCAATGCCGTTAACGATACCAATGCCGACGAGAGTAAACCTCAAAAATCGTCTTTGATGAACAGGGCTCGTCGCTCGATGGCCTTGTCGGAACCTGAGCCGTTGAATACAACACAATTAACCAAAATCCGTTTAGCCGTCGACCAAGAACCTTGGATCTCTGGTAAAGCGGAAATCTACGCTATCGTGACGGGTGTCGATTCAAGTCGTTTAGAGCCCCAGATCGACCTCGTTGAGATGCCTTATCTGGACTACGACAAACAGACGTACTACCCGAACCAGACCGTCATCTTCTGGCCTCGCTACCGTTGGGGCGCTGCAGACATGATCTTGATGGAACACGATGATGGCACAGACTACAAAGCGCTAGCAAAACTCTTGGTTCAAGCCGCAGAAGAGATACTGAAGATGATTCCTGATCCAGAAGTTCAAGGTTATGCGATCATCCCTCAGATAACAGGCAAGATTATCGATGTGATTCCTGATGGCGTATTAGTGAATGATGATGACTTCGTGGACGTGTACTACACCTTAATGCAGAACACGCCTTATGTAGACCGTCCGGGCGCTGGCGGAAATGCTGTCGCATCGTTTGCACCAGTCACGATTTCACCAACAGAGTAAGTCGTTTCTTATTCAGTTAGGGCTTAAACGCTAGGCCCTAACTCTTCATTATCGAAGGTAAGTCAAACACAAGAGACCTACTCAGAACCTAATTACAGGGAGTAATCAAACACAATGATGTCTTCTAAAAGCGGACGAAACACATCTTTCAGCACATCATGCTCAGGGTGCGGAAGGTAATTCTGGCGGCCTTCTTCATCGGCGAACGTCATTAACACCGAGTGGGTATAACCTTGATTCTTGTTTTCAGGGCTGTCATTTAATCCCCATTCGACTGAAGTGACCCCTTCAACCTTGTTTGGCATCGCTTCAAACAGCATCTTTAGTTTTTGAACCTCTGAAGCCTCAGCATTTTCTTTAAACTTAATCAGTAGAATATGACGAATCATTCCCGTTTCTTTTTGAGTCATTCCTTGTCCTTTCGAGTCGTTCGCTTACTGGTTTGTAATGCTTAACCAACACCCAATAGCGATCTAAATTAGAGAACAACAAAATGCCACACGTTACACAACATGCCAAGGCTAGATCGCTAGAGTTTATAAAATACTCCACAACCCAATAACGAAAAATGCTGCACCCGAGGGCGCAGCATTTCTCATGACAATGGTAAGCACATCTTTAACGTTAGTCACGACGACCTGTAAGCTGGATCGTTTGGTCTTGATCTACGTTCTTTTGGAATTGGATTCCGCCGTTAGACGCTTCATTTCTTCCTTCCAGTGTTAAGTCAGATTCAACACGCTCAGCCTTTACTTGATTACCTTCGCTTCTCATCATATCGAGAGTACTCGCATAAGTACCGTCAGCCGCGAAAGCCGTGCTCATAGACAAAGCCATCAATCCAAGTGCGATTAACTTGTTCATACATCACCTCGTTGTATTTCTAATTCTTTGTTCGTTTGGTATCTGTGTTTTTGTTGGAGTAACTTTAACAATCGAACATGAACCATAGATGTGAGCTATGTGATGAGCTGCCGCCGCTCGCAAAAAGACGCACCTTTGAATCAGTGGTTATTCCAAATGTTGAAGTCTACCCTGAAAAACAAACAAGCGTAGTTCAGCTTTTAACGGGTTAACTACTTAAAGGCTTAACTGCCTAACTCCCCTACCATCCAAAAAAAGAAAAGGCTCCCGAGGGAGCCTTTGACTAGGGTTCTAGTGACTATTCGCTTATGTTTTTATTTTAAAATGCTTCTTCGAGCGTTTGTTCGTTCTTTTTTTCTGTTTGTTTCTCGCTGGTTTCAACCTCTTTCAAGCGCGCAGTGAAGTGTCTTAACACCGGCGGCTCGTAGGTAAAATCGAGCCCTTTCACTTGTCCTGCATTCTCTTTCACTTTTTCGAATGCTTCGATAATGAAGTCCATGTGTGTTTGTGTGTAGGTCGCGCGAGGAATGGTAAGGCGCAACAACTCAGCAGGACATGGGTGTTGTTCACCTGTTGCTGGGTCGCGTCCTTGCAGCAAAGACCCAATCTCAACCGCTCTGATACCCGCGACTTTATAGAGTTCGCACGCCAAAGCATGTGCGGGAAACTGACCAGCCGGGATATGAGGCAGCAATTTACCCGCATCGACAAACGCAGCATGACCGCCTGCTTGCTGGCACACGATGCCCATCGCTTCTAAGCCATCAACAAGGTATTGAACCTGGCCAATACGGTACTCTAACCAATCTTGGCGCATGCCGTCATAAAGGCCAACCGCAAGACGCTCCATCGCGCCACCTTCTAAGCCACCATAGGTTGGGAAGCCCTCTTGCACCACACACAAGGTTCGACACTCTGTGTACACATCCATGAAAACGTCGTCTTTAAAGCACAACAAGCCGCCCATTTGTACCATGGCATCTTTCTTGGCAGACATAGCTAAACCATCCGCGTATTTGTAAGACTCACGCGTGATCTGTTCGATTGTCCAATCCTGATAACCCGCTTCACGTTGTTGAATGAAGTAGGCATTTTCTGCGTAGCGTGCCGAGTCCATGATCACAGGAATATCGTACTTCTGAGCGATTTCATACACGGCTTTTAGATTGGCGATAGACACTGGCTGTCCACCAGCAGAGTTACAAGTAATGGTGCTCACAATGTAGGGAACATTGGCTGCGCCCGCTTCTAAGATCGCTTCTTCCAGCTTCACCACATCGAAGTTGCCTTTGAAATCCGCGTTCACTGAGGTATCGAACGCTTCTTTGGTATAAACGTTCTTCGCCACACAGCAATTCACTTGGGTGTGGCCTTGTGTTGTATCGAAGAAGTAGTTCGACAAGGCGACCATTTTGCTGCGATCGAGCCCTTTCTCCATTTCACGCTTCTTAATAAGAACCGGAATGTAGATCTGCTCTGCACCGCGTCCTTGGTGTGTTGGAATCGTCAACTCGTAACCGAAGATATCCTTAACCGCATTCGACAATGCGTAGTAACTGCGGCTACCACTGTAAGCTTCATCACCCATTAACATCGCGGCTTGCATACGCTGAGTGATAGATCCTGTTCCGCTGTCTGTCAGTAAGTCGATAAACACATCATCACTGTCGAGCAAAAATGGGTTCATGCCCGCGTCGACAATGGCTTGTTCACGATAGGCGCGAGTTGTTCTTTTTACTGGCTCTACAACACGAATACGAAACGGTTCTGGTAGATGTTTGAAGTTTTCCATAATAATACCTTTCAATACATTCCGATCAGGTCGAAATGTATTTTCTTTAGATGTCACGAGTCCTCACTATTAAATTAATAGTTCCGTATAAAGATACACAGAAAATTAACAGTGAAAATAAAAAAATTAAATAATGACTTATTAATCAAACCTAAACAGAGGCTAAGATAATTAGCGAGAACGACAAAAAACGAATACCCTACACGGAATAATAAGTGCGACATTCATACGTTCAAAGGTTATCAAAGCTGCTGATAGGTAAACAAAGCTCGCTGCTTTGCTGGCGCGTGACGCCTAGAGGGTACTACTCTGAAGAAAGGCGGAACGAGAGTTGGTGATCTAAGGTATACCAAGCTAACAAGGTTAGCCAAGTTGTTGATTGCCATTTCAGATACATGTTCACAATATATCCCTACGTTGAAATCAAGATGATCCGAAGTTTAAATATAGTGCAATTGTTTTATAAATACAGCTTAAAAAAGTATAAATGTGATCAATATTTAGAATGATGATTAAATACGATAGCGTGTTATATAAAATGTGAATCACAGCTGTTTATATACTATTAAACTAGTTCAGCGAGAACCTTAATAATATCAAATCTCTTTTGAAATCAACACCTCTCTAATAAGGGGCGAAGATAGCTGTTTTCTAAAAAAGCCATCATCTAATAAAGCCAAGATCCAAAACTCGCCGATCTAGAAAAGATAAATTCTGATGAGGCTCAAACCTCACCAGAACCGTATTCGCAGTGAATGACTTACTTCTTCTTCACGGCTTGCTTGATGGCCATTTCAGCCAGTTTTGGTGTCGCCGCTTTCAATGCGCTGGGTGCCACCTTCTTACCCACTTTGACTGCTTTATTCAGTTGGCCTTTAACCGACGAGCCTCTTTTCATGGCTTCTAAACGTTGGCGGTTTCTCTGAACGTTATTTGCGTCAGCGATACGCTCTATCAACGTCTGCCTTAAAGTATCTAAACCAAACTGTACCTTTTCTGGCGCAATCGCCAGCGGTAACACGATATCGGTTTGCAGCAATATATGATTGTATTCGAGCGCTTGAGCAATGATCTTCGCTTTGGTCGATGTTGGATTCTCTAAGTCATACGGCGGTTGCCAATCGTCTACAGGCTTTAATCTGTCTACCTGATTCACAACCGACACCACAATCGGCTTCTTGCGTGAGATGTTCTTAGGATCGTCATAGAAAGCATCAAATCTATCTTTCAATTGCTTATCCAAATCACGCGCAGATTGATTGGCTTTAAGCACCCATAGCACCACATCGGCTTGGGTCATCTCTTTCAGCATTAAGGCTTCGGTTTTAGGGTTGCCATCAAGCCCCTGAAGATCAACAACGCGAACATCATTGTCGTCGACAAACGCGTTATACACCGTTGAAGTGTCGGTTGATGGCAGTACATCGACCTCGGCAACCAACTCTTGCTTAAGCGCATTGATAAGTGAAGATTTACCAGAACTGGTTTGCCCCACCAGCACGATTCGCACAGGCTCTAATTCAGGAGCAAAGCGTTGTTCGTCGAGTTCAGAAACATCGGACGCTTTCAATGCTTCATCTTCAATGCTGAAACGTCCGCTATAGAGATCAATCGCCACCGCCGCAACTTCATCTAATAAGGCTTGTTTGGCGGCGTATTGCATGTCATCAACCACACCTCTTGTCATTGAAGATGTCGCTTGCTCTCTCCCTAAATCAGAAACAACTTTTAACGGGTTCAAATAGAGGTTTTTGAGGTGATTCCCCCAAATAGCGGCCTTAACGATCTTCTGCCCTAGCTCACCGTATTTATCGTAGGCTTCGTAGCCCGCCTTAATGTAAGAAACCTTGAGATACTCAATGCCCGGTATATGCTCTCGCACTACCAGTTTGTAGCGTCGGCTTACCTCTTCGAACAGCTTTAGCCCTTCAGGAATCGAGAAATCGAGCGATTTCTTATCAAACTTTTTCGCAACAAATTCAAGTACCTCTAAACCGGTTTGGTCTAGGTTACCCCACTCTATGTCGACCATTAATTGTTGGCGTACATGGTGTTTTGAATCATTCCAGATCGACAGTTCTTTTTGAGACCAATCAGCCGAAGCCTTAACCAATGCATCGTTGATATCAGCTTTTTTATGCTGTGATTCAGCTTCAGCAGTATCCTCGCCAAGGCCGCCACTCTCTTTATTCGAGAAAGACTCTTTATTTGAAGAGCGGCTTGAAGAACGGCTAGAAATGAATAAAGGAATGGTGAACACCAAGGTACTCACGGCAATGGCAATCGACATTTCGAGTAGATAACCGTATTTGATCGCCAAGAAGACACCAAAACCCATCATGATAATGCTTGGGAAGATCGCCGAAATCAGGGCAATGCCCCAGCGTCCGCTCGATAGCACCGCCAGTAATCGAAATAGGTTTCTAATTTTCTTCATAACCCGACGCCGCCTTTCCTTTTTTCAGAGATTCTTTGTAGATCTTCTGCATCTCTTGTTCAGACACTTCTTCACCTTTGTTCTTGTGATAGAAGTAAAAACAAGCCGCGCGACCTAAACCATAAGAGGTGCCGAAACTCATTGCCGCTGCAGCCACCGCACCTACCGTTTGACCATAAACTGGAATCAGCTTTATCAACTGTCGAGTGCCCAGCTTCATTCCGTATTGCAAAGCAAAGCTGCTTCCCAGAGTGCCTATCAACTCACTAAAGACTCTCTTATTCCATTCGACCCCATATTGATTGGCCAAGCTGTGAAGCATTTTGGCTTGAATCGCAGGTACCGACACCAAACCAACACCCGGAATCAGGTCACTCGCTGCGGCACTTCCTGCATACCAAAGCACTTCGTTTTCTACTTGATCAAAGTTGGCTTCTTCTTGCGTGGAATGTTCTTTGTCTTGCACCATCATGCCTATAACAGGAAGTATGCTGGTCAAGCGATCTAACAAGAATTCGAGGTTATAGACATCACCATTATCGGTTTCAAAATCGACCGCTACCGATTCAAACTCTTTACCCCAAGCCTTCTCTACTTGGTTGGTGTTGAACTGAATTTGCCTTGCTCGATCTGGTTCACTGGAAGACAACACCGCCGTATGAACCAGCAACAAGTGTTTAATCTTCTTCTGTTTCTTAATCTGTTTTAGAGCCGTAAGCACAGCGGATTGTTCAGGTTCGTCGGCTTTCATTACAACGACTAACGCATTACCTGCCTGACCAATCTCTTCCAAATCCTCTTTCGCATCGTAATTCGCTTCGCTGAGTCCTCTGGTATCAAGAAACCTCATCACGGGTTTGTCTTGCGGAAACTCATACGACATCGCCGTCATGGTACAAGGCGCAAAACCATTGCCCACTTCTACAGAAGAGTCGCCCGTGACCGCTTGAATAAACGATGACTTGCCCGCCCCCGTTTTGCCCAACAGCCACAATGTAGGAAGATGCTTGCGCTGATATTCATGAGCCTGAGTCAAGTCTGGGTTCTTGCTCGGATTAATGAAGTCTTTTATTTGATCAAACATGTTTAGAGTAACGCTCACTTGATGTTGAGATTCGAGTTGATGACAAAGCAATACTGACTTATATAATCACAAATCATATTAAACTTATGTTTGTTCAGTCGCACAGGTTTACAATGCCTAAACGCTTGTTTTTATTTGCGCGCTCATTTTTATAGACGCTTTTTTATACGTACGGGTATCATCGTATTGATTCGGGTACCTAACGAACATCAACAAACACAGAGAGCTCAAAGAGAAGTATGGAACAAATTTATTTAGCTGGCGGCTGCTTGTGGGGTGTACAAGAATTTATTAAGTACGTTCCTGGTGTTATCAGCACAGAAGCAGGCCGTGCTAATGGAAGCGCCCAGCCAACAGAGAACAAAACGACACAAAGCGACGGCACACAAAGCGATTACAATGGCTACGCGGAGTGCGTACAAATTGAATTTGATCCAAACATCACGTCAGTCACGATTTTGATGGAACACTTGTTTGAGATTATCGACCCTTACAGCTTGAATAAACAAGGTGTCGATGTCGGAGAGAAATACCGCACAGGTGTATACAGCACTAATGCAGAACACTTAACCGAAGCTAAGCACTATATTTCTTCAAGAGATGATGCCGACCGTATCGCTGTTGAGGTGTTGCCGTTGACCAATTATGTTGCCAGCGACGACATCCACCAGCATCACTTAAGTCACTTCCCTGAAGATCACCACTTATGTCATATCCCTTGGGATCTACTGCATAAGTATAAATCACAGTAGTCTCGACGTAAGATTGAGTGATCACGACCTAAGATCGATAAAGCCTCAACAGACATTATCTGTTGAGGCTTTTTAAGTGTTATGGTCAGGACAGCTATCGTGAATTGATTTGGTAGCTCAAGCCATTAACCTTTAGCCATTAGCCATTAGCCATTAACTAATAAATTACTTAGTCGTATTCTCAAGCACGTAGTCTGGACCCGCTGTTTCAGCTGTCACAACCGCAAGTTTAGACACGTCTGCGCCTTCACCTTGGTAAGCGTTAATGCCATTTTCTACAACGACTTTTGGTAGCTCAACCGAGTAGCCTTCGATCAGTTCAGAATCCGTTACTTGACCTACGTAAGTTTCGTCTGTGTAGGTTGCGCCAACTAATGGGAAGTCTTGCGTTGCACGGACACTTACAAATTCAGGTGACTGCGAGTTATCAACCACATTGTGTTTAAACGCCACATCAACACCCGCATAAATGCCTTCCACTTCTGCGTTGTCAAACAAACTTACACGGTGACTTTGGTTGCCGTAAACAATGCCCCACTCAGTATCAACTAGAGAGTTGTTCTCGATAGTGATGTTTTTCGGTGTCCACTGCTTGTTAAGCTCTTTGCCTTTCACCGATTGATCTAACTGCTCACCATTCGCTACGTCGATGATACCTGTGTTGATAACAATGCCGCCACGTAGGTCAGCGTTGCCTTCAATCAAGCCATCGCGGCCTCGAGTATTTGCAATGTAGTTATTGCGGATCACATGGTCTTCATCGTAGATACGGACGCCGCCCGTTAGGCGCTTTCCATTACCAAGAATCATGTTGTTCTCAACTGTGTTGCCTTTTCCGTGACGCAGTGAAATAAGCGCAGTGCTTTGGAAAATAGTATTACCTGAGATCGTGTTGTCGCCCGACTTAATCGAGATAAGCTCACGCTCACCATCCATATCGATCATTAGGTTGTTCACGAACTTAGAACTTGAATCCCACTGTGAAGCTTTAGAATCACCAATACGGATCGCTTCCCAGCTGTTGCCGTTGTAACGAATCGCTTCTTTAATGTCGAATTCGTTGAACTGGTTAGGCTTTTGGTCCATGAAGATGTTGTTTGCGATCAGGTGGTTGTCTGCTGTGTCATCTTTTTGCACACCAATCAAAGTGCCGCGTTTTTGCTTACCTTCGAAACGGTTGTTGATGACTTTGCCGTCTTTACCCCATAGAGAAACCCAAAGGTACTTTGGATACTCAGAACGACGCTCGTCTGGCTCGTACGTGTAATCGTGGTTGAAGTAGTAGAATGTTGAGTTTTGAAGCGTATTGCCATTACCCATCATACGAACTGCGCCAAAGCGTTCGTTAGGACCGCCCTCAGTAAATACCAAGCCATCAAGCGTGATGTCATCACCTTTCAGTTCAAACTGAATCAAACCAGTGATCCACGCAGATCCTGCTTGCTCGGCCTTGATAGTGATGTCATTCGCCGTAATAGTCACTTGACCTAAGTTCGCGTATTTACCGGCAGGGATCACCACTTCATCGCCATCTTTTAGGTTTTCAAATTGTGCTTTAAGCGCAGCCACTTGTTCTTCTGAAGCAACGGCTAAAGTGTCGCCATCTACCTCAGTTAAGCGGTCACTGCTCAATAGGTAACTACGGTCGATTTCGCTAATAGCTGGCGCAGCTTGTTCAGCGACACTGACTACGGGCGCTGTTTTTTCTTGTGTTGTACAGCCAGTTGCAAAAGCGAGCGTGAACGCGCTAATAATGCTTACCGATAATAGTTTTTTGTTCATCGTACATCTCACATTAAAGTTTGGATTATAAAAATGACGACCACCCGTTCAGGTGGCCGTGATGTTATTTAGGATGCGAATTAGATTAGCCTTCGGCTGGAGTCACTTCGTCTTGTTGCTCGACTTTGTCATCGACTGCTTTAACAAGTAACAGACCAACAGAGAACACAATCAAGCCACACAGAACGAATACCATGCGTCCCCACATTGGGTTTGGCAGTACGAACATAGTCATTACGCCCACACCGGCTACCGCGATAAGTGAACCCAACATACGACGTTGCTTGTTATCCAGTTTCTTCTGTTCATTACTTTCAGCAACTAGTGGCGTCGCTAGGTTGTTGAAGAACTTGTCTACGTCTTTCTCACGGTGCTCAGCAAGAGGCTTGTAGAACAGTGTTGAAAGAACAAAGAAGCCAGCAGTAAATATGATGTGACCGATAAGGCCGATAGCCACTTTCAGGTCAGCCCACTCACGGCCAGTTAGTTCATTTAGACCGAACCAGTTTTGAATCATGTCCGCAGTGATAACGAAACCAACGAAGTAAGAAACCACACCACCTACAACTAGCGTGCCCCAACCTGCCCAATCCGGTGTTTTACGGATGAAGAAGCCACAGAATGCTGGAATTGTCATTGGGAAGCCGATCAATGCGCCCACGTACATCATGGTGTCGAAAAGGCTCAGACCTTTAAGAGAGTTGATGAACAGAGCAACCAAGATGATCGCGATACCGAAGAAGGTAGACGTTAGTTTAGAAACAACCATTAGCTCTTTCTCTGTCGCTTTAGGACGAAGAATCGGCTCGTAGAAGTTCTTAACGAAGATACCTGAGTTACGGTTTAGACCTGAGTCCATTGAAGACATTGTTGCTGCGAACATAGCGGCAATCAGAAGGCCAACCATACCTGCAGGCATGTATTCTTGAACGAAGTAAAGGTAAGCGAAGTCAGCGGCTTTGCTGCCAGCTTCTGGGTAAGCTGCTGCTAAATCAACACCTTGACCTGCCATGAACCAAGAAGGCATGAACCAGATGATTGGACCAAGCGTCATTAGTACACAAGCAAGTAGAGCTGCTTTACGTGCGTTATTTGAATCTTTCGCAGCAAGGTAGCGGTAAGAGTTAAGCATGTTGTTGGTGATGCTGAACTGCTTTAAGAAGATGAACACAGCCCAGATGCTGAAGATGCTCATGTAGTTCAGGTTATCACCCGTAATGAATGAATCTGTTGGGAAGTCGTTAACGATCTGCGTAACGCCGCCACCGTGGTAAATCGCAACCACAGCACACGTCACCGTTACCGCCATGATGATAACCATCTGCATAAAGTCAGATGCGATTACCGCCCAAGAGCCGCCTGTTACTGACATTACTAGTACAACCAGACCCGTTAGGACAATCGTCGTTGTCATATCAAAGCCGAAGATACCCGATGCGATGATTGCTAGACCATTCAACCAAATACCTGCAGAGATAACGCTGTTTGGCATACCAGACCAAGTAAATACTTGCTCATTCACCTTACCAAAACGCATACGAATCGCTTCAATTACCGTCACAACACGCAGTTGACGGAACTTCGGAGCGAAGTAAAGGTAGTTCATTAGGTAACCGAATGCGTTCGCGATGAAGATAATCGCTACGGCAAAGCCATCGGTAAAGGCTTTACCTGCTGCACCAGTAAATGTCCAAGCACTGAACTGGGTCATAAATGCGGTTGCACCTACCATCCACCACAGCATATTACCTCCCCCACGGAAGTAATCACTTGTCGTACTTGTAAACGTTCGAAACATCCACCCTATCGCAATTAAGAATAGGAAGTAGATGCCAACTATCAGGGTATTGAGTTCCATCGTTAGACCTTTTATTTATGTTTTTTTGTTGAGGTCACTATAAATAAATGGCAAGTATATTTGTACTACAATAATCCAAATACGTGACAATGATCTTACAGTCTGACACTCAATTAATCATACAAGTGATCGAGTTAAAAGTTGCACCACCTAGGAGCGCAATTCCTCAAGTCAGTGCAGTTATCCGCACTAAATTTCGACCAAAACCCCGAAAAACATGAAAAAAGTCTCTAAAAATCGAAGATTCATCGTTAAAAACTATTATTCTTGACGATCAAAGCTTAAAGAAGAGCAGCAAAAATATCGTTAGATATAATTTATAAAAATGAATTAAACCAATATATTTGTAGTACAAATAAGATCGATAATTTGCTTTTAAAAGTTCCCTATATTAGGCAGCCAATAATGAAAACTTGAAAACCACTATTAGATACTGACAGGGATACACGGAAGTGAAATGCTTTTAACACACCCGCTACACTTTCCCCGTCCAATAAAAAGGTGTCATTATGAAGAAATACGTTCCAATCTTAATTGCTCTTAGTACGGTATCTTCTATGAGCTATGCAGCAACACCGCGTGAAGATGCTGTTGACTACTTACAGATGCGTAAAGGCGTGGCTTACCAAGTAAACCATTCAAAACCTTTCACTGGTCAATTTGAAGAGAAGTTCGATAACGGCCAAGTCGCGACCCAAGCTCAGTTTGCCGATGGCTTAGAACTTGGGCTAGAAACTAACTGGTATCCGAATGGCCAAGTCGCTTCTAAAGTGAATTACGTAAAAGGCGAACTGCAAGGCAAAGCTGAAACCTGGTATCCAAACGGACAGAAAAAAGCAGAACTCAATTATAAAGACAATGAACTATCAGGCACCGCCTCTCGCTGGTATCCCAATGGGGAACAAAGCCTGACAGCTGAATACAGCGACGGACAAAAAGATGGATTGGTAACGGACTACTACCCGAACGGTAATAAGGCCAGCCAAGCGAAGTTTGATGAAGGTGAAGTCGCGAACGGAAAACTTACTCGCTGGAATACTAACGGTGACAAAGTTGAAGAACTGACCTTTAAAGATCACAAAGTCACCTCTAAACAGGTGTGGATGCCTACAGAAAGCTAAGCCTCAAGAACAGCTCTCACGGAGCTCTTTGATATAACTAAACGCCTGCTGTTAAAGTTTGCAGCTACACGTCTGCAACTAAGAGACAAGAGAAGAGAAGGGAAACGAACATTCATGTGATTAAGCGTGAATGTTCGTGGCTTTGATGCTGTAACAGACTCACTTGAGCGTGTTGTCATCAACCTAAAAGCCTATTCTTAAGCCGCGGTTTACACGCTTATTGAGCCGCACACGACTCTCTACTCAAATTTCAAATAAAAAAACGCTCATGTTGCCTGTATCAACATGAGCGCAAGGGTAGATCTTCGACTACCATCTCCTACCTTTCTAGATGAAAGCAGAAGTTATAATTAGAATAGTTGGGAGCAATAATCAAAATGCTTTCGCAAGCACTTCAACGATTTCTTCTTTGTCGCTGATGAGAACAACGGGTAACGATTCGAACCCAGTTCATTCCTATCAAGTTCATACTTATATAGCAGGCTATGTCACTACCTTGCCTACTACATTTCAAACCTTCTCTGATTGAGCTTTAAATCACCTCAAGTAAATGTCTCATGTTCTTAAAGCGGTGGGTTTAATCCATTTAGCTTCAAGACCACTCTTACTTATTCGGCTTCACACCGTCTGTTCATGCAATCAACACAGCAAAGTTATGTGTTGCTACAGAAAGTTAGTAAATAATAATGTATTACAAATAAAAATGATATCTAAAGGTTCAATTTTTTGCTGTAGCGCACATTTATTGATGAACAAAACTCTTCAAAACCATTATCAACAGCCAAACAAATCACTAAAAAAACATCAACTTAACGAAACAACTCGATTTTGTAACCCTTTGTAAATAGTGGTTTTGTCCTAACAACACGATCAAGTTCACAGATCATCACGCCTCGGATCGCTACCATATTTGTAGTATTTTAATTCAAAAGAAAGAGTAACCCTACACACGAAAACAAACGTCATCGCATTGAGCGTATAACTCCGCTTTACCTAAAAGCCGGCGTTGCTAGGGAAAACCCTGAATGGTGAAACTGGCAACTTAGACAGACTTTAGCAAGTTCACAATGAAAAAGAACTTAGCGGAAATATGGGCTCAGCGCGACGTAGAACGACTTTACCCAAAACTTTAATCCCAATACAACAAAGGGCTCAACGTTGGTCCTTTATTAACCATTTTTTATTTAGATACAGTGGAAACAATAAAATGATAAAAACGAATAAAGTAACGCTTGCAGTATTAGCAACTCTTTTTGCAGGCAGCGTGTCTGCGGCATCACTAGATTTTCGTGAAGAGTACAAGCACGATTCGGAAGAATGGGCTGGTCGAGTGAAAATTGGTGGTAGCACAGGTAATCATTACTACGGCGTAGAAATGAAGCACAAGGGTAACCTAAGCGAACTTCAACGTGGTGATAACGAATTTGAATACGGCTACCACTTCAAATTCGATAACAACTGGCGTGTAACAACTTCAATGCCGATTACTTTCGGTGATGAAGCGGTAACTTACAAACCGCAAGTACGTGTTCAATACAAATTTGATTCAGGTGTAACAACGAAACTTCGTTACCGCCATGAGTTCCGCAATTATGCATCAGGTAAAACTTCAACAGGCCTTGATGGTAAGCAACACGACTCATTAAATGCCGGTAAAATTACGGGTAATATCGATTACAACTGGAACGCTTGGCAGTTTGGCTTTGAAGCAAACTACAAAGAAGATTTCTTTAATGACGAATGGAAAATGGGTAACAACGGCGAGTACGAGTGGGACTACAACATGAAGATCGGCTACAAAGAAGCAGATTGGAGCTGGCGCCCATACGTAGAATTTGGCAACGTTCAATGTACAAGTGATACGGTGTGTGACTCAAGCCGTCAACTACGTAGCCGTGTAGGTATTACTTACAGCTTCTAATCGATAGCTACATGAATAATCTAAGATAATTACTGTCCTAATTTTCTAAGACCTAAACAAAAGCCAGCATAATCGCTGGCTTTTATGCTTTCAAATCAGTTCAGTCAACAATGATTCAAATAAGGGAACAAATGGCTTCCCTAGTGACTGATCCTATATAAAAATGATAGTGTCACTTCATCATTCGGAACCACTCGTTTCTGTTGAGCCAAAAATAGCTCCGCTGTTGAAACTGCATCAGCTAACGCATTGTGGCTGTTATACTCAGGAAGACCATATCTGTCACGTGTGCCTGCCAAAGTTAAATCTACCTCTTCATGATTACTGATCGCTTTCTCCATAGATTTTTCAATACACAATGTATCTAACCAAAGCAAAGGCACCGTTCTCAATCCGTAACATCGAAGTAGATATTGACTAATGAACTTCTCTTCTACAACACAAGCGTGCGCAACAATGATTTTACCTTTTGCGGCTTCAAAAAAGGTCAGCATGGCATCATGAATTGACGCGCCCTCTTCCAGCATCTGTGGTGTAATGTGATTAATAACCGCGGTTTCTGCGTTGATCTGAGAGTCGTTGTTAAGATAGATGTGTTTGGCAGATGCCAAATCAATTCGCCCCTTAACCACATCAACCCACCCCATCGATAAAATCAGATCTTGTTCACTGTCTAAGCCCGTCGTTTCAAGATCTAACACAATATACTCACTATCTTTAGCCAAATCCGCCATCTCTGGACACGGCTGTTCAACAAGATCGCGTAATGCTTCAGGCAGTTTAACCGTATTTAGGTATTGCTTTCGCTTGCGCTTGACTCGCTCAAGCGGATGAAAATAATTTAACAATGCTCTCATTAGCGCGCTCCAAAACGAATCTTCGCCGCCTCTTGGAGATCAGCTATGATCCTAAAGGCATCTTTCAAGTGCTTACGTTCAAAGCTACCAAAGCTATCAGGGTTGATGTTGTTGTCTGGTACCTCCCCATTCTTCAAAGCTTCAAGTTGATGACCAAATCGGAAAGATAAAATGAACTGATACGCACCCAGAATGTTCTTGAACGCGTCATCACTGAGCATACCTTTCTCGTTCGCAGCTGCAAAACGCTCGTCGGTTGCAGACAAATCACATTCAACGGCTAGCCCGTATATACGTGCGAGATCGATAATTAGGTTAATCGCGTACTTCTTCACGTTCAACGTTTTCTTATTCTCACCTGACTTCTCTAGCACTAAGCTATTGAAGATGCCAAGTGGCGGGTTGGTATTGACCGCGTCTGTCACTAGCGTGCTTAAAAACTCACGGTTACCGCGAATATTGCTATGCAGCTCATCGCGCAGAATACCTTCGAACTCACTGTTGCCGTAGATAGTACGAATTTCTAGGAACACACTGATATTAAGCAAGCGTTCGTACTCTGGGTTAGCCACCCACTTCTTGTAGTAGTGCTTCCATACACTGAGTGGCTGACACCATTTTGGCGTCGCAGCCATGAATTTACCTGGACATAATGGGTAGTGACAGCTTGCTAAGCCGTTGGTCACCATCATCGCTAAGTGTTTGAAGTAAATACGGTCACTGTCGGTTGCATCGTCAGCAAGAACAATCGCGCTGTCTTGGTCCGACAACATGTGCACTTCATTACGTGCGTGCGATCCGGCTACGATCCAAGAGAAATCACACGGTGGTGGGCCTAACTTATCAATCGCTATTTGAATCAATCGACGGGTATAGGCGTCCATAATCATGGTCATTACCTTGCCGACGGTTTCAGGCGCCACTTTACCTTCCACCAGCGCTTCAAAAATAGCTTGTCGCTCTGAGGTGAACGAAGACATGGTTTTCACGCTGCCCGCGTATTTGATTTTCTCGATCAAGAATATCGCTTGAACACGGTGGTTTTGAACCAAATGAGACGTAGTAAGAAGACCAACGACCTTAT
Source organism: Vibrio sp. 10N.261.55.F4 (assembly GCF_041470465.1). Classification (NCBI taxonomy): domain Bacteria; kingdom Pseudomonadati; phylum Pseudomonadota; class Gammaproteobacteria; order Vibrionales; family Vibrionaceae; genus Vibrio; species Vibrio sp. 10N.261.55.F4. The sequence goes on along the minus strand of NZ_JBFRMM010000034.1, from coordinate 68,544 downwards.
TCTCTTTCACAACGGGCAAGTTACGGATATTAAATTGCATCATGATAGAGGCCGCATGCAGCACCAGATCATCCGGTTTTACAGTAAGTGGAGAGTGCGTCATTACCTCTGAGATCAGGCTATCAGTACTCACGCCGTGGGCAATCACTCGCTTAGTCATGTCTCGGTCGGTGATCAAACCAACAATGGTTTCACCTTCATAGATCACGGCACACGGTGAGCGTTGATGAAGCATTTCAACCGCAACCGACTGGATGGTTTGCTCAGACTTAACAATTGCCACCTGCCCGCTTGCCACTTCCTCAACTTTACGAATGAACAGGCCTTTCTCTTTATTCGACCAGACCACATCCAGTGCCGACTTCAAGCGAACCTGCGCCTGTGAAGCAAAGTGTTCTGCGCAACTTGGAAAGGCTTTGAAAAGCGTTTGAAGTGCCGAGTGTGGAATCACATAAAGTAAGGTGTTTTCGATTGCGACAGCTCTATAGCCTTTTTCGTCGTTGACTTCAGAATCTAAGAACGTAAAGCCAAACAAATCTTCACTGCCTAGACGGGCACGAAGCACACCATCCGATTTTCGTTGCTCCATAGAGCCCGTTCGAATGATATAGAGCGATTTTTCCTTCCCAGACTCACACAAATCGACCACATCTCCCTTGCCGAGATAAGTAATTTGCACGTTAGAGGCAAGTTCGCGAAGTGCTTGTTTAGGGATCTTATCGAATGGGTCGATTTGACCTATGAATTGAAGAATATTTGGCAGTAGAGACTGGGGCATAATCACACTCACAATAATTTAATTAGTATTATTATATAACTTAAAATACTGGTTACTAGTGCTTTTAACGAAACAGCAAATAATAGATTAAATATTGGACACCAGTCAGGTTTTCATCAAATTTGGATGCAAAAAAAGCACGTATCAAACGTGCTTTTTAGAGGTCACTGCTGAAATTAGCTTTTGAATAACCGTAATTTTAACTTTGACTACCCTAGTTTTACGAGAATGCCCTCTCGTCGATAATGCAAAACGATCAAAGCTAAAATAACAGTGAAAACAATTAACTAGCGGCTGGTAATCTGTGGTTTGTTTCTAACAGGTGACTTGCTGACGCGTGGCGTGCTTTGTCACTATTACCTGCCATGATTGCTTCATAAATCTGGCGGTGTTCGTTAATACAAGTACTTCCCTCTTCAGAAGAGTGAGAAATAAAGTTAACAAACATGGTCGTTAAGATGTTACCAAATGGAAGATAGAAGTCGTTACCTGTTGCATTGAAGATCAGGCTATGGAACTTCATGTCGATATCTAGCCAACGCTCTTGATCAAGCGTTTCTTCGCTAGAGATTTCTACCATTTGTTGGAAAATACTAGACAGCTCAATGCGTTGTTCTGCACTCGCGAACTGAGCAGCTAAAGCACACGCTTCTGGTTCAATCGCGCGGCGTAAACCCAAAAACTGATGACAGAATTGGTCTGTATCGGCCAAACCGTCCATCCATTCGATCAATTGTGGATCTAAGAAGTTCCAGAACGCGCGGTTAACAACGCGAGTACCAATCTTAGGACGAGATTCTAATAGACCTTTTGAAGTCAGAAGCTTAACCGCTTCTCTTAATGCTGTTCTACTGATACCAAATTGCTCACACAGAGCCATTTCACCAGGGATAATAGAACCTTGAGGCAAATTGCCCGACAAAATACCACGTGCGATTTCACGTGCAACTTGCACATGAAGGCTTCGCTTAGAGCCTGAAATCGAATTGAAAGAGCCAGCCATGTGTCTACTTACTTATTAGATATGTATTATTTAACTCGGACTATAGCACTGATTTATATCTGCACCAACTAAGTATAAGAATAACGTGAGGTCACGAATGATATAGGCTAGCGAAGATTTTATGAATATTATAAGTATTTAGTTCATCAAACTAATTAAAAACATTTATTCATACAAATGGTTCTTATTTACACCGTTTTTTGTATGCGCAAACTCACAAAACGACTCTTACTCTCACTATTTATGTCGTTGATGATCAGTTTTGAGATGACTATCCTTGAATACTGCAAGTGTTATTGTATGATTTATTAACGCGAATGATCTACAATATAGGCGACTGTGATGTTTAACGATTTAAAAGGCAAACGCATTCTAATTACTGGCTCTACTGCAGGTATGGGCTTAGCTACAGCACGTATTTTCGCAAAGTATGGTGCAAAAATTGGTATCAATAGTCGTGCTTCTAGCCCAAAAGTTGATGACGTTCTATCTGAACTTACCGCACTGGGTGGCGATGTTGCCTTTTTTCCTGCAAACCTAATGGACACATTAGAGTGCGAAAGGTTAGTCAAAGAGTTCACTGATCATTTTGGTGGCATGGACGTGTTGATTAACAACGCCGGTGGCCTTGGTGGTCGCGCCAATCTAGAAAATATCGATGATGAGTTTTATGAGCGCGTAATGAACCTTAATGTTCGCTCTGCGCTGATGACAACCAAGTTCTCTATCCCGCACTTACGCGCCTCTGCTGCTGAGTCCGGGCAAACATCTTGTGTGATTAGCACGGGTTCGATTGCCGCTCGTGAAGGTGGTGGTGTGGGTGCTGGTGTATATGCCGCATCGAAAGCTTGGTTACACGATATCCATCGGAACTGGGTAAAAGAATTTGCTAAAGACAATATCCGTTTCAACATAGTTTCACCAGGCACTATCGATACCGCATTTCATGACGGCAAAAGCGATGAGCTAAAGTCGACCATTGCTAGCAATATCCCTATGGGTCGCTTTGGCAGTATTGAAGAAGTAGCACCTACTTTTGCTTTCTTTGCCTCACATGCTTGCAGCGGTTACATCACAGGTCAAATCCTAGATGTTAACGGCGGACAAATAACGCCCTAGTTAGCTGGTTTATATAAGCTCACTCAGCGATTTAAGTTCGCCACACTATATAAGTGTTAACAGACCCGAGTAGATGAGGGAAAACCTTACACTAAATTCGACGTATACACTGACACTAAACACCAGATTCGTCTGGCTTTTAGTGTTTTCAAAGTTTCAATTTCAGGTGGTTTAAATGTCAATATTTACATTGGTGGAAGATTCAAGCCGCCGAATTCATGTTCAAGTGGCGAGACAAATTGCTCGCAAGATCTTGTCAGGCGAGTTAGAAGAAAATCAAAAGTTACCCAGCGAAATGGAGCTGTGCGAAATCTTTGGAGTGAGCAGAACTGCCCTTCGAGAATCAACTAAGCTACTTTCGGCAAAAGGTTTAATCGAGTCGAAGCCAAAAGTGGGCACTCGTATCAAACCGAGAACACAGTGGCACTTCTTGGACCCGCAATTGCTGTACTGGATCCAAGATTTAGAAGATACTAAACCCTTCTTGTCTCAATTTTTAGGCTTAAGAAAAGCGATTGACCCGGAAGCGTGTGCGCTCGCTGCAACCAATGCAACTGTAGAGCAACGCAAAGAGCTTTCGATTCTTTTCCAGAAAATGACCATCGCAGCAAATAGCTTCGATTATGAAGAGTGGACGACCAACGATCACCTGTTTCACCAAACGATTTTCTTATCGACAGGTAATCAATTTTACATTCCATTCGCGAACATTCTGTCGACTATCTTCAAGCAGTTTATCGACCACTCCGCTGAAGGCGGTCGCTTCTGTTTAGAAGAACACAAAGCGATTTACGACGCAATAATGTCTGGCGATGCCAAGCAAGCTCGAATTGCTTCTCAAGTCCTGCTAGACGATGAGAACCAAAAGCTCTCTAGGGTTGAATTAGCCATCGCATAACCGAGATTAACCAAACTGACTTGTTTTTCAAAGACACAAGTCAGTCTTGTTTTAGCACCCATTTTTTAACCATCAACTACCGTAGTGTTTTCTTCTTTAAACGCTCTACTCCGCCACCTCAGAGAAAGCTTACGGTTATACACATAAGGTGTTGTTTGTGTCTTCACAATCGTACGTAAGGAAAAATTTCTCTCTCGCCTGGCCCCTCGCCTTAAACGGTATCTTGATGCAGTCGATGTTGATGATCGACACACTGCTTGTCTCTCCTCTTGGTGAAATCCCTTTAGCTGCAATGGGGATTGCGACGACTATCGTTGCCTTTGTACTGGGAATTCAAATGGCGCTGGCAAACGGTACTCAGTTAGTATTAAGCCGCGCAGTGGGCTCTGGCATCGCCGCATCATTATCTAAAGCATTTTGGGCAGGGTTATTTATCAACCTTGGCGTAGCAACACTATTTTGGCTTCTACTTACTTTTTTCGAACAACCCTTGATTCAAGCTTTAACAGATGACGCTTCCCTTCACTTAGAAATCAGCCGCTATCTAGACATCTCGAAATACATCGTTATTTTTACCGCGTTAACGCAGGTGATCATTGCTTTATTTAATGCGCTAGGCAGAACTAAAGTCCCATTCAAAGGTTACTTAATTGAACTGCCTATCAATGCTGTACTCTCATATGTGCTGATTCATGGTTTTTCTAATTTTGAAGGGATTGGAGTACAAGGCGCTGCATTAGGCAGCATTATTGCAATAACGATCCGCTTGCTGTATTTGGTTTTGTGCGTGCATTTAAGCTCAGCGATTTCACTCAAATTAGACGCTCAGCGCTCTGAATTCTTTACCAACGTTCGCCGTCACTTTATCGAAATATTCCCTGTAGCAGCGAACGTGACCATGCTTTTGATTGGCGCAACGATATATCAATTGTTGTATTCGCAACTTAACATCAACGCTTACGTAGCGATTACTTTGGTGATGCCTTGGATCAGGGCTGTCTCTCAATTTATTACCGCTTGGGCTCACTCTTCCGCGATTACTATCAGCCAAGCGATTGGCTCCAAAAAGATGGATGACCTAGTCAAAAACGTCGATACCAGTATCGATATTGCAGTCGTCATTTCTTTCGTTTGTGCACTCTTATTCGCAGGATTAAGTCTGGTCATTGGTGACATTTACCCGAACTTGGATGAATCTACCTATCAAGCATTGGCCGTTATCGCCCCACTCTACATCTTCTTGCCGATTGTCCGTGGCTACAACACGGTTCATGGGAATGTATTAAGAGCACTAGGAAAAACGACCGCAGTCTTCAAAATCAACTTTACTGGTCAATGGGTAATTTCAATTCCATTGTGTGCATTGATCATCTTTGGATTAGACGGTTCTATCTTTTGGGCTTTCGCTATCCAACCATTCGAAGAAGTCGTTAAAGCTTTCCCATTCCGTCATTTGGCTCGAAAGTCTCTTAAAGAGTTTGATGCCGACAAAGCTAAAGAGTTGATGTATGACTAAACTCCGTATCGAGTCGCCGTCCTAAAATCTTTCTACGCTTTCTGATTACAACCTTGTCTTTTGACAAGGTTGTATTGTTTCAGCTGTACCGTTCATTGGTAAGCTTCATTGTACTCTCGCTGATACCCGGCTCATCTTAAATCTCATAGAAAACAAAAAGACCACTCAACATTCGGTTCAGTGGTCTTCGAAAACATTCCTTAAGGCCTGTTTCTAACTAGCCTTATGTACTATTTGCCGTTCAACTTTAGTGCCGAGAAAGTCACACTGTTATAGTCGCCATTCTTTTTATCGACAGCGAAATCGCCAGTACCGCCACAACCTGGCCCCCATACAGGGTGAGAATCGCTCACGCTACATTGGCCGTATGCGCCCGCTTTGTAATAGAAATCATCTTCAGCATAACCCGTTGGTGAATCAAGCTCATCAATACCCTTGCTCAGATCGATTTCATACTTAACCGTATCGTGACGTTCTGTTTCAAACGTTAGGTACATCATGGTGCCTTTCACTTCCACTTTGTAACTAAACTCTTCACCAAGAGCAATACCCGCTTCACCCGGCTCTGCAGGGTTTTCCCACGTGTTACCCCACACTGGATAAGCGATATCGGCACGGTTAGGATCTTTTTTCTCTAGGTTACGTTCATAGTTCCAGAATACTGAACCCATTTCTTGGTCAGGAAACTTCTTATAGAAGATCTTTAGTGGTTCATTACCATGCCCATAACCGGTTCCAGCTTTGATTAGCTCATTATGTTTTTTAGCGTGAATCTGACCAACAACCACCGAGTGAGCTGGGTACTTTTCTGGGAACTTAGCGTTAACTGAGACGTGATTAACTTTTAATGTCGCTTCTAATGTTCCGCCAACAGCACTGTATTCACTAGCCGCTGGGTGACTCGACAGTGCCCACTGGTTTCCTTTATCAGCCGTATCGATAGAGAAATCTGCGCCTCTTGGCATTTGTCGTAATTCAGAACGCGCATTCTTCGAGTTTTTCGTCGTAATCGCTTGGTTCTGCACTTCAAATACAAGGTTGCCGTCTTTATCAAGATGGAAGAAATCACTATGTGAGTAGCTCATCATGGCTACCCCTTCTATTTCATCAACACGACCATCTTCATTAATATCTGAAGGTATGGTTATTTTCCAATTATGCATATCGAATTTATCGGCAGGTACGGGGGAAGAAACACCGTTATTTGCGAAAGTAACCATTGGTACAGTCGCTAATAGCGCCACTGCTAATATGTTTTTCTTAAACATGACTCATCCTTTATTGTTAACAGATACCGAGTACACACTCAGTACAGAAACCACTTTTGAACACGAATTAGTACTAAATATTTTCTCTTCGACTTAAATAAGCCAACCGATAAATAGAATTTACATTTAGCCATTTTGTAACTTTTATTAAACATCTGGCTATGGTTTATATTTATGCCTCTCAACATGCTCCCTATGTTTAAGCCACGATGGTTAAAATCATCATTATTAACATATAGAAACACTTAATATTTGTATTATTTTAACACATGCAAAAAAGTGAGTTTCTAAGGTTTGTGAATATGAGAAGTACGTCATGATTGATTTAATACACAAGCCCTAAATTGAGATATTCATAACATTTAGCTATATATTTGGGCCATTAGTCAGAACTTTTTGATAGATCTCACAGAAATCTGACTCAATAATAAATACCATATTTGTCATACATTAATTTAATACCATGTAAGGTATTGGTTTGTGAGCCACGGGTACATTGGATGTATCCAGAATAAAAAAATAATAGTGAGACAAAGGTATGAATTCTGTTACAAAAATTTCTGCAGCTGTTGCATGTACTCTTTTAGCGGGCACAGCTACTGGTGCATCTCTTGATTATCGTTACGAGTATCGTGCTGCGACGGATTATACAAAAACAAATGGCGACACGGCTCACGTAGACGCTCGCCATCAACACCGAGTGAAGCTAGGTGAAAGCTTTAAACTGTCAGATAAGTGGAAGCACTCAACGGGCCTTGAAGTTAAATTCCATACTGACGATTCTTACTACGACGCAGATTCTGGCGAAGTTAAATCAGCAAACAGTAGAAGCTTCTATGACGGCAATTGGTATATTTACGGTATGGAAGTAGAAAATACAGCAACTTACAAAGTCGATAACAACTGGTATCTACAAGTTGGTATGCCGATCGCTTGGGACTGGGATGAGCCGAACTACAACGGCGGTGACTGGAAGATGAAAAAAGTCACTTACAAACCTCAATTCCGTGTTGGTTATAATGCGGATATGGGATTAACGACTGCCATTCGTTACCGTCACGAGTATGCTGATTTCCGCAACCATACACAGTTTGGTGATAAGGATTCAGAAACTGGCGAACGTTTAGAATCAGCTCAAAAATCCAAAATAACGCTAACAGGTGCATATAAAATTGAGTCTCTACCGAAGCTTGGTCTTTCTTACGAAGCAAACTATGTAAAATCTTTGGATAACGTACTTCTTTATAATAGTGATGACTGGGAATGGGATGCTGGCTTAAAAGTAAACTACAAGTTCGGTTCTTGGAAACCTTTTGCTGAGATTTGGTCTTCTGATATCAGCTCATCTTCTAAAGATCGCGAAGCAAAATACCGTGTTGGTGTTGCTTACTCATTCTAATTAGAAATAGTCAATTTATAAAATACCCCTCTCCTCTTGTAAATTTTTGGGGCATATTTTAAGCACTTTATTTAAATAATAGGATGTTCTAATTAACGTTAGTTTCATCCTAATAAATATTTAACGACTATTCATTATCTATTTCTTATGTGATTTACATATGGATTTAATATCATAAAGAGAATATTTTATGCAGATTTCTAAAGTCGCTACAGCTGTCGCTCTTTCGACAGGTTTATTATTTGGTTGTAACAGTGACGGTTTACCTATCCCGACCGATGGTTCTACTGATCCAGGTAACCAACCTTCAGCATTAACTACGGGTTACTGGCAAATCAGTGATGGTAACTCCGCTTCAATATCCGCGTCATCAAACGCTGATCTACCAAATGTTTATGTTTTCCAAGAAGATGGCAATCATAAATACTATGACGATGATGATGACTTAGGTACTTACACGATTAAAGATGCAAGTGCTTCTACTAATAATTATGATGAAGAAGCCGGTACGGTCTCTTTCACATATTATGAAACAGGCACATCAACGATCGAAATTCTAGATGGTGTTTTTTCTTTCGATGACGCTGGTGCTCTGAATATTTCAGATAACACCACTGGCATAGACTACTCTGGTTCAGACCAAACTGCGACTGACGCCGTACAAGAAGCTATCAGTAAAGCCAATGAAGCAAATGGTATCAATGGCTACGTTCAAATTTTGGACACCAACAATGGTGGTGTAAAGAATGATGTGGGTGAACTACGTTTGAAATTGTCTGACAGCAGCACAGGGGCAACAGTAGACAGTATCGCATCAGGAAAGGTAACCGTTGACTTAATCTACCAAGTAGATGAAAACACCGAGCAAGAAGCGAATGGTTCAGGTAACAACGCTTATATTAGTCTCTACGCTTCTGGTACTTCTAACACTAATTTACACGGCGAAGTTATTTTTAATGCTGGAGAAATTTTCTACCGTTCCACGGTTACCGATAGTAGCGGTAAACCTCAAATTCCTGATGAGCCTGTAGGCACTTACACTTTAGGTGAAGATCTCGCGGTTGAAATCAGTTGGGCGAGCGGTTACTACACATTCAAAGTCAATGACACTGTATACGACAATAGCGGCAACGGTTTTGAGGCTTTCGACAAAGCTGCCGTTACTATCGTGTCATTGAAGCTTGGTGATACTTCTAACACAACACACTACGAGTTAAACGCTGACAACTTTAAAGTTTATTCGAATGACACAGCTTCTGATGAGCTAGTGTTTGAAGATAACTTTAACAATTACCCGAATGGCCAAGCGCTATCAGGTAATCCGTACAACAACAATACTGCGGAAGCGACAGTTGTTGTTGATGGCGGCAATACTGAGCCAGAACCTGAACCAGATCCAGATCCAGAGCCCGGCGAAGTAACAGACAACTTCGATTCTTATACTGTAGGTACGCAGATCGATGTGGCTAACCCTGCGTACCAGACAAAAGGTGTTGATGGGGTTTTAAATACAGCAGTGATCAGTAGTGACTTTGCCAAGTCGGGTTCTAACTCTTTACGAATTGAAGATGGTGCGGACTCAACCACTGATAATAACAAAGCTATCGTTGGCCGCGACTTTGCTAATGGCGCAGCAGAAACTGGCTCTGTTTCTACATCTGTATACATCCCTAGCGATGGCTATGTAAAAGCATCATACATTTTCTTAGGTTCTAATAACGATGCATCATCTAGTGGTCGCTTCACTGAAGTTGTATTTACATCTAGTATGATTAAATTCCGCAACGAATCAGGCAGCCAAGTTGACCTTGCTTCATACTCAAAAGACACATGGGTAGATGTGACCATTTCATGGGTAGATACAGACATTACCGTCAATGTTGATGGAACAGACTACACTGGGTTAAAAGCTGAAAGTGCAGGTGGTTCCCCGACCGCTATTGCGCTATACAATGGTGACAATGGTTCAAAAGGGACATACACCTACTTCGACAACCTAGATTCAGACCTATTCTAGTTCTCACTAGAAAGTCTGTTTGACTTGATTGCTAGATAAAACAAATCCCTATCAACGTAATTTGATAGGGATTTTTTATTGTTAGCTCAAGAATAAAAAGCAGACTGGCGATTCAGTTAAGCTCTCTGACTCAGCGGAACTTTGCTTCAGCGTTGAATAAGCACCGATGCTGCTAGTAACGAATGCCCCCTTGCCTCTCTAACTTATTTAACCCTCTCAAAAGCCCTGTATCTATCATAGATAAACAAAACCCCTCAGCTCTGCACTCAACCCACAAATTATTATTCAGCATCACCGTAGCATACAATCAAGGTATTTACGGCCTGCAAGCAACTAACCCTCAAGCGTATCCCCTTGAGCACTAGATGCGTTTGATCATCGACTTGAGCCCGCCTGAGTATTTCATTAAGCATTGGCGCTAATAAAGTGATGGCTAACCGCCCTTCTATTTATGCAAGAGTTAGAGCACGATTTATGGCTGTTGCTAAGAGTCTTGCTAAACAACCCAAAAGTGACGGTTTCAAGAACAAAACGGGAGTAATCAGCCGAGCTAACGCTTATTAGTAGACCAGGCAAAACAATACGTTCATGTGTAGACGTCGCATTAGTACATACCTTGAGAACGAAGTCGAAGTTTTCTAGCTATGGCGATTCCAAAATAATATTGGCATTGTTTAGCTTTGAATGAGAGCCAATATGACCTGTTATCAGCTGAGATTAATCATGACTGAGGTTAATGGTGATCGGCGATTGGGGAAAGGATAGTGACTGAAACTGATAATGACTAAAGTTAATACTGAATGAGCTTAATGATAATGTCTTAAACTCTGTGCAACTGATAACTACCCCTCTCCTACTCAATTAAATCATACGCTTAAGCCCAACCAACAGCAGGCACAAAAAAGCCTCCAAACCCTAAGGCTGGAGGCTATTGCGATAGCTTTAATATTAAGTGTTATTCGGTTAGATTACTTTTTGTATTGATCGTGCGATACGTCTAGTTGGTAGAAAGTCGCTTGTGAATAATCGTCTAGGTCGCCGCTGATGTTTTGGTTGTAAACACCGGCTTTGAAGTACATGTACTTGCCGCCTACGTCGTAGCCGCTGTTGCTCATATCAACCACTTGTACAACGTCGTCTTTGCCTTCACGCATTAACGTTACAGTCATCGTGTTGCCTTTAACGTCAATACGGTAGCTGAACACTTCGCCAAGTGCGATACCATCGTCACCCACTTCAGCCGTCATGTCGCCCACTAGAGGGTAGAAGTCCTCTTTAGTTGCGTCTTGGCTTTCGTGTGCGAAGTAAACCGCACCCGTTGCTTGGTTTGGCAGTTTACGGTAGTACAAACGAATTGGTTCATCGTTTTGATCGTGAATCTGACCAATGATAAAGCGGCCTACTTCGTTCGCATTACCTGTTGTTGTTGCGTGATCGATTTTCAACGTTGCTTCTAAAACGCCATCAATACCAGCAGCAGCTTCTAAGTCAGACTCAGGTGCGCTTGAGAATACCCAGTTGTTCTTGTTAACACCTTTAGTGCTAATAGACTGGTCACCACGGCGCATCATTTCGCGAAGCTCTGTACGCGCATACTTAGTATTTTTAGAGGTACGAACACCTTTCACGTAAGACTTGAAGACTAGACCACCATCGTCAGCTGTGTAGAAGATCTCTGGGTGTTGGTAACCGTTTGCAAGGTTCCACTCAGAAACATCATCAGGCTTACCGTTTTTGTCATGGTCGAATGGTTGAGATAGGTACCAATGCGTCATGTCAAAGTTTTCGCTTGGCGCGTTACCTGCAACTGGTGTCGCTGGCAGGCCTGTCGGAACTGGCAGTGCACTGCGTGTGTCACATTCAACTGAGGTCTCACAAGGGTAAACCGCTGCTACACCAAAGTTACCTGAACGAAGATCTTTGCGCGCATCTTTACGTGCTTTTTCCACTGCTTTCATTTCAGCGATAATAACTGCTTCTGCTGCTACCACGTCTGGAGTGATGATATGGCTAGCAGGACATGCGTTAATGTTACAGTTAACCGCAGCTAACCCTGTCACACTGTTCCAACCATTTTTGGTGTTACCGTGACCAACGTATCTTACGTAGCGCGCTTGCACTGCTGGCTCGAATTGGAAACGCTCTAGGCCGATCGCTTTACCTGAGCTCAGTTGGTTTTCAAGTACGGTTGTCCAGGTTTCACCATCGACACTTACTTGAATATCAAATTTAGACTGGCGCTCGTTACCTTTGCTGAAAGATGCTTGAACCGCATCAAATTCTTGAACTGAACCATAATCTAGCATTGCCCACTCACCGTCACCCGCTGAAGACCAACGTGTAGTTAGGTCTTGGTCAATGAGACGATCAGGTCCGTTACCATCATGGCTACTAGCGGCAACAGCAACTGGCGTCAGAAGCGCTTCACCAGTTTCTTTGTTATTTGGGAAATCAACAGTCGGTGTGCTCGTGCTCGCACAACCAACTGCAAGTAAAATAGAAGAAGCGAGTAAGGTTTTTAGAGTAATTTGTTTCATATCTAATCCATTATTATAATACAAAGACAGCGTTCGTAAGTGAAAGATAAATTGGCAAACACGAGCTATAAGGCGTTTTCTCTCTCAGTATTTGCGATAACACAAAAATATTACGTAATCTTATAATACAAATAAAACACTTCGTTGAATAAATGAGACTGGGAACACTTTTCGCTTTTTCCATACTTTAACTGGATCACACTTCCTATTGATAAAAGACAACATATGAAAATTTAGAATGCGAAATGGGCTATCAAGGGCGAAAAATCCGAGCGGTAATGGTGAGAATGTGCATCACTCGAGCAGAGCATTTATCGTTCAGAACATCTCATTTAACAGTGTCGCAGCAGTTAAAAAAAGACCACATTGTTAGGAATCAATATGGTCTTTAAAGCAGTCATTGTTGTTACTCAAACGTTAGCTAATTCAAATAGTGTTCAGCTCTAAGAGAACTAAAGCTCACATCAAATATCTCACCGGCGTACTCGCTGTCTGGCTTAAATTGTGGGTAGATACCCGCTTTGAAGTAGAAAGCGATGTCGTTAGAGGCCCAATCTTGAGTTAAAGAAACGGTTTTGCCATCTTTATCTTGGTAATCCTCTCCCCAACCGATTGAGTGCGAAACCGTGTTGGTGCCATCTAAATCGTGGGTCGCCAAGTAGATACCGTCTTGATTGGCACGAATCGTATAGCGCCACTCTTCACTGGCGGTGTAAGTTCCAAGCTCAACGCTGAATGGCTCACAGTGGCCGCAACTTTGATTGTTGCGTTCAAAATCGTCATTCAGTATCACTCGTACCGGCTTACCCTCACCTTCCCAAAGCAATTTGACCAATGCTTGATTGATCTTCCAGCCATGGATCTGACCGAGCACTACTTTTGGGTCTTGGCCGTTGATGTTCGGGTAATCTTCAATTCGCAAGCTTGCCGTTAACTCGTGACTGGTTGTGTTGGTTCTGGTGTCGTCCAAATACCAACTGGTATCTTCATCACTGGTGCTGCAATCTGGCTGAACACTGCTTTGATACAACTCCCTGAGCTCAGAGCGAATATAGCTAGAGTTTTGGGTAGAGGTGCCGTATCCCATATCCGCTCTAAAGTGCATTCTTCCTTCATCAGTATTGAAGTAAGAAAGATCAATATCACTGTCGTACACATCGCTGTCATTTGAAAGAAGATCTTTACTCGACTCACAACGTTCTGGTTCTAACTCAGCAGCACTGTCACCACCGCTTCCATACCAATCATTCTTACTCGGTGGAATAGTCAGCTTCCAATCATTAATGTCCCAATCGTTTGATCCATCGATTTGAGTCGTGGTGTATCTCAACGCCTGATAGTAAGCAATCGCTTCACCATTCTCAAATTGGTTATAGATACCCGCTTTGAAGTAGCTCAATAAATGCTGCCAGTAAGCGATGTCTTGATTCACTTTTACTTCATCATTCACTTTGAGCGACAGTGTGTTCTCATAAACAGAAAGATCAAATTTGGTAAAACTGTCCAATTCCGCCTCACCTAAATCGTAGCGATTGTATGACGTGGCATAACAATCCGAAGAGTCAGCAGCGCTGCTACAATCAATGGCATTGTTTTTCATGACTGCCCAGTAGTGACCTGTGAGGCCATCTCGTTCTTGCTCCCAAACCACACGCAATAGCGGATGAGGGATATAACCCGTACCACTCTCATCAGTCCCCTTATTGTGTATCTGCAGCAACGTCACTTCATCATGATCAGCGGGAGAACTCGCCATGGCATGCTCAATATCAGGTAAGCTTATTTCCGCATACAAGCTTCGTCTTACACCCGTTTCATTGATATCGAAGTTTTCTCCCTCACGAACCTCAGAACGCATCTTGTAGTTCGTCATTTTGAAGATAAGATTTTCCGTCTCTTCATCAGCATAAAAATAATCACTGACATAACCATCGAAGTTACCATCTTTGACTTCAGAGGTTTTATTGCCCTCCTCTCCATTAGGATCAGAGACCTGAAGATCTGAGCTGGAAAGGATGTTTTGATACTTGGTAATATCATAGGGAGCAACAACACCAGCGGGCATTCCTGGGTTATTGGTATCGGAAGGATCACTGCTGTCACTGGAGCTGCTTCCACCGCAGCCATACGTAAGCGAAGCGAGTACTACGACGAAGATTGGCTTATTCACATTTATCTCACTTATCCATAAGAATAGAGTGACAATGTATATTTGTACTATTTTATGTCAATTATATATTTATCAGAATGTGAGATGCGGCAAATGAAGTGGGATGAATGAGTATTGCGTAGAGTTAGACTCAAGAAAAACGCAGAAAGGCCACTCTAAACTCGCAAGCTATTGAGTGGCTCTCAGATCAACAACTAAACTTAGTATGTTGATTTTTAAATATAAATATTAGAAAAGTTAAACCTTAAAGCTGCTCATCAAGTCACTAACGCTGCCGTTAAGTGTTTTGATTTCTGCTGATTCAATCAACTGATCTTGGCTTAGCTTATTAAGCTCCTCAACAAAGCTTTCAATCTTATGCATGTTCTTAGCAATGCTCTGAATAAGGGCGTTCTGCTCAACAGACGAACCCGAAATATCGTTATTAAAACGACTTACCGTTTCCATCTGTTCCGTTAGCTTGGCCAACATATTTACCGCTTGAACCACTTGGGCACGCGTCATTTCACAGTTACTTTTGGTCAACTCAATCGATTTAACCAAACCATCTGATTTAGACTGCAAGCCAGACAGCGCTTCATCAATTTCAGAAGTACTGATTTGAGTTCGGTTGGCTAACGCACGGACTTCATCAGCAACCACCGCGAAACCTCGGCCATGCTCACCCGCTCTCGCCGCTTCAATTGACGCATTCAATGCCAGCAAATTAGTTTGTTCCGCAATTCCTCCAATCACAGACACGATAGACTGGATGCTCTGCGTTTCATTCGCCATTGAGCGAATATCATCAGAGGTGGTGCAGACTTGCTTCTCAAGATCACTGATATAGGTTTCCGTCACGGTGTTAATTTGTTTCGTCTCATCACTGAACACAGCGGCCTCTCTTGCTGCTTCTGCCGCCGACTGAGAACTCTTCTCGACTTCGTTTGATGCTTCAGATAAGCCGTTAATTGCAGAGACCACTTGAACCGTTTCATCAGTGTGAACTTTCAGTACATCGCTGGTTTCTTTACAACCTTCACGAATACTCAGTACCTTAGTATCGAGATCCGAGTTCTTAAATTTGACGTCCTTAACCATCTCTTGCAGACCAATGATGAACAAGTTGATGTCTTTGGCGATATGCCCTAAGTCATCATTCCCCTTCTCAACAAGCCTTTGAGTCAGGTCTCCGTTACCTTGAGATAGATCGTGGACGATTTTTCTCAGTGACACGATTGGGCGGTAGAAGCGATTCAGCAGTAAAATCATCAATATCACCGAGCCAAGCACACATGCCACGATAAGGATACGCGCACTCGACATCACGCCATTCAACTGATTGAGCGCGAGTTCAGGATCGATACTAGATATCATGTACCATTCTTTCTGGCTGCCAATATCCACTTTCTTGGCCATCAAAATTCTCTGGTTGCCATCAATCACACCCTCAATGAATTGGTCAGGTAGTTCAATAGCTTCATTGAGTTTCATTAAGGCGTCAGCAGAAGATATATTGCTCTGTGGAAGCACGTTTTCTATTGTGGATGCAATTACCATCCCTCTCTCATCCACGATGATACCTTTGGCTTCGTAGATGCTATCTAGCTGTTTGAGCTGAGTTTCCAAATCATCAAATCGAATGTCTGCCATGATGACGCGATCTTGATAGGTGTAAGTCACACCAATCATAGGTACTTGAGTACTCTTGGTGAAAAACAGATCACTAAAAGATAAACCTGATTTCAATTTCGCTTGTTGATACCAAGGACGAGTCGTTGGGTTGTATTTCTCTTTGATTCCAACACCGTTTGGGAAAGACTCTGAAGGACGAGAAGTGTAAGAACGACCATCATCAAAACCCACTACAATCTTGTCAATACCACCGAGCTTAGCGGCAAAATGCATCAGCGCTTCGTTTGGTACTTGGTATGGGGATTTCATGAACTCTTGTGCAACGGAATTGACCGTATCGATGGTGCGCTGGACGGTGCTTTCAATCTGATTAATTTCTATCGTTAACGAGTGATCAATCTCGTTATAAATCGTTTGGTTTACTTGATCAGTCGCCAAGTTAAGCGTGAACCAGTTCGTAAATGCCAAGGCACTGGAACTGACGATCGCCACCATTAAAATCAATTTTCCTTTAAACCCTAGAGACAATTTTGAATTCATAAAACTCATAATCCATATCAACCTATGTCTATTATTTTTATCCGAATGAAATGGTCATTTTTTAGATATTCGAAGATACGGGAAGCAAAACTTGTTCATGCCGTTCCATCGTCACAACCATCAATTTAATTAATATTGTATGTTTAATTTACTGCACTTTCTGTGAGCAATCTTGACATATCAAAACTGGTTAAAATCACCCTGTGACATAGGTATCATTTATGAGTTTGAACTTTTAACATGATTAGAAAGGAATAATTAACCAATTAAAAATGATCAACTTTCAGATGATTACCTCACAACTTCGCCGATAATGCCTCCACTCAAATTATTCATATCACTTTCGGTCACCTGACTAGGAAAGTGAGCCTTAGGTCACATTTTCACTAACCAACCATTCACTCAAGGCATTCAATCTTAAAATTTATTTGTAATACAATAAGCCTTAAGTTATGGTGTATTTGAATCATAACTTAAGTTCTTTCTGGATGCTTTTGTTCAGTTCAAAGTGATAATTGAAGCAGCCGCTTTAAGGTCATTGAACTCGTTTAACGTAGAAACTGTCGGGGGATCTCGTTATTCGTTTTTTCACTTTCTATTGATCATTTGTTTTTCCAGACGGCTCGTCCGAACATGCCCATACAGTCACCAGCTGTGTGGGTTTTTTTTACTTTCTTTTCAGACCCGATATACGAGCGGTGTTAAGCCATCGCCAACAATCAGTTAAGTGCACTGGTTTAAGCTTGCGAGGAAAAGTGAGTGAGTTGGTGCTAGAAGGCTTTGAATTTACAAATAGATATAGATATAGATATAGAAACAAAAATAGGAATTGAGGCAGTAACAAAGTTGAACAGAGTTTTGAGTAGGTGTAGCTGAGGAAGTAGAAGTAGAAGTAGAAGTAGAAGTAGAAGTAGAAGTAGAAGAGTTTAACGAGGGAACAAAGGGTTGGGTATGGCAGATAAAAACGAACCTCGCTGAGGTATCGCCGCCTAAAAAGACAGGCAATACCCTAGCGAGGTCGTACGTCGATTACTTCTCTAGTTTAGCGAAGTAGTCGAAGATTACTGGTACGTCGTTGTTACCCATTCCTGCGTCAACAGCAGCTTGTAGGCTAGTTGCAGTACCTTGAGCAATTAGAGACTCAGTACCTAGCTCTTCACAAAGCGCAAGGAAGTAACCAAGATCTTTGTTAGCGTTAGCAACAGAGAAACCTAGCTTCTCTTCGCCGTCTACTGCGTAGAACTTACAGAATTGCATGAATGGTGAGTTAGATGGACCTGCAGACATGATGTCAAACAGTTGTTGGCCATCAACACCAGCGCGTTGAGCAACAGCGAAAGCTTGAGACATAGTCGCAACAGTCGTCATACCCATGAAGTTGTTTACAAGCTTAGTAACGTGACCAGAACCTAGAGCACCTAGGTGGAATACGTTTTCGCCTTGCTCTTCAAGAACAGGTTTAACTTTGTTGAAAGTTTCCATGTCGCCAGCAGCCATGATGTTCAGAAGACCATCTTTAGCGTGTGCAGGAGTACGGCCTAGAGGTGCGTCGATCATGCCCGCGCCTTTTTCAGCTAGAGCTGCGCCGATTTTCTTAGTAGAAGCAGGGATAGAAGTACCGAAGTCTACTAATACTGCGCCTTCTTTGATGCCAGCTAGAACGCCGTCTTCGCCGTAAACGATTTTTTCAACAACAGCTGAAGTTGTAAGACAAAACTGAACGATGTCACTTGCAGCAGCTAGTTCTTTAGCAGAAGTGAATGCAGTCGCATTGCCGCGATCTGTAACGCGAGCAACAGCTTCAGCGCTTAGATCCATTACGTTTACGTGGTAGCCGCGCTTTTGCAGGTTTTCAACCATGTTGCCGCCCATAAGACCTAGGCCAATGAAACCGATTACAGGTTTAGTCATGTTCAAACTCCAAATATAGTATTGTATGATTATATGCTCATTATAATAACTACGTCTTTCTCGTTACGCAATAGTTTTAGGGTAATCCTTCAATGCTTAGACGCAAGTTGTGACGGGGGTTCACTTTACGAGAAAATATGGGGCACGCTTTGTACTTACAGGAACTATTTGCCAGTTTAAAAACCGTCTATTGATGAAATAACATACGTTAAATGTCATACGATTAGTAAGCACAAGCTACGCCTTTACCTATGTATAGTTCACGACTCCCCTACTCAGCCAGTGATTAGACTGTTCACGCAGAAGTAAGTCATATCAGTTTTTACGAAAAAGGGGTTGGCGCCCTATTCTTTTAACAGAACGATAAATATAGGTCTCGTATACTACTCCTGCACCTTTCATTAAGCATAGTGGCTAAGTACATACACAGTCTTTGTGTATATCAACTTCCAGGTTTAGCCCTCGATCTACTGACTTGGCATCGAGAAGCGATTGATTTCTCAGCCAATTAGTTTCGTTTCAACCTGATGGGGTTCCCAACTTTGCCAACTAATACAATTTAACTGAGTATCCAACTTGCTAGCTAACAAAACAAAAAAACTCCGAGCTTTCACTCGGAGTTTTTAATATCTAGCTTCTGTTGCTTCAGCGAATTACAGTTCGATTGAAACCGTTTCACCGTCAACATTTAGCATTAGCGTGTTACCTTCAAGCTTGTGAGACACTTCAACTTGCTCGCCTTCGTTCTTATTAGGAACAAGAAGGGTCAGGATGTTGTGCTCTTTCGATGGCTTGAATTCCACTTCAACGTGACGGTGGATTTCAAGATCTTTGAACTCGTATGGGTCAACTTCGCCAAAACCTTCAACATTCTTAACTGACGTGATGTTATCAGCAGACTCGTTGATGAAGTTTACGTCTAGGTGCGCAACTTCGCCACGGATAGTGAAAGACTTGTCTGCCACGTCGTTTGCGAAAGTTGTATGCATTAGCCAAGTCATGTCTTTCTCTTCAGAAAGCGTTGCCTTGTCTTGCATTACGAATACTTTACCTTGAACAAACCAGACCTTACGCTTGTAAGATTCAATTTCAGGAACGAAGTACTTGTAAGACGCTGTCGCATCACCTTCAACCATCTTCACATCAGATTCCGTGTCGAAATCAGAGATGTTGCCGCCCGCTTCGATACAGAAGCGATCTTGATGGTTTTCGTAGCCTGTATTCTTGTTCTCGCCATACTGACCTTTACCGCCAAATAGTGGAAGGTTCTTAGAGAACGTTTGACGACGCCATTTCGTGTGCATATCAACACCGAAACCACCGTAGTAGCCAGTGATTGACGCTAGCGTTTCACCGAATGCATGCAACGTGAATGCGTTTTGGTCACCGTGAGAGTGGCTGATTGAGCCAAACGGAGAACATTTGAATACCATGTGAATATGGTTATCACGCTCAGTCATCTTGTTGTGGAATGCAGCCCAACCCGTGATTGGGAATACTTTCAACAGTGGGTCATTCGATGGTGCTTTCTCTTCAGGTGCATCCCAAAGGAAGTTAAAGCGAAGATCATCGTAACCGAAGTCCCACCAACCGAAGTTGTAGAATTTGGTGTGTGCTTCAGTATCACGGCCTTTCAGTTGGTTGTAGTACCAAACATACTCAGGCTTCTGGTTAACACCTGCGTAATGCTTGATGTTGTAAGCCAGTTTTAGACCTGGGAAATCACCGATTGAAGACTGGTCACAGAAGCTCGCGCGCTTAGAGTGAACAGGCATGCAGTAAAGCGGGAAATCACCTGTGTTTTCGTAGAATGTTTTGTTGAACATGTCTACGCCACAGTATGCTTTCAATAGGTCGAATGCTTCGCCTAGGAATGCAGTTTGCGTGTTCCAGTAGTCAGGACCTTCAGCCCAACCGCCGTCTACACCGCCCCATGGTGGGTAGTGTACTGCGTAGTATTCTAGTGCGTATGCAATGTACTCGCCTGCTTTCGGGTGATCGTGGTAAAGCGCGATACACGTTGGGATGATAGCAGAAGAGATAGAACGAACACCGTGGCTGTTCAGTGGGTTGTTCAATAGATCAACCGTCACTTTCAGGTGGTGCATGATTTCGTCTAGACGCTCAATCAAAGCATCTTGAACTTGCTGACGTTCTTCATCTGTGAAGTAGCCGTGTAGCCAGTCGTAACCCCAAGCCATAGCCGCGATAACACGGAAAGCCGCTTCATCGTTATAGCCACGAGAAGTCACGCCTTCTGGATCGTACGTAGACAGTTTTAGAGTCCAAGCTTTTGCTTTAGCAATTAGCGCTTCGTCTTCTTTCACAACACCAGCAATTGCTAGGTTACGTGTCGCGTTTAGTGCCATTTGGCAATCAACGTACATTTGACGCCAGTAAGGACGCCATAGAGAAGCTTTGCCTACCGTGTCAGCTGGGTACGCTTGAGGCTCTTCGAAAGGAGCAGTCTCAAGGAACTTAACTGTCGAGTTATTGTAGAAATCATCAAACATGCAGTGAGCTTCATCAGCTTTCACTTTCGCTTTGAATTCTTCTAACTGATCTGCTTGAACAAGAAGACGTGGACGTGCTTCGCTCAAGTTGTCTAGGAATGATAGGTCGAAGTCACGTTTCTGTACTTCGATAGGGAGTAGGTCTACAAGATTACCTGCTGAAGTATCATTCTCCAGCTTCATCTTCCTGATTGCATCAAGAGATTTTTGGTCGCTCATTCTAACTCACTTATTTTTCAAGTTGATTGAAAGGAATTAGCAATAATATACGTCTTATTGTAGGACAATTAAATCTATTTCGGTTCGATTGAACCATTTTGTACAGTTTTCGTGATTTAGGTCAGATATCTTCCACCTGACCGTTTTTCCGTTTCGCAGAGCAAAAAAAATGCGACGCCCTTTCGAGTCGTCGCATTCTATTATAATCGTTTTCTATGTATTAGCTTTCAGTTACTGCTTTCGCTTGCTTGCCGCCGTCATCGACCGCTTTAACCAATAGCACACCAACACCACCAACAATCACACCACAAAGTATGAAGACTAGACGTCCCCACATTGGGTTAGTGAGTAGAGCCATTAGCATGATACCGACACCCGCTACCGCAATCAGTTTACCAAGCATTTCACGCTGTTTGTTATCCAGTACTTTCTGTTCTGCTGACTCCGCAACTAATGGAGTAGACAGGTTACCGAAGAACTTATCAACGTCTGCTTGACGCTTCTCAGTTAATGGCTTGTAGAACAGAGTTGATAGGATGAAGAAACCACCTGTCAGAGTAATGTGAGCAATCAGACCGATAGCAACCTTAACATCAGACCATTCACGGCTTGTTAGCTCTTCTAGACCGAAGATTGAAGACACCATTTCAGCGTTAACAACGAAACCCACGTAGTAAGAAACAAAACCACCAACCACTAGCGTACCCCAACCAGCCCAGTCCGGAGTCTTCTTAATAAAGAAGCCAAGGAATGCAGGAATTGTCATTGGGAAGCCGATCAGTGCGCCTACATACATCATGGTATCGAACAGGCTCAAACCTTTAAGCGAGTTGATGAACTGTGCAATAAGGATGATAGCAATACCAAACACGGCAGAAGTAATCTTAGAAACCGTTACTAGTTCTTTTTCGCTAGCCGTACCTTTACGAACGATTGGTTCATAGAAGTTCTTAACAAAGATACCCGAGTTACGGTTTAGACCAGAATCCATTGAAGACATTGTCGCTGCAAACATCGCCGCAACTAGAAGGCCAACCATACCTGCTGGCATGTACTCTTGTACGAAGTATAGGTAGGCAAAGTCACCCGCTTTCTTACCTGCATCTGGGTAAGCTGCTGCTAGGTCGACACCTTGACCTGCAATGTACCAAGAAGGCATGAACCAGATAAATACACCACAAAGCATTAGCACACACGCTAGTAGCGCCGCTTTCTTCGCGTTCTTTGAGTCTTTAGCCGCTAGGTAACGGTAAGAGTTAAGCATATTGTTAGTAATAGAGAACTGCTTCACGAAGATGAAGAATGCCCAAATGCTGAAGATGCTTAAGTAGTTAATGTTGTTACCAGAAAGGAAAGAACCGCCTTCCGCTACAGGGAAGTTATTCACGATTTCACCAACACCGCCACCTTGAACAACAGCAACAACAGCACATGTCACGGTTACTGCCATGATGATAACCATCTGCATAAAGTCAGATGCAATTACCGCCCATGAACCACCCGTTACAGACATTGCCAATACAACCAAACCGGTAATCCAGATAGTTGCTGTCATGTCGAAACCGAAGATACCAGAAGCGATGATTGCTAGTGCGTTTAACCATACACCGGCAGAAACAACACTGTTTGGCATTGAAGACCAAGTGAACACTTGTTCGTTAGTCGCACCGAAACGCATACGAATTGCTTCGATTACCGTTACTACACGTAGTTGACGGAACTTTGGAGCAAAATATGCGAAGTTCATGAAGTAACCAAATGCGTTGGCTACGAAGATGACCGCTACTGCAAAACCATCGTTATACGCTTTACCTGCCGCACCGGTGAATGTCCATGCACTAAACTGGGTCATAAAGGCGGTTGCACCAACCATCCACCACAACATGTTACCGCCCCCGCGGAAGTAGTCACTGGTGGTACTTGTAAATGTTCTAAACATCCAACCTATCGCAATCAAGAATAGGAAATAAATGCCGACAATAATCGTGTTGAGTTCCATCGTGTATCCTTTGTCCGTTGTATTTTGTTACGAGGACTATAGGAAATCTCAAACTTTATTTGTAGTACAATAATCCAAATAAGTGATGGCGATCTTATTTTGATTGATTAAGTTAATTATATATATGACATAGGATGGAATATGGCCAATCCATTAAGGAAATTACTGGGGTTTGAGGTGAAAACATGAAAAACCACCCACCAACAACACCCACCCTATAAAAATCAATGACTTACAAAAAATTGAGACTTTGCACACTTATTAACAAATACAACCAAACACATATAAATATAAAATTCTAAAAAATAATAAAAGCCAAATCAGAGCTGAATCACCCTCATTTATCACACAATAAACCAGTGTTTTATATCAATTGAGAGTAGCTAATTCTATTAGAATTCTACGTAAGTTACTCAATATAGAAGCCACATATCTTGTTGAGATGATGATGGATTCAAAAGATAAAAAATGAAAAATCATGGATGGTGCATAATTATTTGAGGAGAGATCGAGTGTCTAAAACACAAATCTCGCCGCAATATTCTCTTAATTACGATGGTAAAAAGAACTACCGCTAAACGTATACAAGAAAAATTGCCTTAAGAAAGAGTTAATCGGGAGTGAACCAAAACCGTGCTACACATGGTGCAACACACTTCTTAAAAACAAAAAAAGCATTCACTTGGTATACCTTTTTGACTGGTTTTGATGAACCTATAAATGGTTCATCGGGACGTTTAAGTGGTTCACATAATAGTTGAAACACGCGTTTAGCTTAACGGTGGTTAGCGTCTTGCAGGTGAGCCGCTGACATGTTCGCATATAACTCGTTGTGTTATAGGACGCTCGATTATCAAGCCAAAATTTTCTCCCATATGAATTAACAGAACGGCGAGCATATGGTGGTGAGTTTATATCTAGGAAATCAGCCAAAATAAAACTGGATCTGTGTCCATTTACACCAAGCTCAAAAAAAGACCAGAATCACACTATTTCCGCCAGAATATGGTCAAAACAAGATCGAAGTCTTGTTAGAAGACTTTCACTTGTGATCGCTCCCCGCTTCCAAGTCATCGTTAATTGAAGAATTATTGTCATACAATATTCTATATTCATTTACCAAACGTAAGGACATATGGAATGCGATCAATGAAAGATATCACTCAAGACGCTATCGATATCGTTAAACCCTCTATCGACAAGCTGTTTGAAAGAACGAATAGAAAAGAACTGCATATTGTCGTTATGAATCCACACCTCAAGCCTTGGGAAGCCTCTTTTGAAGACGCCATTCTATATGAAGAGTCGTTAGGAGCTCCTGACAACTGGACAATCAAGTTTGATCACCTTGCCCGTAAGAAAGCACAACAAGCGTGGCGAGAATCGACAAGCAATCTAACACTGCACTCCCAACACCCATCTTCACTACGTGACGAAGACTTACTGTTTTATGGTTCGTTTGTTTACGGAAACGTGGTTGTTGCCTGCAGTGGTGTACAACAATGGTATGACATGCTGATCAGTGGCTGGATAGCGGTAGCTATTGAACAGTTAGCAATGCACGAATACCAAACAGAAAAAGCAGAAAACCCTACAAAAACATATCGCTAATAATTAGAAACAGAAGGTACTTATTATGAGTAAACTATTAAAATCCATTATGCTAGCAGCCGGTATACTTGTTTCTGCAACGTCAATTGCAGCTGACTATCCAAGCAAAAACATTCGCTTAGTTGTGCCATTTGGCGCGGGCGGCGGCACCGATGCCGTTGGTCGTACTCTTGCAAATAGCGCGAAAGACATTCTTGGGCAAAATATTTCAATCATGAACCGTACTGGTGGCGCAGGCGCAGTTGGGATGAGCTTTGGTGCTCAGCAGCGTGCGGATGGTTACACATTAACAGTAGTAACACGTGAAATCGCTTCACTTCCTCAAATGGGTTTGATGCGTCATACCGCTGACGACTTTAAACTCATTCGTTTAGTTAACTTAGATCCTGCGGTCGTATTGGTTGCAGCAGATAGCCCATACAACACGATTAACGACCTGATTAAGGAAGCCAAAGAAAAACCAGGCAGCGTAAAATTCGCTTCAACCGCTGCGCCAAACTTCTACCTAATGTCTCTTGAAAAAGATCAAGGCATTAAATTAAACGCTATCCCTTACAACGGTGCATCAGAAGCAATTCCTGCTGTACTAGGCCATCACACAGACGTCACTATGGTTACTCCTGGTGAAGCTATCGCTCAACTTCGTTCAGGCCAACTAAAAGCATTAGGTGTCATGTCTGAAGAACGTATTCAGTACATTCCAGATGTTCCTACTTTGAAAGAGCAAGGCATTGATGTAGTAACAGGTACATGGCGCGGTATTGGTGCTCCAAAAGATACACCTGATGCAGTAATCGAGAAGTTGGGGGCTGCATTTGATGAAGCAATGGCAAGTGAAGAGTTCAAAACTTTCATGGCGAAAGGTGCAATGACGATTCACAATCTTGATGACAAAGCCTTCACTGAGTTTGTTGCAGAAGATACAAAATCATTGACTCAATTAATTCAATAACCTTTGTTCAGAGGCACAGCTTTTATCAGTTGTGCCTCTGTTACTAGTTTATACCTTTCCCTTGCTTTACTTTTTAGGGGTAAACTCCATGTCTAACTCTCACTCTTACTTAAACCGAAACGTCGTTTTCCCTTCTATCATCATTATCCTTAGCGCAATCGCGTTCGCGCTGATCACTCAATTTGATCGTCCGATGTACCAAGATGCAAGTGTCGATGCAAAATTCTTCCCGATGATGATTGTGATTGCCCAAATTGCTATCTGTATTGTTCTCATCGTTCAACACAAATTAAAAGGTGCCTCTGAACAACAAGAAGCGATGATAAGCAAGATGTCGATTTTCGGCGTTGCTTTTCTTATTGGCTACGCATTACTCATCAGTGTAGTTGGCTACCTTTATGCTAGTTTGATTGCATTTATGTTCTACCTCGTTTACTTCAAAGTGAAGAAGCCAATCTATTACGTTGTCGCCGTTGTCTTTGTGTTCGCGGTTTACTATCTATTTGGCGAGGTGTTCTACATCGCGCTTCCTGAAGCAACGTGGTCTTAGGAGGTCATATGTTTGAATATCTAATCGATGGTCTCGCAACCGCAGTTAGCTTTGCAGTGCTTCCTGTCCTTGTTTTTGGCGTACTGGGCGGCGTTATTTTAGGCGCACTACCCGGACTTACAGCGACAATGGGCGTGGCAATTCTCCTTCCATTTACCTTTGGTATGGAACCGACTTCAGCCCTTGTGATGTTAATTGGTGTATACATTGGTGGGATTTACGGTGGCTCAATTGCCGCAATTTTACTTAAAACCCCAGGAACACCGGCTTCTGCAGCAAGTGTACTCGACGGTCACACTATGGCTGTTAGAGGACAAGCAGCAAGAGCATTAAGTATTTCTGCTGTTGCATCATTTATTGGCGGGCTGTTAAGTACTATCGTCCTCATCGCGATTGCGCCTAAATTAGCGACCTTTGCACTGCGTTTTAATGCGCCAGAATATTTTGCACTCGCTCTGTTTGGTTTAACGATTATTGCGAGTGTTTCTTCGAACAACATTTTTAAAGGGTTACTTGCGGGAACCATTGGATTATTGGTTTCAACTGTTGGACTCGACCCAATCAGCAGTGTGCCAAGATTTACTTTTGACATCATGGATCTTTACAGCGGAATCAATGTCATCCCTGTCTTAATTGGTTTATTCGCTCTATCTGAGGCATTAAACCAACTAGAGAAGCTGTTCTCTGAAAAGAAAGTCGTTGCACCGAAATTTGACCACAAACTATTAAGTAAAAGTGATCTCAAAGAAATGCTACCAACGGCCATAAAAAGTGGTTTGATGGGAACAACTATCGGCTCGGTACCGGGTGCTGGTGCTGATATATCTGCATTTGTTTGTTACAACGAAGCAAAACGTTCGTCTAAGAACCCAGAAGAGTTTGGTAAAGGCTCGGTTCGTGGCCTTGCAGCCGCTGAATCTGGAAACAACGGCGTAACGGGTGGCTCGCTAGTTCCGTTATTAACACTAGGTGTTCCTGGAGATGCCGTGGCAGCGGTTCTTCTTGGTGCACTTATAGTACAAGGACTCACACCAGGCCCACTGCTATTCGCCCAAAACCCCGAAGTGGTTTATGGCGTGTTCAGCTCAATGTTGGTCGCTAACCTTGTGATGTTAGTGATTGGTTTACTGGGTATTCGCTTCTTCTGTCGAATCATTGAAGTACCGAAGATCATCATGATTCCAATCATTGTCTTCCTTTCAATTGTCGGCGCTTACGCAATTAACAACTCGATGTTTGATGTGGGTATTGCAATCGGTTTCGGTCTACTTGGCTTTATCTTAACTAAACTGGATATCCCTTCTTCACCGATTCTGCTTGCGATCATCTTAGGGCCAATGGCAGAAACAAACCTTAGAAAATCACTGCTGATGTACGATGGCAGTTGGTCTTTCCTTTATGAGCGTCCTATTGCTCTCGCGTTTATCGTGTTAGCTGTATTCTCGGTTTATTCAACGTTAAAAATGAAGAAAAAGCAGAAACAAAAGCAAACTTACGAACATCATGATTAGCCGCTTGTTTAAGCTAGAATATTGAAACAACTCAAAGCCAGAGACAACAGTCTCTGGCTTTTTTCATACATGAAAGCAGCCAATTTTCGTAAACGGTAGACAACAAAAAAGGTATGCACTTGGCATACCCTTTTAAGTCGTTTATCCGAGCGTAATGCTGTTCATCTCTATATGAGGTGACTCATCTACCTACGCTCTAGATTATTTCTATTACGCCGTCGCCAGACGGTGGTTGGCATCTTGCAAGTGTGCAGCAGACACAACTCGTGCCTTATCACTATCACCAGCCATGATTGCTTCATAGATTCTACGGTGTTCATTGATACACGTGCTTCCTTCTTCAGAAGAGTGCACGATGAAGTTCACGAACATCGTAGTCAAGATATTGCCGAATGGCAGGTAGAAGTCATTACCTGTCGCATTAAAGATCAAGCTATGAAAACGAGTATCAATATCTGTCCAACGCTCTTGATCAAATACTTCAGCCTCATCCACTTCTACCATTTTTTGGAAGATTTCTGAAAGTTCAATGCGTTGTTCAGCCGTTGCAAATTTAGCCGCCAGTGCGCACGCTTCAGGTTCAATCGCACGGCGAAGGCCTAAAAACTGAGAACAGAATTGATCTATGTCGGTTAGACCATCCATCCATTCAATCAGCTGAGGATCAAGAAAGTTCCAATATGCGCGGTCGACTACACGAGTACCGATTTTCGGGCGGGACTCTAACAAACCTTTAGAAGTTAATAGTTTAACTGCTTCACGTAGTGCCGTTCGGCTAATACCAAACTGTTCACATAACGCCATTTCACCAGGAATAATAGAACCTTGCGGCAGATCGCCAGACAAGATTCCACGAGCGATTTCACGCGCTACTTGCACGTGCAGGCTACGCTTCGAGCCCGAAATTGAATTAAAAGTGCTAACCATAAGTTCACTTATTTTATATGTTATGTTTATGTATTATTTAAGGATTACTATAACAGTATTTCAACCTACAGCCAATTGAGTAAAATCCAAACGAATCACAACCTGCAAATTTTTATAATCAGAGATTTAAAAAACATCCTGTGAGAAACGTTATCTTAAATCACTCATAAATCCGTACTCAAAACTAACCCTCTTTGTATCGGTATGAAAACCACCAGCACAGCCTCGAAAAACCATGGGAAAAAGGTACACCTTTAGAAGCGCAATTCATTAACCGCCAGAGATTATTAAATGAGATCCCCTTCCCAAATTACATCAGCCTCTGTCCTACACGCATAAAAAAACCGAGCAACTCACAACGAGTTACTCGGTTTGACTTATTTCCGATATTCTTTGTCATCGACATTAATTTCGTTCAGTTACTTAGATGCGAACACCCTTACAATCGAACATGATATGGCGCTTCGTTCCCGCAAAGCACCACATCAGCACACACCATCGTTAAACGGTATGTGTGTTGATCATTTACAGTTGAGCAAATGATCCTTCCCACGAGTATGTCTCACCCGCGAACTCAACAGTGTGAGTTGCTTGCTGCGTGTCTTCAGCTTGGTTTGAGATACCGTAGTGGTAAGTGTTGCCAGAAGTAGTCTGAATGCGAACAACAGTCCCGACACTGTTATGGCCCACAACAGATACTGATTTAACCAGACCACGAGCGCCTACAGAAGCTTCGATAGACTCGTTAAAGTAACCATGCGTTTCTAGTACAGAAGCAAACACGTGGTTTTGACCAGACTGACGTAAGATGAACGCAGGCTCACTCTTAAGGTTGAAGTCTGGATCGTTAGCACCAGTGCGAGCAAAAATCACTTCGCTGCCCGCATTCGCGCTGGTTACTAGGCTGTAGTAGCTGCTGTCATGTAGCCAGCTTACTAGAGAACCTTCTTCGTTTACTTTACCTGAAGCAACGTTCCATAGATGTTGGTAACCGTTATCTTCACCTAGCGGCTTAAGCGTTTTTTCCATGTTGTAATCAAAGTCAGTACGGATGATCTGGCCAGAGTGGTGAACTGGTAAGTCGTACTGGTGCTCAGCGTCAGCTTCGATGCGGTACACATCAATCACTAGCGGTTTTTCGAACTCAGGAAGTTCAGCAAGAATCACGCTGCGTTGCATGTCTACGCCAGTGTAGTACTCAGAAATGGTGCCGCTCATGCCTTGTAGAGACTGGTCGTCTGCTACGAAGAAATGCTTCTGACCAAACTTAGACTCAGCCAATGCTGTGTTGAAGTTGTTCTGTGTTTTCTGATCAACCGTTACTGTGTTGTGAGCAACCGTCTGCTTACAGTAAGACTTGTTCTCTGGGATGTAGCGACCGCCAAACTTAGGCTCAACGTTTACCCAGCGACCAAAACCGTAATCGTGCAGTACTTCGTGGCCACGGTTGAATACGCTTAGGTGTAAGCCATCGTAGTGACCATGGTCTAGCGCAGAGTGGTACTGGTGATCAGAGCCGTGCTGACCAAACCAGATCAACGCCATTGTGTCGTCGTCTTGCTCATCACGGTGACGAAGGATGCTTACGCCACCTTTTTCGCCTTCAGGGCCGTCCGTTACAAACAGGCTACCCCAGTTAAATGCTTTGATGTCGGCTGCTGCATCAACCGCGTCAGACAGTGTTTTACCCGAAGCATGAACCCAAACGTTTTGTTGGTGATCAGCCATGCCAAGCAGAGTTTCAGTCTGCTCGTAACGGTGGTAACACACAGACGTTGCCATGATAACGCCTTCATCGTTGATAGAGATTGTCTTCGATGAATCGTTCAGAGCTGGCAATGTACCGTCTGGGAATGCTGTTTTGAATACAGAGTACGACGTTGTCTTGATCACTGAGTCGTTGAATTCATAGATACCAACTTCAGGCTGACGACGTTCAATTGCTTCTGCGAACAGGTAGATTGGACGTAGCGAGAAACGGTGGTAGTAAGGACCTTCCATGTAGTAGCCGTCTGGCGAAAACAGTTGGTCAAGTTGTGCTAAGAAACCGCCGCTTACTTTGTCTAGTTTCAGGCCGTAAAGCGCTTTGTCTACAGACTCTTGATCGTTGATTGCGTAACCACAGATACCTACCGCTGCCACAGCCCATAAGCCGTGGTTGTGTACGATATCGAAGTCGTGTGCGTAAGTCACAACGAACATTTCGATCATTTGCTTAAGAAGATCGTCTTCGATCAGACGTTTTTGCTCTTCAGAGATCGTGTGGTAAATACAGCTGTACGCACAAGAAGCGTAAAGCATCCACATGTTCTCGTTCAACGTTTGGTGGAACAACTTACCCGGAGGGTTAGAGTCACGGCTTACGTTGCTTTCAAGCGTTGGGTATACCGTCGCGTACGCAGTTAACATATCAACGATGTAGTCACGGTATTTTGTTTCCTCAGTGATAAGGAACAAACGGCCGGCTAGATCCATGTGGATGTAGTTTTGCTTGTGACGGTTATGTTCGTAACCGCCGCCTTCACCGTGACCTGGAACTTCAATGCCAACTTCAACCATGTAAGCGTCAGTTTGTTTAATATCGCGAGTCAGTGCGTTACCTAAAAGGCTATCCTTGCCAAGTTCTTTACGAAGCTCTGCTGCTTCATCAAAGTTAAGTAAAAGTGGTTGATAGCTCATTATTATTTCCCCTGCTCTGCTGTGCTTGCTAATTCTGGGTTTAAAATTATTTCTACTGAGTAGAAGCCTGTCCAGCTGTATACTTTGCCGTTCAGTTCTACTTTGTGTTCAGTGCTGTCAGTTGCGCCAAGTTGGTTACTGATCATCACTGTCACGTTTGATTTCTCTGTCGTAATTTCTACTACTGAACCTACATTCGTGTGAGCAACCACATTGATGTTTTTCACAACACCACGAGCGTTTACTGATTGCTCGAATTCTTCGTTAAAGTAACCGTGCGTTTCTAGCACAGAAGCAAACAATGTTGTTTCGCCTTTGCTACGTAGAATGAATGCAGGCTCTGAACGTAAATTAAAGCTTGGATCGTTAGCACCAGTGCGAGTGAAGATGATTTCTCCGTTCTCGTTCGAACTTGTACCCAACCAAGTATAGTACGTGTCGTTCTGTAACCAGCTAACTAACGCAGTACCATTCACTTCACCACTCGCTACATTCCATAGGTGTTGGTAACCGAAGTCACTTCCTAGTGTGTTTAGCTCTTTGTTTGCTTGGTATTCGAAGTTAGTGCGAATAATTTGACCTTGATATTGATGAGAGTAATCAAACTGGTGGTCGCCTTCGCCGCCTTTTGTCGAACCTAAGCGGTACAAGTCTAACAATAGCGGAGACTCAAGCTCTTCAAGGTTTAGCATGAACACACTGCGTTGCATGTCAAAACCTTCGTAATGGTCGTTAGCAAATGCGCTCATACCGTTAATTTGCTCATCTGCCACTTTGAAGAAGTGAGGCAAACCGTGTACTGCGTCAGCACGCTCAACGTCAAAGTTGTTCTGACATTTCTCATCAATCGTTACTGCATTATGTGCAATCGTTTGACGAGCGTAAGATTTATTTTCATCTAGGTAGCGACCGCCAAATTTTGGCTCAACGTTAACCCAACGACAGAAACCGTATTCACGCAACACTTCTTGACCGCGGTTAAAGAAAGAAATACCCAGCGTATCGAAGTTGCCGTGACCCATGCCGTGTTGACCGTAGTTCATAACAAGTTGAGAAACGTCACCTTTATTATCCTGCATACGGATAAAGCCTTGTGCACCATTGTGGCCTTCAGGACCCTCGCTCAATTCAACACTTGGCCAGAAAGGCATGCCGATTTCTTGTTTAGCTGAAGCCTCTTCGTAGGCTTTAGATAGCTCAAGACCACATGGGTGCATCCATACTGCGTCTTGAATCTTCGCCATACCAAGAATGTTTTGGTCTACGCCGTTTTCAGAAGAGTAATGCTTGCTGTAAACACTTACTGCAACCTGAACACCCATGTCTGTAATACCCATAGTACGAGAAGCATCATTCAGAGCCGGGAACTCACCGTTCGGGTAAGCCGTCGCCAGCATCGCTTGTACTGTGTTACCAATCACGCCGCCTTTGTAGTTGTAGATATCCACTTCAGGCATATGACGGTGAATCACTTCAGCGAACACACACGTTGGACGAATCGCATAACGGTGGTAGTAAGGACCTTCCATGTAGTAGCCAGACGGTGCAAACAGCTGAGAAACTTGCGCTAGGAAGCCGCCAGTGTCGTTACGGTCAATGCCGTACACCGACATTTCAAGGTACTCACGCTTGCCAAGAGCAAGACCACAAATACCGACAGCGGCTACAGCCCAAATACCGTGGTTGTGAATTCGGTCGAAGTCGTGTGCGTATTTAACTGTGAACATTTCTAGCATTGGTTCGAAAATACGAGACTCAATATTGTCGCGTTGTTCTTGTGTCAGGGTTGAAGCAACACAAGAGTAAGCTAAGCTTGAGAACATTAACCAGCAGTGTTCGTTCAGGATTTGGTGGAACAAACGACCTGTAGGGTTAGTGTTTTTCTGTACGTGGTAATCAAACGTTAGGTATTTGTCTGCGTACTCTTCTAGTAATTCAGTAACAAAGTCAGCGTATTTTTGCTCTTTAGTGATCAAGAACATGCGACCAGCTAGATTCATGTACGTGTAATTTTGCTTATGGCGGTTATGTTCGTAACCCCCAGCTTCACCATGACCTGGGACATCAATAGGTAAACGCATGAATGCTTCTAGATCTTTCGCGTTCGCTGCAATGGTTTTGCCCATTAAGCTAGAACGGCCCACTTCAAGATGAAGCTGCTCGATTTCTGCTTCAGTCAACAATACTGGTTTAGTCGTCATATTCTTTGTCACCCTCAATAAAGAGTTTATCTGCTTAAACTTTGATTAAATTTTCAAACTCCATATAAAGTAATACAATATGAGCTTTAATTATACCTATTCGTCGCTAAATGATGAGTAGAGTCACATAATTAGCCATAAGTCATTGATGTAGCTGGCTAATGGTAAATATTAGCCATTTATTAAGTTGTTGATTTATTTACGCTATATAAAGTATCGCTTGATCGATATCACACAAATTTAGATATATTGTATTACAATTAGGCTCATTCCCTTATGATGGATGCAAGTTAAGTAACACTTAAAAGATTTAAACAGATTAGGAGATACACAATGAACTCTTTCTTTATCCTAGATGAAAACCCATGGGAAGAACTTGGTGGCGGCATTAAGCGTAAAATCGTTGCTTACACTGACGATCTAATGGCAGTACACCTATGTTTTGATAAGGGCGCGATTGGCCACCCTCATACTCACGAAATCCATGACCAAATCGGTTACGTAGTTCGTGGTAGCTTCGAAGCTGAGATTGAAGGCGAAAAGAAAGTCCTTAAAGAAGGCGATGCTTACTTCGCTCGTAAACACATGATGCACGGTGCAGTTGCACTAGAGCAAGACAGCATCCTTCTTGATATCTTCAACCCTGCGCGTGAAGATTTCCTAAAATAATAAACAGCGCAACCTCAGTTGCTAAGGTAAGCATATGAAATCATTAAACATCGCGGTCATTGGCGAGTGCATGGTTGAGCTACAAAAGAAACAAGACGGGCTTAAGCAAAGTTTCGGTGGCGATACACTAAATACTGCACTTTACTTGTCTCGCTTAACAAAAGAGCAAGATATCAACACGAGCTACGTAACAGCGCTAGGCACTGACCCATTCAGTACCGACATGTTAGAAAAGTGGCAAGCGGAAGGTATCGACACTAGCTTAATTGCTCAGCTTGATCACAAACAACCAGGGCTTTACTACATCGAGACCGATGAAACTGGTGAACGCAGTTTCCACTACTGGCGTAATGATGCTGCAGCAAAGTTCATGTTTGACCAGGAAGACACGCCTGCTCTACTTGATAAGTTATTCTCTTTTGATGCGGTTTACCTAAGTGGTATTACGCTTGCTATCTTGACAGAGAATGGACGCACGCAGCTATTCAACTTCTTAGACAAATTTAAAGCGCAAGGCGGCCAAGTATTCTTCGACAATAACTTCCGTCCAAAACTTTGGGAAAGTCAACAAGAAGCGATTTCTTGGTACTTGAAGATGCTTAAGTACACTGACACGGCTCTACTGACGTTCGATGACGAGCAAGAGTTGTACGGCGACGAAAGCATTGAACAGTGTATTGCACGTACGTCTGAATCTGGTGTGAAAGAGATCATCATTAAACGTGGTGCTAAAGACTGCTTAGTAGTTGAAAGCCAAAGCGCTCAGTACGTTGCTCCAAACCCAGTAGACAACATTGTTGATACTACAGCGGCTGGCGACTCGTTCAGCGCGGGCTTCCTAGCTAAGCGCTTAAGCGGTGGCAATGCACGTGATGCAGCGTTAGCAGGTCATATTGTGGCAGGGACTGTGATTCAGCATCCAGGTGCTATCATTCCTCTAGAAGCGACGCCTGATCTGTCTCTATAATTACGCACTTTAACTATTAATCAAGGGTTTGCTTAGTTGAAAGCAAGCCCACATTTAACGTGAGAAAGAATTCATGACGACATTAAATGAACAACTAGCAAACCTAAAAGTAATTCCTGTAATCGCTATCAACCGTGCTGAAGACGCTATCCCTCTAGGTAAAGCACTTGTTGAAAACGGCATGCCATGTGCAGAAATCACGCTACGTACAGAATGTGCAATCGAAGCGATTCGCATCATGCGTAAAGAATTCCCAGACATGCTAATTGGTTCAGGTACTGTACTGACTAACGAGCAAGTTGACGCATCTATCGAAGCTGGCGTTGATTTCATCGTAAGCCCAGGTTTCAACCCGCGCACTGTTCAATACTGTATCGATAAAGGCGTTGCAATCGTACCGGGTGTTAACAACCCAAGCCTAGTTGAACAAGCAATGGAAATGGGCCTTCGCACGTTGAAGTTCTTCCCTGCTGAGCCTTCTGGCGGTACTGGTATGCTTAAAGCACTAACAGCGGTTTACCCTGTTAAATTTATGCCTACTGGTGGCGTAAGCTTGAAGAATGTTGATGAATACCTATCGATCCCTTCTGTACTTGCGTGTGGCGGTACTTGGATGGTTCCAACTAACCTTATCGACGAAGGTAAGTGGGACGAACTAGGCAAGCTGGTTCGTGACGCAGTTGATCACGTTAACGCTTAATCTATTTTAGATTGAGTGATGAAGCCTCACCTCGGTGGGGCTTTTTGTTATCTGGCGTTTATTGCGCTGACTAACCGTAAAACACGCTCAATCAACATTATGTTTCCCCCACACCTTATCGCCTTTCTCTCTATGGGCTCGTCCAGCTCCGCGACTAAGACAGGCAATAACAAGTAATGTAAGCTTTCAATCGACTTCAGCACGCATCTAACGAAGCGTTACTGGTGCCCCCTATCGCCTATCCAGCTTCTTATCCAGCCCCTTACCCAGCAATGTTCCTTTTCGATACGTCATCAAAC
The DNA here is from genome assembly GCF_041470465.1 of Vibrio sp. 10N.261.55.F4. Lineage (NCBI taxonomy): Bacteria > Pseudomonadati > Pseudomonadota > Gammaproteobacteria > Vibrionales > Vibrionaceae > Vibrio > Vibrio sp. 10N.261.55.F4. The sequence goes on along the minus strand of NZ_JBFRMM010000034.1, from coordinate 31,977 downwards.
ATCTCTCGTGGCATCTAATGAAGGTCACAATAGACAAAGTGCACCGCAAAATGTGTCCCGTCCGTCCAGTTTAACGCCCACTCAGTGACAAAAATTCCAAATATGCACCTCTATGGCACGAAAAAATGAATAAATAGCATAGAAAGGCTACAGAGCCGCAGACAAATACAAAATAGCGAAGTGAAAACAATGAGCTACACTTGAAATCCCAATACAGAATTTTTCAGTATAGAGTTCCAAATTAACGTGAATGTCGTCGCACAACACACCAATTTGTAGCACATTTGTTACGGTTATAATTAAAATCTTATAGATACGGCAAAGTAAGCGCTTTTGTTTATATTGTAATACATATAAACATTTAACCCTCAATTTATTTTAGATCTCAAACAAAATACACTCACATTTAAATTCAATTAAAACAAATACTTATATAACCACGTGTTAGAGGCCGAAAAATCAATGCGACCTAGATCATACTAAAGACATATTGTAGTACAAATAAACCTTGAGACGCGTTAATCTAAGCCCAGTTAATTATGATATTTAAAAGGCTGAAAAGATGACTATTGATACTTTTGTTGTTCTCGCCTACTTCTTCTTTTTAATCGCGATTGGTTGGATGTTCCGTAAGTTCACCACCTCTACAAGTGATTACTTCAGAGGGGGCGGCAAAATGTTGTGGTGGATGGTTGGTGCAACTGCCTTCATGACACAATTTTCAGCATGGACGTTTACAGGTGCCGCAGGACGCGCATTCAATGACGGTTTCGTTATTGTAATCCTATTCTTAGCCAATGCTTTTGGCTACTTCATGAACTATATGTACTTCGCTCCAAAGTTCCGCCAACTTCGTGTGGTAACGGCGATCGAAGCTATTCGTCAGCGCTTTGGTAAAACGTCTGAACAGTTCTTCACATGGGCAGGTATGCCGGACAGCCTTATCTCTGCAGGTATCTGGCTAAACGGTCTAGCTATCTTTGTAGCAGCGGTATTCAACATCCCAATGGAAGCTACCATTGTGGTAACGGGTATGGTTCTAGTATTGATGGCAGTAACCGGCGGCTCTTGGGCGGTTGTTGCTTCTGACTTCATGCAAATGCTTGTAATCATGGCCGTGACAATCACTTGTGCGGTAGCAGCTTACTTCCACGGTGGCGGCTTAACTAACATTGTTGCTAACTTCGACGGCGACTTCATGTTAGGTAACAACCTAAACTACATGAGCATCTTCATCCTTTGGGTTGTATTCATCTTCGTGAAGCAGTTCGGTGTAATGAACAACAGCATCAACGCATACCGTTACCTATGTGCAAAAGACAGTGAAAACGCACGTAAAGCGGCAGGCCTAGCATGTATCCTTATGGTTATTGGTCCACTAATTTGGTTCCTACCACCTTGGTACGTTAGTGCATTCATGCCTGAGTTCGCTGAGCAATACACATCAATGGGCGACAAAGCCGGTGATGCTGCTTACCTAGCATTCGTACAGAACGTAATGCCAGCAGGTATGGTTGGTCTTCTTATGTCAGCAATGTTCGCTGCGACAATGTCTTCTATGGATTCAGGTCTGAACCGTAACGCTGGCATCTTTGTAATGAACTTCTACAGCCCGATTCTTCGTCAAAACGCGACTCAGAAAGAGCTGGTTATTGTCAGCAAGCTAACCACTATCATGATGGGTATTATCATCATCGCGATTGGCTTGTTCATTAACTCTCTGCGTCACTTAAGCTTGTTCGATATCGTAATGAACGTAGGTGCGTTAATTGGCTTCCCAATGCTTATCCCTGTACTACTTGGTATGTGGATTCGTAAGACGCCTGACTGGTCTGGTTGGTCTACGCTAATCGTTGGTGGCTTCGTTTCTTACATCTTCGGTATCTCGCTTCAAGCAGAAGACATCGAGCACCTATTTGGTCTAGAAACAGCGCTTACTGGCCGTGAATGGAGCGACTTGAAAGTGGGTCTTAGCCTAGCTGCTCACGTAGTGTTTACTGGTGGTTACTTCATCATGACTTCTCGCTTCTACAAAGGCCTATCGCCAGAGCGTGAGAAAGAAGTTGACCAACTATTCACTAACTGGAACACGCCGCTTGTAGCGGAAGGTGAAGAGCAACAAAACCTAGATACTAAACAGCGTTCAATGCTTGGTAAGCTTATCAGCACAGCAGGTTTCGGTATCCTAGCAATGGCTCTGATTCCAAACGAACCAACAGGACGCTTGTTGTTCCTACTATGTGGTTCAATGGTACTAACCGTTGGTATCCTATTGGTTAACGCATCTAAAGCTCCGGCTAAGATGAACAACGAGTCAGTTGCTAAATAGCTAAATAAGCAGCTAACAAGTTAAACCAAAATGAAGCCCATGTTATTCGATAACATGGGCTTTTTGTTTGTCTTCGGTTTATCAAAACGGAATATGAAACGCACCTCGATCAATGCTCACAAACCATAGAAATACCTATCTCCTGCCCTCGTTTCATCTTCTTTTCCAACCTTTCCAATGGTTTGATCTCTTTCTCTGATTGTTTCTGTTACTTTGAATGACAACACAAACACAACAGACAATTACAATGAAAAAAACATCACTATTACTTGCTTCCATTGCTCTGGCACTTTCTGGTGTCGCACACGCTGACCAGCTAGAAGACATTCAAAAATCAGGTACTCTGCGTGTGGGCACCACAGGTGACTACAAGCCTTTCTCTTACTTCGATGGTAAAAGCTACTCTGGCTACGATATCGACGTTGCACAGCACATCGCGGAACAATTAGGCGTTGAATTGAAGATTGTTCGTACCACATGGAAAGATCTACTGGCCGATCTAGACGACGATAAGTACGACATCGCAATGGGCGGCATTACACGTAAAATGCAGCGTCAGTTAAACGCGGAACAAACTCAAGGCTACATGACCTTTGGTAAGTGTTTCTTGGTTGCAAAAGGCACCGCAGAACAGTACGACAGCATTGAGAAAGTGAACCTCTCTTCTGTTCGTGTGGGCGTGAACATTGGCGGTACTAACGAGATCTTTGCCGACGCGAACTTGCAGAATGCAAGCTTCACACGCTACGAGAACAATCTCGACGTACCGAAAGCAGTAGCAGAAGGCAAAGTTGATGTGATGGTAACAGAAACGCCTGAAGGTCTATTCTATCAAGTAACTGATGAACGTCTTGAAGCGGCACGCTGCGAAACTCCATTCACCAACAGTCAGTTCGGCTATCTGATTCCTAAAGGTGAACAACGTTTGTTGAACACGGTGAACTTCATTATGGATGAGATGAAATTGAAAGGTGTTGAAGAAGAGTTCCTGATCCACAACTCCCTTAAGTAACTCTTTTCAATTTATACCGTAACAAAAAAGAGGCCAGCAATGCTGGCCTCTTTCGTTATGGTTTAATGGTTCGCTTTTAGTTTAATCGTTAGATTCTAATAGCTAGCCTCCAATTTAGCGTTAACCGTGAGTGATGACATTTTGTTGCACTAACGCATCCAAAATATCCGAAGGCATGGTGCTACTTAAGGTTAGCTTTGGCGCAAGGTCTTCAACCACAATCACCTGTTCCGTAGTACCTAAGCCATCCGGGTTGATCGTAAGCTCAATATCATCCCCGTCCACTTTCGCGTCTATCTGTTTTAGCAACGCGGTCATGTCTGGAGATGTATTTTTAAGCTCCGGCAACACTTCTCTCAAGTCAATGCTGTCCCCTTCCGACAAATCAAAGTCGGTAATCGTATCTTCAACACCATCTTCGATGTTAAGCCATACGAACGAGTCCATACCATCACCACCAGTCAGAATGTCTGAGCCTCCGCCGCCAATCAGGGTGTCGTTACCGTCACCGCCAACAAGCGTATCGTCACCTGCGCCACCTTCAAGTCGATCATTCCCTGAACCACCCGTTAAGTCAGTCGCATTAGCACCAGCCAGTAACTGAACATCATCGGTTTCCGAAGCCAAGTTAATATCAACTGCGTTAGACACAATGTTCAAGTTAAGGTCAATCGATGCAGAGGTTGCTGTATCGTTGTTGTCAGTCTCTTCAGAAACCGCCTCGACTTTCAGTGTGTAGTTACCTGGAGTTTGAGAAAGCCCAACCGCTTGCAAGCTTTCAATTGCATCTGCCGTTGCTACCCAAACACCACCGCCAAGATCCGTCACAGAACCCGCAGCACTGGTGATTTGAGCGCCAGCAGGTACATCACTGATATGCAGCGTTAGCTCTTCTGTAATGTCCGTTAAGGCTGCGATAATCCCAACTAAAGGAATGCCACTCGCACTCACAGACTGACTCGCAGTAATGTTTCTCACGTAGTTAGTCGCACTATCGATAGACAGGGTTGGTGCATTCGCCACTGGCGTCACCGCGATGTTGTAAACCACAGGTGCTGTCTCTATCGCAATACCTGAAGGGTTGCCGCTGTCTTTGGCAACAACTTCTAATCCAATGCTATTGGTTGGAGACAGGCTCGCATCAAGGAAAACACCATTTGGACTGGTTGGCGTATCAATCAACGCATTCAGGTCACTCAATGTCCCCACTAAGATGACTGAACCCGTGTTGTTGCCGTTAACAACAACCGTCGTCACTGCTGGAAGTGATACATTCAATGTACCGTAATCCACCGTCAGCGTGACGGTCATCAGATCATCAGAAAATGTATCTACATAATCAGGGTCACTGACATTGATACCACTCAACAGTTGACCAGCATCCTCGTCAATAACCGTAGTGACACTGTCACCATTAACGACCGGTGTATCGTTCACTCCATCGACAATCGCGGTGATCTCCGCTGTATCCGTTAGGAAGTCATTAGCGCCGTTGGTTGTACCATCATCCTCTACGGTATAGGTAAACTTAACGTTGCCGTTGTATTCATCAGCTGCCGTAAATACCCAGTATGGGCCAGTGATCGTAGCATCATCAGCACCACCTACGTTCTCGAAGCGTTGTAGTTGACCTTGGCCTTCATCGAGCGCCAGATTAGTCACGGTAATCGTGTCGTTTTCCGGATCGCTCGTCGCAGCAATTAAATCGCCCTCTTTGATGATCAACTGACCTTCTTCAAGGATGTTGCCTAAGTCGATGTCCGTTGCTACAGGAGCGTCATTCACTTCCGTTACTTCAAGACTAATTTCAGCACTGTCGGTTAGGAAGTCATCCGCGCCATTAGTTGTACCGTCATCAGTAATTGAGTAATTGAATTTAACGTCACCGTTAAAGTCGTTGTCCGCTACAAATAGCCAGAATGGTCCGGTAATCGCCGCGTCATCGGCGCCACCTGCATTTTCAAAGCGGGTTAGTTGGCCTTGTCCCTGAGTCAGAGTTACACCAGTTACTGTTAAGTTGTGGTTTTCTGGGTCAGAGCTTGCTGCAATTAAATCCCCTTCAACAATGACGATTTGACCATCTTCTGCAATCGAACCTAAATCAACGTCTGTCGCGACAGGTGCATCATTCACTTCCGTTACGATGAGGCTAATTTCAGCGCTATCGGTCAAGAAATCATCCACACCATTGGTTGTGCCATCATCGATAATGGAATAGTTGAATTTCACATCACCGTTGAAATCATTATCTGCAACGAACAGCCAGAATGGTCCGGTAATCGCCGCGTTATCGGCGCCACCTGCGTTTTCAAAGCGCGTTAATTGGCCTTGTCCTTGAGTCAGGGTTACACCCGTAACCGTCAGGTTATGGTTTTCAATGTCAGAACTTACTGAAATCAAGTCTCCTTCCACAATCACTATTTGACCATCTTCAGCAATCGAACCTAAATCAACATCAGTTGCCACAGGAGCGTCATTCACTTCCGTTACTTTAATGGTGAAAGTAGTTTGGTTGGTCTGTGCTGTATTCGGATCACCCGCATCAATCAAGCCATTATTACCGCCGTCATCGAGTGTTGCATTAATCGTGACTAAACCACTCTGGTTGAGATAGTTCTGGTCTGGGTCTGGTTTGAAAGTCACGGCTCCATTAGTCAATGCGGTATTGATGTCGGCTTCTTTACCGGTAATCACCAATGAGCCACCAGGTTGCAATACAAACGTCACGTCAGGTGAGCTCGTAAACTCAAACACACCTTGCGCTCCCGGAAGTGTTTGATCGACTTGCAACGTAAGAACATACGGAGCGTCTGGATTATCAAAGTTAGCATCAACGTCGTAGATACTAAAGTTGTCGATAGCAACACTAATGTCTTCCGATGTTTCAATATTCGTTACGTTCACAAAGATCGGTTGATCGTTAATAGGATCAATCACCAGATCAACATCGAAGCTGGTTGGCGTCCCCAAATATTCGGTGTTATCAGCGTCAGTATCCACAGAGCGAACGGTAATCTGCAGCGGGCCATTAATGCCTAATACATTACCCGTATCGCTATTGTGTTCACCTGAATTGAATACGATCTTATCGAGCGACTGTGCAGGAACATCAAGTGTCCAAAGCTGCGTAACTGGATCATAACTAGCCAAGGTTGTGCCGTCTGGATAATAGATAGAGGCATCTTGAGGAACGCCCGCAACTTCTACTCGAAGTGTCTCTGGTGCATTCTCGGTATAAGTGCCGTTGCCCGTTGCAGATAGCTCTTTATCCAAAATCGTCGCATTGATTTCGATATCAATGTTTTGACCTTCGTTACCTGTCACAGAATCTGTTGGATTAGTATCAACATCATCACCCACAGGTACCACATGCAGCTTAAAGCTTGGCAGATTTGATGCTGCAGTAGGCACACCCAACAAAGATTCTTGAGTAAATACGGCAACACCAAATTCAGCCGTACCACTGAAGTCCTTAGGCGGTAAAATCGAAATCTCACTCAAGTCGAACGATAACCCTGATGCTTGAGGTAGTTGAACACTCCACTCACCACCACCATTATTCTTCACCGTGTATGCCGAACCAGCATCTGCACGCATCTGGAAGCCATCAGGTACATCTGTAAACTTAATCGACACAAACTGTTCTGAGCCATCAAGGTCAGTCAGTGCAATCGATACAGGCCCTGTGCCCGACAAAGAAATCAGCTGGTCCTCAGTACCCGTAATCTCGATAACATCAGGATCGCTACCCGGGCCAGTGACAGACACGTCATCCACCACAGGAACGACTTCAAAACTGACATTGGTAGAGAAAGTATCGGTATCAGTCGCGCTGCCAGTTGGCGAAGCTGCATCATTGTATGTAGCAGTATCGGTAATCGTCCCGCTGACATTCACTTGCACCTGATTTACGTCATTATCTGTTGGGTAATTTAACGCCGGTCGGAATAGTACATTATCCAACGCGCCTGCATTAATCTCAGCTTCATTAAAGGTCACCGATGTGCCAAGCGATACCCCTGCGCTGGTATAGAAAGCCCCAACACTCGTGTCATTTAACGTCAGTGTGATAGAGGTGAATTTTTCGTCACCACCTTCAACTCCGCTTACTTGGTCATCAATGGTCGAGCTGAAATCAAGTTGGATATAGGTATCTTCGTAGCCGACTGGATCTTGCCCTGCTTGACCGTCGGTATCGACAGGGTTAAACGAATCGTCAAGCGAACCAACGACAGTAACGTCAATATCTGGGTTACCTTCAACATCAGGAGCAACTTTAATGACTACTTCTGTCACTAGAGTTTTCTCATCCCCCGACAATACGTCTTTAGTTACTATCGTCAACGGCAACCTAAAGTCGCCGGAGTAGTCGGCTGGTAAGTTAAGCAGTAGTCCAGAGAGGTCGGTCGAGACCCCTTGATCGACGGTAGTCTGGAATACATATTTGCCATTAACAAAGTCTAGGTCGCTGCTTCCCGATAAACTAATTGGGAAGGTGACTTCGTTCACCGCTCCTGGATTAATGGTCACACTGTCATCAATAATGATGGTCACTTGATCAGTTGAGTCATCTTCGCCCGAGAAAGTAATTAAACCATTCAATGCCGTACCTAGATCTAACTGGGTGTCCTCAATCGCATCAACAACACTGTCTGGTGTTATATCAATATCGGCTGCAACCTTAGTACTCCCAGCCACCACTTGAGGGAATGACAGAGTGACTTCTCCGTCCCTACGAGCGGCCGTAGATGACTCAACCTCAGCACCATCACCTCGGTCTATTACCGTGCTAAAGATATCCATCTTGATGTCATTGAACCCTCCTGCCCCGCTGTTTCCTGAAGGAAGAACAAGGCCGTTCGATGCACTGATGCTAAATATGTCTTCATTCGTTACAACCCAGCGCCCATTGCCTTCATAAGCAGCGCCAATAACGAGCAGTTGATTGAGTACAGCATCTGATAGCTCCGAACCGTCCACGTTTGTTAATTCAATAACTAACTGGTCAACTTCTTCGATAGCGGACGAAGCATCTGTTTCTTGATATCGAATGACGAACTCATCCGTAACCGATGTATTATCGCTGTTGGTTGTGAACTTAAGCACGCCAGTGTTTGCATCAGCAACTACGGTTGCTAGTGCTCCAGTACCCAGCACATCATCGACGATAAGCTTGTTGCTAGCGTCTTTCGGCTCAACGACTGGACGTACGATAACATCAATCGAGCCCGTGATTGTCGCGGTAGCGATGCCCTGACCAGGATCAGTCGCATCAACATACTCATGATCTCGCTCTTCGATCATGACAACCGTATTAAGCGTAAAGTCGGTGCTCGAGTCTTGTTCAGGTGTGATCTGAATAAAATTATTGTTCAGTGCAATTTGAGTAAACTCTTCTGCCGTCTGTCCACTCTTCGGCGTAATGGTTAAAGTGCCTGCTGAAGCATCGTAAACCCAAGTTACATCGCCATTAACCACAACACTTTCAACATCTGTCGGAATGGCACTGATCACAATAGAAGTGAAATGCTCATCATCATCAATATAATCAGTACCCTCTGGGTGCCAATCAATACTGATCGCCGTATCTTCATCGCCATTAGTGACTGTGCTGTACGTCGCTGAGGTATCGATTCTAGGTTCGACCAACACTCGCACTTCTTGGTCAAACGTAAGCGTATGACCGTCATTCTCAGTCACGATCACTTTACCCTGAATGTGAATGTTCTCTGTTGAAGAATCGACAGGTCTGATGCGGATTCCTGAGGTTTTAACTGCGTCAGTGATGTTCGCTTCGTAGATAGGTTTAGAAAGATCGGGGCTACCACCCGGACCGGTTTCGTAACCGACAAAGTTAAGGTCAATAATGGTACCGTCACCGTCTTCCAGAATAACGCCATCAGGAATACCCGAGAGGATAACGGTTATGGATTCTGAACCATCGTCAGGTAATGGGGTTTGATCTACTGCTGCAGGATCAGGTCTTCTCTCTCCCGACAACACGGTGAAATCAAGCTCGGCGTAGCTGTCTCCATTCTGGCTCTCTTGGATCGTGGTTTGAACACCAGGTGTTGTGCCATCGGTGATTGCTGTCCAAGCCGAACCGTTTGTACCGCCATAAGGAATATCTGCAACCCCTTTAACCTCAACGTTAACCGTTTTAGTTCCTAGGATTTCTTCATCAACTTGTGCACCAGTAGAGAGGTTCGCAGTGTCTTTAACCACACCGGTTACATCAAAAGTAAAATCGACATTGCTGTGTTTAGTCGGAACAATCTCTACGTTGGCGAGATCGGAATACGCCACTTCCTGATAATCAATACCGTTAATGGTGATTGTAGGAACTGGGGTCGTAGTTCCAAGGAAATAAAGCACCGCCCCTTCGGTAATATTACTGATACGAACAAATAGCTCTTCTGAACCATCAGTGTCCACTGAGCCGTTCATTGTGATGACTTCGTCTAGCGTGAAGGCATCTTTGTTGTCCAGAGGACCTAGGTAGTCTGGGTCATCAATATTGTCTTCGTTAATACGAATCCTGTTAACACTGAATGAACCAGGATCCGCGTCGGCAGTCACATCAATGATAATATTTTGCTCAACAGAGCGAGCGGTCGTTTTGTCTAACCCGCCGTTCGCTGAGTCATCGTATGGGTTAAGCGTCTCTTCCGTAATTGCCGTCGCTTTGAACTCAATTTGTCCAGAGAAGTTGTCGATTGGGTTAACGACTGTGCTATTGATATCAGCAGATGCGATGATATAAACACCATTAACAGGCGTTAACACATTGCCATTTTGATCAAGTAACTCAAACTTCCCATCACCCTGAATCGCTTCAAGTTCATAGGTAATCGTCTCAGTATTACTGTTATCTTGCGATTCAGCATTCAGCTGCAACGTAACATTGTCTTCATCTTCATTCACTTGATACTGATAAGTACTGTTGGCGTCATCCCACGTTGCAATATCCGCTACCGCTTCAATCTCGATTCTGAAGTTTGAGTTAACGGTGTGATCCGTATTGCCATTTTTCTCAATTTCTAGCTCATAACGAACGCGCCCACCAGTTTCATCCGAACTAGCGTGTTGGTCCGGAACAAAGAACAAGTTGTCTATCGTCGCAATAGTTTGTCTTGGCTCATTCGGATTTGGAGCAAAGCTTTGTTCGAGTTGAGGAGGACCAAATATAATGCTCCCATTTGACTCAGGCACTAATTCAATGTAGTCAGCACCATCAAAGTAATAAAAAGTACCTTGATGACTATCACCTCCGTTCGGGCTTTTAATCGTCAACTGGCCAATAGATTCAGCGTTATCTTGGTCATACAGACTAACTTGCAGCGCAACTTGAGCTGGCGCATTAGGCAAACCATTTTGGTTATCTTGAATATTCTCAAGAGCCGGCTCATCGCCTGTTGCATAAGGTATGGTTGAGTCTCTACCCGCATCCTCGAAGGTCGTCACTTTCAGAGCGATTCTTGTAGAGTCCCTATCAGTAATCGTTATATCTAACGGTGTTTCAGAGGTATCTAAATCGCCATCCGTCGCAATCACATTAATCGAAAAATCGATGGTGTCTAGGCCGTCATGATCGAGATAGCCGTTAGCTCTAAATTCAACCTCGCCATTTGAGTTGATACGCAAACGCCCTAGCTCACGGGTGTCCACGCCACCACTACCATCGTCGGTTTGTTCGTACACTCGTACTTGTTGACTACCGCTATTTAAATCGAAACTGCTGCTGTACGGCCCGCTGTTTCCTGTACGGAAAACAATATCTGCACCATTACTGGTAATGCCCTCAATTCGACTCAGTACCGCGCCATCCGCGCCGACATCCGTCGCATTAGCAAACATGTCAACTTTGGAATTACCATAGCCCTGGCCTTCAATTCGTGTGATCGATTGAGTTGTCACCAATGGAACATCATCAGTCACCGTGATTTTCAAATCGATCGCGTTTGATTGGTCTTGATCAAAATCTTCTGCAACAACAGAAAAGTTAAGGTCAATTGCGTTTTCATTCGCGCCATCAGGGTGCTTAAGTGGTTTAAACAATTCAAACTGATAGCTGTTATCCGAGGTATCGAAAATAATCTCAAACACAGCTTCATTACTCGTTGCAGTTTGAGCAACGTAAGTAAATGTTGTGCCGCTTTGTGAAACAGCAAGCCACTCTAAACTTTCTCCGTTGGAGGTTAAGCCAGTCAGAACCAAATCTTCATCAACCAGTTCATACTTCACAACACCATCCGCGCCTTCATCGACAGTGAACAGGCCATTAATAATGGTGTCTTCAGATTGATCGGAACCAATACCAGTAAGATCGTCTTCATCGACAACCGTTTCACCCGTCGGCGCACTCATTACTGGCGCATCGTCTAGCACCTCGATTGGCAATACATATTGGTTAGAATCATCACCGTCACCATCAACCGCAACGACATCAAATGGAATCGTTAAGGTATTGGAATTCGGGCTTGTTGGGTGGTTTAGAGGACCTAGCAACGTAAACGTATAAGAGCCGTCATTCGCTAGCGCGAGCGTGAAGATAGGAGTTCCACTTGTCGTCGTACCTTGATAGGTCGTTGTGTTGGCGGCACCTGTGACTTCTGTAATAGAAATCGCTTCAGTTCCAGAGGTCAATGTCGCTTCAAGCGCAGAGATATTACGCAGTTCGTAAACCTCTACTTGGTCTGCACCTTCTGTGGTAACAAATGCACCTGTTGCTTGAGAAATCGCAGAGCCGAGATCATCTTCATCAACCACAAATGTGCTGGTCGCTGTCGTATCGGTAATGACAGGCACATCATCGGTGATAGTAACGGTCAAAGGTTTCATCACAGAGTCGGTATTGTCTTGGTCGACCGCGATCACTGGCAGAGTGAATACTTGATCGTTGTTGCCTTGCACAGGCAGATGATCGAGCTCTTCCAACAAAGTGAAGGTGTATTCGCCTAGCACTACACTATTAAAAGTGATGGTAAAGATATCCGTTTGAACACCCCCACTCTCAACGAAACCAATATAGGTTCCGCTGTTGGCTGGATCTTCTTTAAGCTGAACCACTAGGCCATCCGATTTCAAATCACCAGACGTGTTGAACTGAGTGGTATCAATACGGAAATAGCTCACATCATCACTTCCCGCTGTGAAAGCAATGGTTTCAGTTTGGCTCACAGGTAAGCTCGGAGATGAACCATCCACGAGATTCGCTTCTTCCAATGCAACCGTTGGTACAGTATCAATTACCGGTGGAGCACCATCTGAAATCGTCAATGTCACGGTCGAAGTAACAATATCACCGTCTTTATCTTCTGATGTCACGGTAATCGTCTTAACGATATCACCACCAGAATGATTCAGGTTTCGATTAGGCTCAAAGCGCACATCACCTTCAAGCGTGATAAACAACGAACCTTCCGTAAATACAAACTCTTGCTCACCAGTGTTGGTTTGCACCAGAGACTCTTCAGGCTGACTACCATAAGTAAATTTGGTTATGGTGGCGCCATCAGCACTTTGCGCAGGCATCACATCAAATGTCGTTGTGGTAGGTGTGCCCGTGCTTGGTTCAGTGATGCTAAGCGCACCAGACTTCATTAACTGGACATCATCGGTAATGGTTACTGAAAGCGGTTTAGACGCTGAAATATCGCCATCGGTGTCTTGCGCGTAAACAGAAAGATCAAAACTCAGATCGTTGCTTCCTAAGCCATCAACGTGATCCAAACGCTCAAGCAGCGTAAAGGTATACTGGCTAGGATTAGTATCATCAAAATCTAGGGTGAATATGATTTTCTCACCACCCGAACCATCCGTCGTAAACGCAATGTAGTCGCCAGAACCCGCAGGCTCCTCACGTAAACTCAATTCAAGGCCATCAGACTTCAACACGCCGTTGGTATTGAACAGCCCAGCTTCAACGACTATTTTTCCAATGTCATCACTGCTCGCTAGCGAGGTGATAGTCTGAGTCACACTGACAGGCGTTCCGCTAGGTGTCGAACCATCCGCAAGTAAGCTTTCCGACAAGCTGACACTTGGCACAACGTTGATTGTTGGTCCATCGCCATCAACAATCGTAAGCGTGACTGTTGATGAAAAGGTATCTTTATCAAAGTCAGAAGACGTAAACACAATCGACTTAACAATGTCGCCCGCAGAATGATCTAGATTTCGGTTTGGTTCGAACCTTACATCACCGCTTAGCGTGACAAACAATGAGCCTTCAGTGAAGGTAAACTCTTGCTCGCCATTGTTAGTTTGATCCAAGGTGATCGCTGAACCGCCACCAAAAGTAAACTGAGTAATGGTCGTCCCATCAGCACTTGGTGTAGGCATTACATCAACAGTAGCAGTGGTTGGTGTGCCAGTATTTGGCTCTGTGATGCTTAACGTGCCATCTTGCATCTGTTGAATGTCATCTTGTATCGTTACCATGACATCGCGTTTAACCGAATCATCACCATCGGTATCAACGGCGTAAACAGGCAGGTTGAAGTTGAGGCTGTTATTAAGATCACCATCAAGGTGATCTAACGCCTCAATCAAAGTGAAGGTGAACTGCCCTTTATTAACGCTATCAAAATCAATGGTGAATACATTAGTTACGTTACCGGCCCCGTCATCAGTAAACCCGATGTAGTCGCCAGGTGAAGCAGGATCTTCTTTTAACTGAACAACAAGACCATTTGATTTGAGTAGGTCGCCAGGATTGAACTCGTTGGTTGCAATTCTAAAGTGGCTTAAATCATCACTACCCACGGTATAAGTGATCGTTTGTGTCGAGCTAACCGCTGAACCACTCGGCATAGAGCCATCAGTAAGACCAACTTCCGATAGGTTAATATCTGGCACTACATCGATAACCGGATCAATTCCGTCTTTGATCGTCAACGTGACATCCGCGGTATCGGTATCGTTATCAAAATCACTGGTCGTCACGACTATCGTTCTCACGATATCGCCAGATGAATGGTCTAGATTTCTACTTGGTTCAAAGCGCACCTCACCTTCAATCGTGATGTACAGTAAGCCATCGGTTACGGTAAAAACTTGTTCTGTAGACACAGTTGGGTCTAACGTAACAGCCGTGCCACCATCGTAGATAAACTGAGTCACTTTCGCGCCATCAGCACTCTGTGTCGGCATAACGTCGATTGTTGGCGTGGTTGGCGTACCTGCTGCTATATCAGCAAGTGAAGGCTCAGTGATACTTAACGCCCCATCTTGAACGCCTTGTACATCATCGGTGATCACCACGGTCATTGGCGACATTGCAGAATCATCACCATCGGTATCAACCGCTAAAACAGGGACATCGAAACTTAGAGTATTGTTTTGTAATCCATCTGTATGGTCTAACGCTTCAAGCAGTGTGAACGTATATTGCCCTAGATTGGTTGTCGAGAAACTGATCGTGAAGACGTTGGTTTCGACGTTAGAACCGTCCTTGACGAAGCCAATGTAATTACCAGAATTCGCTGGCTGCTCTTTAATCTCAACCTCTAATCCATTCGACTTCAAAGCCCCCGAAGTATTGAACTGAGCAGGGTCAATTCTGAAATAACTAACATCGTCACTACCCTCTGAATAGGTAATAACTTGAGTCATCGCCACTGGATTGCCGGTTGGCGAAGAACCATCAGCGAGATCCACTTCTGAGAGCGTAATTCCAGGGACCAAATCGATCGTTGGA
Source organism: Vibrio sp. 10N.261.55.F4 (assembly GCF_041470465.1). NCBI lineage: Bacteria > Pseudomonadati > Pseudomonadota > Gammaproteobacteria > Vibrionales > Vibrionaceae > Vibrio > Vibrio sp. 10N.261.55.F4. The sequence continues at coordinate 16,935 of NZ_JBFRMM010000034.1, read as the reverse complement.
AGATCACCATCGGTAATCTTCAATGTCACGGTAGATGAGACGATATCACCATCAAGGTCAGTAGATGTAACAACAATCGTCTTAGTAATATCACCACTCGTGTGATCTTGATTTCGCACAGGCTCGAATCGTATCTCACCTTCTGTGGTAATAAATACAGAACCTTCAGTGAACACAAACTCTTGCTCGCCATTCACATTGAGATCAAGGCTTTCTGCACTGTTTCCATCAAACACAAATGAAGTGATTTTTGCTCCATCTGCGCTCTGATTTGGCATCACGTCCAGAGTATTCGATGTTTCGACGACTCCAGCAGGCTCACGACTGGTTATTGTGCCGCCTTGCATCAACTGCACATCATCACCAATAGTCACGCCAAGCTGAGAGACTAACGAATCGTCGCCGTCACTATCCACCGCATACACAGGCAGATCAAAACTCAGGTCGTTGTTGCCACGTGCATCTTGATGATCCAAGGCTTCGATTAAGGTAAAGGTGTATTCACCTAAGGTTGTCCCAGAAAAACTCAACGTAAATACTGTGGTTACCGCATTCGACGAGCTGGTTGTAAATCCGATGTAGTTGCCCGACCCTTGCGGATCTTCACGTAATTCAACAGCTAAACCATTCGATGTGAGTGCATCATTGGTATTGAACTCTGTTGGTTCAAGGCGGAAGCGGACCACATCATCACTTTGATTAGTGAAGGTGATGGTTTCGGTTTGACTTACCGCACTGCCACTTGGGGCTGAACCATCCGTCAGGTTCGTTTCAGATAAGCTAACCGTTGGAATAACATCAATGGTTGGAATATCACCATCGGTGATCGTTAACGTAACGGTTGACGTGACTGAGTCTTTGTCGAAATCGCTTGAGGTCACCACTATCGACTTAACAATATCGCCGGCCGTATGGTCAAGATCTCGATTAGGCTCAAAGCGAACTTCACCTTCGAGGGTAATGTACAGTTTGCCTTCTGCGAAGATAAACTGCTGTTCGCCTGCAATATTTTGATCGAGGGTGTTTACGACGCCATCATAAGTGAACTGAGTGATGGTCGCGCCGTCAGCACTTTGGTTTGGCATGACATCAAAAGTAGCCGTGGTCGGTGTACCAGCCGCTAAATCAGCGACGGTCGGCTCGGTAATATTGAGCGCACCACCTTGCATGATTTGAACATCATCATCAATCGTTACATTAAGCTGCGATACCAGTGAATCATCACCATCACTGTCTACCGCATAAACAGGCAGATCAAAGCTCAGATCATTGTTCGCTAGGCCAGCAACATGGTCTAGCGCTTCAAGTAGAGTGAAAGTGTATTCACCTAACGTGGCTGAAGAGAAGCTAATGGTAAACACGGGGACTTCAGCGCTCGAACCGTTGGTAATAAAGCCTATGTAAGTGCCCGGATTAGCAGAATCTTCTTTTATCTCGACCGCAAACCCATTCGATTTCAGTACACCACCGACATTAAACTCAGTTGGTTCAATGCGGAAACTCGTCACATCATCACTTTGGTTAGTGAAAGTAATCGTCTCGGTTTGACTTACTGCGCTACCGCTCGGGCTAGAGCCATCGCTAAGGTTAGTTTCAGATAGAGTAACGCTTGGCACGGCATCGATGGTTGGGATATCACCATCGGTAATCGTCAGCGTAACCGTTGCTGTCACGGGATCGTTATCGAAGTCACTTGAAGTCACCACAATCGACTTCACGATGTCTTCGCTCGTTGTGTGGTCTAAATTACGATTTGGCTCAAAACGCACTTCACCTTCAAGAGTGATAAACAACTCACCTTCTGTGAAGCTAAATTGCTGCTCACCATTGTCAGTTTGATCCAATGTTCGAGTTTGACCATCATACGTAAATTGAGTGATCGTCGCGCCATCGGCACTTTGTTCTGGCATCACATCGATGGTATTGGTTGTTACAGTACCACCAGCCAAATCAGCAACATTCGGTTCAACGATATCTAATGTGCCGTTTTGCATGATTTGGACATCATCACCAATGGTCACGTTAAGTTGAGACACCAGTGAATCATCACCATCTTTATCAACAGCGTAAACCGGCAGGTCAAAGCTTAGGTTGTTATTTCCTAGCCCATCAACGTGATCTAACGCTTCCAACAGTGTGAAGGTGTATTGACCGATATTGGTATCCGAAAAACTAATCGTGAACACGTTCGTTTCAACATTAGGCGCCGTCGTCACAAAGCCGATGTAGCCACCCGGCGTACTTGGGTCGACTTTCAACTCAACCGTCAGTCCATTCGATTTTAGAAGGCCGCCAATATTGAACTCAGTAGGTTCAATACGGAAACTCGTCACATCATCACTTTGGTTGGTGAAGGTAATCGTCTCAGTTTGACTGACCGCACTGCCGCTTGGAGTAGAGCCATCACTCAGGTTGGATTCAGATAGCGTAACACTTGGTACATTATCAATCGTTGGAATATCGCCATCGGTAATGGTCAGCGTAACCGTTGAGGAAACAAGATCGTTATCAGAATCACTTGAGGTCACCACTATCGATTTAACAATGTCTCCACCTGTGTGGTCGAGATTGCGATTAGGCTCGAAACGCACGTCGCCCTGTAGGGTGATATACAGCGAACCCTCAGGAACATCAAATTTCTGTTCACCCGTATCGCTTTGGTCAAGTGTTAGTACCGCTCCACCATCGTAGGTCAACTGAGTAATGGTCGTTCCATCAGCGCCTTCTTCATCAAGAACATTAACCGTTGTCGTGGTCGGCGTACCTGCCGCTAAATCCGAGACCGTTGGCTCTTCAATATCGAGTGAGCTATTGACCATCACTTGAACGTCATCGGTGATCGTCACCGCCAACGGAGACATCAGAGAGTCGTCACCGTCGCTATCGACGGCGTAAACAGGCAAGTTGAATGTGAGGTCGTTATTGCCTTGAATCGGCGTGTGGTCAATCGCTTCGATAAGCGTAAAGGTGTATTCACCCAAATTAGTACTGCTGAAATCAAGAGTGAAAACGGTAGTTTCAGTATTCGAAATATCAGTCGTGAAACCGATATAATTACCCGAACCTGCAGGTTCTTCTCTAATCTCGATCACCAGACCATCGGACGTGAGAGAATCGCCAACGTTAAATTCACTAGGCTCTAAACGGAATTTCTCAACATCGTCACTTTGGTTGGTGAAAGTGATGGTTTCTGTTTGGCTAACCGCACTGCCGCTTGGTGATGAGCCATCAGCGAGATCCGATTCTTCAAGAGCAACACTCGGAACAGCATCGATAGTAGGGTTATCACCATCAGTAATGGTCAAAGTAACGGTTGATGTCACCGGGTCGTTATCAAAGTCATTCGACGTCACGACTATCGACTTAACAATGTCTTCACTCGCAGAGTGGTCTAGGTTACGGTTTGGCTCGAAACGCATTTCACCTTCAAGGGTGATGAACAAGCGACCTTCTGCGAAGTTAAACTGCTGCTCGCCTGAAATACTTTGATCCAGTGTATTTACGACACCGTCATAATTGAACTGAGTGATGGTCGCGCCATCTGCACTTTGATCGGGCATCACGTCAATGGTGTTGGTTGTTACAGTGCCGTCAGCAAGATTTGGCTCGATGATATCTAACGTACCGTCTTGCATGATTTGAACGTCATCACCAATAGTCACATTAAGCTGAGACACCAATGAGTCATCGCCATCGCTGTCTACCGCATAAACAGGAAGCTCAAAGCTTAAATCGTTTTTATCTAGGCCATCCACATGGTCTAGCGCTTCAAGTAAGGTAAAGGTGTATTCACCTAACGTAGTAGCAGAGAAACTAATGGTGAATACTGGGATTTCAGAGCCAGAAGCGTTGGTAATAAAACCGATGTAAGTGCCCTGAATAGCAGAGTCTTCTTTTATCTCAACCGCAAACCCATTCGATTTCAGTGTCCCATCGACATTGAATTCAGTTGGTTCAATACGAAATTTAGCTACATCATCACTACCAGCAGTAAAGGTAATCGTCTCGGTAGCGCTGACCGCACTTCCACTTGGAGAGGATCCATCAGCAAGGTTGGCTTCTGAGAGAGTAACTGGCGGGATCAAATCAATGATTGGATCTTGACCGTCAGTGATACTTAGCTCAAGTGTTGAAGTGTCAGTGTCTCCATCACCATCTTCAGCTAAAAACGAGAACTGTTTTACAATGGTTTCACTGTTTGTATGGTCAATATCGCGCGCAACTTCAAAACTAAAATCGCCATTTAGTGAGATGGTTACAACACCCTCAGTAAAACTGAATGTTTGAACAGCATCTGGCAGCAAGCTCTGATCTAGTGAGTAATCAACACCATCATAGTTAAAAGATTGAATTGTCGAGCCATCAGCGCCTTCGAAGTTGAATAGGTTATACGAAACAACGGTATCGCCGGCTAAAGTTGGTTCCGTGACTGACTCAACTTTATCAACTAGCTCAACAACATCATCTGTGACATTAACGAGAATCTCTGCGGCTTCTGGTGTACTCGAACCGCCAGATAGTGCAGAACGGTCGCCATCTGCATCAACAGCATAAATTGGCAATGCAAAAGTTAGCAGCGCATCTTCAGCGCCTTGATGAGAAAGTTCTTCATAAAGATTAAACTCATAGTTGCCCAATGAAGGGCTATCAATTTTAACATCAAAGACCGTAATTCTCGTTCCATTGACCTCAACGTAACCTTCATAAGTTCTTACACCACCGATCTCACCAATCAGCTCAAGTAGCACAGCCTCACCATTTGAAACCAAGGTGCCACCCGTATTAAATTCCGTCGGCTCCAGTTCATAATGGTCGATGATGTCGCTTTCGAAAATATCGGCAGTGATACTTCCGCTCCCCGCTACAGGCGCGGTTCCCTCTTGTGAGCCACCAATGATGCCTGCTTCATCGACACTAATACTGTCGACATTAGTAATGACTGGGCTATCGCCATCAGTGATAACAATGTTGATGTTATTGGTTACAACATCTTGGTCGAAATCGGTAATCGTGATCGGTAAATCGAACGTCAGTGAATCGGTGCCCACTTGTTCTATTGGATTAAACTGCTCGAATTTATAAGTACCATCGGTATCTAGTGAGATAGTGAGAACAACCTCACCTCGACCTTGAATGGACAAAGTGATCGTTGTCCCATCATCAGATAGCCTTGCAAGCGTATTTTGATTATCGCTGAGCAACCCATCAAACTGGTCCAGTGCACCAGCATCAAATACAGCTGATTGAAGATTATCACTACCAATATTGGAGAACGTTCCTTCAATTGCTGCACTGCTAGTTTCTACGTTACTGATATTCACACTTTCAGCAGACGGATCGCCCCCATCAACCACGGCAACTTGCGCATTAATTGGTGTTGCTAATGGGTTTCCGGCGGTGTCTTCACCTTGAATATCAAAAGTGATGTTAATTTGATCGCCTGTATAGGAAACCTGACCGCCACCAACAGACGTTACGTGATCAATTGGTTGAGAAATCGTTGTGGTCAATGAAAGCTCAGCGTTATTTCCAACACTAACAACATCGATGTCGATGCGTAATACTTCATCGGTGCCTTGAACACCAATGATAGAGTTCGTCGCCGCATCATAAGTAAACGTAACGGGTTGACCACTTGAAGTAATATCACTGTTTAGCTCTGTGAGTAGCGAAGCGAGAGACAGTGCTTCTGGAACAAAAGAATCAGGGGAGAGCGCTAAACTACCAGCAATAATCGTTTCGGTAGTTGTAATAGATTGGGGGTAGGTATTGCCAGAAATGGAGCCTTCGGTGAGCACTTCACTGATTGATTGACCTCCCGATGAACGGGTTATTGTTCTGAACTCTTCTCGGTCTTCATCAACCGTTTGTTCTGCTAGACCTGCGGTCTCAAAAAATGTCGACGGATGAGTTTCGGTGTAGTTGTAGTCAATCGTCACAAAGCCAGCGTTTGCAGAACCTAATCCGCCCCCCGCAGCCGTTGCTTCTAAGATTTGGGTCGGATCGGCACCACCTAAAATGGCTTCTTGGATAGCAGCAAATTCATCATCATCAAAATCTCCTGCATCGGCTTGCTGTAAGTCAAAATTAACTTCTCCAGCGATAGGAGCATCAGCCCACACTAAGTCTTGATCAACACAGCCAACACAATTACTTGCCACCTCAGTGACACCGTTTGGGTTACCTAATAACAGCTCTGCTTGGTTTGCAGTGATAACAATCTCGTTTTCACGAATAATATCGCCAACTGAAATTTTTCGTGCGCTTCCATCAGACTTAACCGCAATGACTTCTCCACTCACTGCCTCTACAACTGCAGCTTGGCGCGAAACTTCAATACCCATATATCCCCCGAGGTCACAAAATGCTGTATTGCCCAACATCGTGAAAATGATAGTAATAACGGTTTCAGGCTTAAATTATATTCAGAACTTATTCTCTGCATTAACAATCAATTACGTAGACTGATGTATGTGATGAGTCAGTTCCGTTTCGCCTGTTTTTTTTATAGTTTACTTAACTTTAAGCCTAGTCTTCCTTATCCGAAATGTCATGTCTGTGCGAAGTGACTTCTTTTCACAAATCTAGGCATTCACTTTAGTTTGTTCATGGACTAAGCAAGAGTTTATAGGGTGTTGATTAATATGCAATAAAACGCATACCTTAATTACACCTCAAATTTTTATAAATATATACAGTAATAAAGTTGATAAATCATTAGGATTTATGGGCGATTGATAGGGTCGATATGTACCTAAACCCCAAAGAAGAACTAAATCCCATATTTGAGACAAGGTGCAGCATAAAGCTGATGAGAAACTGTTCAAACACCGTATATGGCGTCAATTACATATACAACAGTTAGAGTATTGAATGGGTATACAGGGACAATGAGTAGAAGTTGCAAATGGATATTTCGAGGTATCCAAAAAAAGCCCACTAAGTTGAACCTTAGTGGGCTTTAAAATCAGTATATAGCGTTATGCTGTTAGCAATGACACACAACTATTTAGCAAGGCGATTTGCAGTCCAGACGTAAAGCAGCTCGAGAGCAATCGTCGCACCAGCCAATGCCGTAATTTCGCTTTGGTCATAGGCAGGAGACACTTCTACAACGTCCATACCAACCATGTTGATACCCTGTAAGCCACGGATGATTTTGAGCACTTTATCTGAGTTCAAACCACCACATACTGGTGTGCCGGTACCCGGAGCAAAAGCAGGATCCAGACAATCGATATCAAACGTTAAGTACACTGGCTTATTACCAACAATACCTTTCACTTGAGCAATGATATCGTCCACGCTCATGTCGTTCGCTTGCATCGCGTTAATAACGTTAAAGCCGTGCCCTTCCTGCTTGTACTCTGTACGAATACCAATTTGCACTGAATGTTCAGGCGAAATTAAACCTTCATTTGGCGCATGGTAGAACATAGTACCGTGATCGTAACGACTACCCTGACTGTAAGTGTCAGTGTGCGCGTCGAAGTGAATCAGAGCCATCTCACCGTACTTCTTGCCATATGCTCTTAACAAAGGCAGTGTAATGAAGTGATCGCCACCTAAACCTAACAGAGTTTTACCACTGTTTAGAATCGCATCAGCAGCTGCTTCTAAACGTTGAGTTAGGTCTTCTGCATCACCGCAATCAAACACAAGGTCGCCAGCATCAATGACCGAGGTGTGTTCAAATACATTGAAGTCCCAAGGGAATTTTTTACCTTCCCACGCCAAGTTTACTGACGCACGACGAATCGCATCAGGTCCCATACGAGCACCCGGACGACCAGACGTCGCCATATCTAACGGCGCGCCCAACACAACCACATCAGCATCGTTGTCGATTGGGTTTTGCACCAATGGACGACGCATAAACGTCATCGCATTGGAGTACAACGAGTAATCTGGTTTCGTAAATAGATCGTTCATTAAAAATCCTCAAGATAGGTGTAACCCATCAAGCCTTGCTCTAACTCTTCAAGTACGCTTTGCTGCTCTTGCGCTGGTACTTTCGCCGTTACCAATTCTTTGTAGTTCTGACGAATTAGGTCCATATCGATATGAACATAACGCATCATGTCTTCTACTGTGTCGCCTTCGTTGATGTAGTCGATATTCGCTTGACCACTTTCATCAACATTCACCACAACACTGTGCGTATCACCAAATAGGTTATGCATATCACCCAAGATCTCTTGGTATGCGCCTACTAGGAAAAAGCCCATCAGGTAAGGTTCGTCTGGGTTCCATGCTGGAACTGGCAACGTTGTTTCAATGCCCTGGCCGTCAACATACTGATCGATCGTACCGTCAGAATCACATGTGATATCCAGTACTACCGCGCGTCGCTCGTCCGCATTGTCCAAACCACTTAGAGGCAATACAGGGAACACCTGATCGATACCCCAAGCATCTGGCAACGATTGGAACAAAGAGAAGTTCACGAAAAACTTATCAGCCAAACGCTCACTCAACTCATCCAAGATTGGACGGTGGTAGCGGTTCTTAGTACTCATACGAGAGCTAAGTTCATAGTTAATACGCAAAGACATCTGTTCTGCCCAAGCACGGTGCTGAAGGTTCAGCATGCCTGTCGCAAATTGGTTGTGTGCTTCTGCGATATCACTTTGCGTGTCGTTGTAGATCTCAATCAGCGCGCGGTCATCATTACCTGCATCTAACTCCAAGAAGTTCTTCCACATGTTGTTTAGCAACAGTGGTGCGTCTGCTTCTGGCGCAGCCATATCTTCCGGTGAGTAGCTTTCAGTACCAATCACGTTGGTGATCAACACAGCATGGTGCGCAGTCAGTGAGCGACCAGACTCCGAAATAATCACAGGTTGTGGCTGATTGTAGAGTTTACAAATATCCCCTACTGTCATCACGATGTTACGAGCGTACTCAAGCAAGCCGTAATTCATTGAGTTTGAAGATTGGCTACGCGTGCCGTCGTAATCGACTGCCAAGCCACCACCAACATCTAAGAACTTCAGTTGAGCGCCAATATCACGCAGTTCACAGTAGAAACGAGCCGCTTCACTCACGCCATTTCGCACGTCACGAATGTTTGCCATTTGTGAACCTAGGTGGAAGTGCACGAGTTCAAGTACATCCAGCTGGTCTTCGGCTTTCAAGCGTTCGATAACAGTAAGCACTTGTGATGCAGACAAACCGAATTTCGACTTCTCACCACCACTTGCTTGCCATTTACCTGCACCTTGAGAAGCAAGACGAATACGTAAACCCAAACGAGGTTTTACGCCAAGTGCTTTCGCTTCAGAAAGAACAAGATCAAGCTCAGACAACTTCTCTAGAACGATAAAGACTTTGTGGCCTAGCTTTTCGCCAATCAGTGCAAGGCGGATGTATTCTCTGTCTTTGTAACCGTTACACACGATCACAGAGCTCGCTTTTTGAGCCAACGCCAGTACCGCTAATAGTTCAGGTTTGCTGCCCGCCTCTAGTCCTAGCTGCTTTTGCTCTAATTGAGCTTGGCTCGCTAAGATCTCATCAACCACTTCTTTTTGTTGGTTAACTTTAATCGGATAAACAAGTAGGTAACGATTGTCGTACTGATATTCGTCGATCGCTTGGTTAAATGCGTTACAGATATTGTGCACACGTTGATGCACTATTTGAGGAAAACGCACAAGAGCAGGTAAACCAATATTTCTTTGCTCTAACTGTTTTACGATCTTACTTAGTGGGACTTGATGATCCGTCTCGCTCGGTGAAACATACACCTCACCGTTATCATCAATTCCATAAAAACCTTGGCTCCAGTGCTTTACATTATACTCAGCACGGATGCGTTCCAAATTAACCGAATTTTCCAATTCTAGAGACCTCACACTATAGGGCCATCGACAGAAGATACCTCTTTGGAATAGCGAGGTATAACCCAACAAAAAGCGTTCAAAAACGATTTGTTGGCTGCATTAACCGATATTATTAAGAGCGAGTCCAACCATTGATATTTGTGGTGACGATTACGTTTTTTTATCGACAGATCGACTTAAAATGACAGGTAAGGAATTACAAGGTTTTAGGGTAAAAAACAGGCTGAAGCGCATTAAATATAAAGCAATTTCTCACATTAAATTAGGGAGAAAAAATGTGCAGAAACCAAAAGATTTTTAGTAAATTGAGTGAGGTTAGTCAGAGTTGTGACAAATATAAGCACTTCACAATCTGAACTCTCGCTATCACCAACACAGCTTGTGTCCCGCGATTCGATGCCGATAAACACTTCATTCTTCCTACTAGAACTCGCTCACTTCAATGTTGTAACCGCTCAATTTTTGAACTTTTCTCGCGCATATCTTGTATTCGGTTCAATCTTCTTGTAATTTTAACTGACCAACCAATCGGTCAGCCTTCGAATTTAGGGGATACTATGAGCCATAATCTAGACCTTGAACCAAACACGTCGAGCACCAACGACATGGATCAAATGTTCAACCGACAAAAAGATCACTACCGCAATAACGTTAATCCTACGCTTGAGCAGAGAAGAGAAAACCTCTCAGTATTAAAAGCGTTGTTAATGCGCTATCAAGAGCAATTGATTGAGGCAGTATCTGAAGATTATGGCCATCGAGCAAAGCACGACAGCTTGATTGCTGATATCACCCCTTCTCTTCACCAAATTAATTACAGTGATAAGAACCTTAAGAAATGGTTGAAGCCATCTCGTAGAAAAGCAGGCTTGATGCTAACACCAGCGAAGATCACTGTTCACTATCAACCGGTAGGCGTTGTAGGCATTATCGTTCCTTGGAACTTTCCTATAATGCTCTCTTTAGGTCCTCTCATCACTGCGTTAGCGGCGGGCAACACTGCAATGCTCAAGATGTCGGAGTTTACTCCTGCGACCAACCGAGTTTTGAAAACCATGCTGGCCGAAGGCTTTAGTGAAGATCAAGTCGCGATTATCGAAGGCGAAGCTGACGTTTCCGCTAAATTTAGCCAACTGCCGTTTGACCATATCCTTTTCACAGGCTCAACCGCTGTGGGTAAACACGTTATGAGAGCAGCGGCTAACAACTTAACACCAGTTACCTTGGAATTAGGCGGCAAATCTCCAACCATCATTGCCCCTGACTTTGATGTGGCTGACGCTGTTGAACGTATCTTGTTTGCCAAGAGTCTAAACGCTGGCCAGATATGTGTAGCGCCTGATTACATCTTATTGCCGCGAGAAAAATCAGACGAGTTCATCACAGCCTATAAGCGTTATTTCAAGAAGCTTTATAAAGCCGGTATTGAGAGCAAAGACTTAACCTCAGTGATCAACATGCGCCAATACAATCGCTTGAAAGGTGTCATTGAAGACGCACAAGCCAAAGGCGCGGTTATTCACACGGTAACCGAACAAGCACAAGACGATGTAAACCACAGAATGACGCCGCACCTTCTCACCGAAGTGAACGATGAGATGCTCGCGATGCAAGAAGAGCTGTTTGGTCCTGTTTTGCCTATCGTGCCTTATGATTCCATCGAAGAAGCAATCAATTACATCACAGAGAGAGAACGCCCACTGGCTCTGTACCTAATGAGCCATAATAAAGAAACCCAAGACAAGCTTTTATCAGACACGCACTCTGGCGGCGTGTGTATTAATGATTCTTTGGTGCATGTGGCTGCAGAAGACGCACCATTCGGTGGCATCGGCCCTTCAGGCATGGGACACTATCACGGCATTGAGGGCTTCAAGACCCTTAGCCATGCCAAAACCGTTCTAAGTAGAGGAAAAATCAACTTCACCAAGTTAATGCATCCTCCTTACAACAACCCAATCAAGAAACTGATGTTCAAAGTACTCAATAGATGATCACCAAAAGACAAAAAATCCTAGATGCTGCACTCCTGCTCTTCTCTCAACAAGGGCTAGAGGGCACATCTACCGGACAAATAGCGAAAACAGCCGTCGTGGCAAAAGCGACGTTGTTCCACCACTTCGAGAATAAATCTCTATTGATTGATGAACTGTTTCGCGAGCTGAAGCTAGAGCTATTCTCGACCCTTCAACCGCACACTGATGTGGCTGTAGAAGATCGCTACCAAACCTTTAAGTTCATGTGGATCACAGGAATTGAGTGGGCATTAGAGAATCCGGTTGCGATGAAGTTCTTCACCAATGTTCATTTCGACCCAACGACTCAAACTCGAGAAGTGATTGTTTCACAGATGTTCGCATCGCTAGACGAGATCATTTTGAAAGGGCAACAAGATGGTGAATTGATGGTGTTGGACATTAACCTTGTTAGACACTTCATTCATAGCCACTTTCTGATTTGTGCAAACTGGCTGATTGAACAAAGCGAGTCTCCACCAGAGCAAACATCGAAGTACATCAACGATAGCTTTGATATGTGTTGGCGCGCCGTTGGTGGGCAAACCAAGTAGCTTTAGCTTTAAGCCCAAGGCTCTAAGCTCTAAACCCAAAGATATAAGTTCTAGACTCAACTGATTTCCAATAATGATCACTAAAGCGCCACAAAGGCGCTTTAATTATTTGAACACAATTTAATCACCTCAACATATTGACTCAGAGTACTTTCTTTCAGTACCATCCCACCATCATTTCAAAAGAGAATAACGCCATAATGAAGTACTAACATCCTGACATCCGATTTATTTTTATAAAAATCATTTGGACACTCGGGGTTAGTGGGCGTTACTTCATCATCTATTTTCGCGACAAATCAAGCTCTTAAAGATCCGTTTTTTGACAAACAAACATCTTTAAGATCAGTACCTCAAAGACAGGAACCATCTCAATACCGCTTTCTCTCTTTCATTGGTCATCTATCTAAGTAACGCCTTTGGCGATCTGTTGTTAGCATCCAGCAGGAGCTTGCACAGAAAAGCGCCTCACCCCTTTTACTCGTTTACACGTAAAGGGAGGTATTTCTATGCCGACTATATTAGCCAATAATCTCTCATTCCAACTCGATACTGGTGAGTGGTTATTCAAAAACATCACCTTTAATTTGAGCACTCGCCTCACAGGCCTAGTCGGAAGAAATGGGGCTGGAAAGTCATTGTTACTTTCGTTGCTCGTTGGACAAAAACAGCCCACAACGGGCAGTGTTTCGCGCCAAGGTTCAATCGGCTTTTACTCCCAGTTGCCTTCAAAGCTATTGGATAGCACAACCAGCATTGCTGACTTCTTGGGGATCACCGAAAAGTTAGACGCATTACATGCCATAGAACAAGGCAGCTGCGAACTTCAGCACTTCAATATCGTTGGCGAGGATTGGGATTTACAAGCGAACACAAAGCAACTTTTAGCCACATTGAAAATAACCAGTGGGTTAACCACACCGTGCCATACATTGAGCGGCGGGCAGCTATCCCTATTGCAGCTTCATCGCTTATTCGTATCAAACTACGACGTACTGATTCTCGACGAACCGACAAACCATTTGGATAGCGACGGGCGTAATTGGTTACTAGAACAGTGCCAGTTATTTGAAGGAAAAGTGCTTGTCGTCAGTCACGATCGAAGCTTATTGAGACACATGGAAGGGATCTATCATCTCAACAGTTTGGGATTACGTTTCTACAAAGGAAACTACGATGATTACTTCACGCAAATGTCGAGTCAAAGTGAAGCACTGGACAAGCAGATAACGCATCATCAATCGGAAAAGAAACGACTCGAGCGCCAAGCTCAGATTAACAAGGAAAAAGCTCAACAACGTGAGGCTCAAGGTAACCGACTCCGAAAATCAGGTAGCCAACCCAAGATATTATTGGATGCCATGAAAGATAAAGCAGGGCGAACCCAAGGCGCATCGGCAACAAGCCACAAGAACTTAAAGGATCAAAACCAACATAAGCTTCAATCTCTTAAAGAACAGCAAGAGCAACTGAAGCCGCAAGCGTTGTACCTACAACAAGCGAATGCTACTAAAAAACACTCACTATTAACCGTTGAAGAGTGTCGCCTAAATTTTGGTTCTGGTGTTCCTATTAGCTTATCTCTATCACAAGGCGAACGATGCTATCTAACCGGGGCTAACGGGTGCGGAAAATCGACTCTGTTAAAAGCCATTCATGGCCAGCACTCGAACTATATCGGATCCATTAAGCGCTTAGGGGCGACCGTATACTTGGATCAACATTTTGGCCTGTTAGACACCAACGACACCATATTCGATAGTTTGATGACACACAGCTTTGGGTTAACAGAAAGTGACGCACGAACCTTGCTCGCTGGAATAGGGTTCAGGCGAGACTCGGTATATCGAAAAGTGTCTCATTTAAGTGGTGGTGAAAAAATGAAACTGGCGATGTTGATCGTTAGCCACAAACAAGACACCCCGCTTCTATTGCTCGATGAACCGGACAACCATCTAGACATCGACTCAAAGCAAGTATTGGCGTCCGCTTTACGTGAATACCAAGGCGCATTTATCTTGGTGAGTCATGATGCTGATTTTGTTAAGGAGGTCGGCGTCAGCCAAAACCATATACGACTTTAACCTTCGTAAATTCGTTCACTTAGTGTAGTTAAGCGAGCATCGCTCCGGTGCTCGCCTTTCTCGATTGAGACAAGTAAACTACACGCCTCGAACATCTATTCATAAGGCTAAGGTTTGCATACTCTAGAACAATTAAAATCAGGGCAACTTAAAGGTATTAAGCGCTTAAAACTGTCGGAAAGTCTCACCGAGTTTCCTCTAGAAATCATAGAGCTTGCAGATTCTCTTGAGATCCTAGACCTTTCAGGTAATCAGCTGTCAGACCTACCAGCCGAGTTATCAAAGCTAACTAACCTGCGTATTATCTTCGCGTCGAATAACCTGTTTACGCACCTGCCTGATGTTCTTGGGTCACTTCCTAAGCTTGAAATGATCGGTTTCAAGACCAACCAAATCAAAACCGTAAGTGAAGTATCTCTACCACCTCAATTACGCTGGTTGATCCTGACCGACAATGAGATTGAGGCCCTGCCTAGCTCACTAGGTGAAAGACCGCGACTACAGAAACTGGCATTGGCGGGTAACAAGATTCGCGTGTTACCAGAAAGCATGGAAAACCTATCCAACCTTGAACTGGTTCGCCTGTCTGCAAACCAACTGACTGAGTTCCCTGAATTCCTTATTAAGCTACCAAAGCTAGCTTGGTTAGCGTTTGCGGGTAACCCGTTTTGCAAACACCCAAGCAGCTTAGATAGCGTGCCTGCCGTGAGCTCGCAATGCTACTCACTCAATCAAGTACTTGGCCAAGGTGCGTCTGGCGTAATTTCACATGCTAACTGGTTAAACGGTGACTTTGATTTCCCACAAGAAGTGGCCGTTAAAGTATTCAAAGGCGAAGTGACCAGTGACGGTTACCCACATGATGAACTTGAAGCGTGTCTTCAAGCTGGCCAACATAGCAATCTAGTGAAGTCTATCGCTCAAGTCGACGAGTCAGACTACCTAGCTTTGGTCATGGAGCTTATCCCAAGCAACTATTACAACCTAGGTTTGCCCCCTACTCTTGAAAGCTGCACTCGCGATACGTTCAATGAAGGCTTTGAGCTTTCCATTGCTCAGATTAATAGCATTACCGAACAGATGATTGATGTGTTTGAACACCTTCATGCCAACAAGGTCTGTCATGGTGATCTATACGCTCACAACACTTTAGTAAATGAGCAAGGTCAGATGATCTTTGGCGACTTTGGAGCGGCAACTATCTACGGCTACCTAACTGAAGAGCAGCAACAAGGTATTCGTCGAATTGAAGCACGTGCATTGAAGTACTTTATTGAAGACCTACTGACGGTTTGTGCAAAGCAAGATCAAGACAGCGAGCTTTATACTCAACTGGCGAACTTCGAAGCTTAATGGCTTAATGGCTTAATGGCTTAACTTAATAGCGCGTTGATTAGAAATACTCGGTCGAATTGAAAACAACAAAGCCAACATCACTGTTGGCTTTGTTATTTTTGGAACATCACTCATTTTAATGGGCAAACAAGGTCGACTAAAAAGGATTAACGCTCAGCCTGCACCAATTTCAGATACGAATGCAGTTCACCATTTTTATATTCCACCGCAGAGTGAATATTAAGGTCAGCACGAGCCACAACAGCAAACTGGTAGCGGTTGTCACCCTTCAGAATCTCGACGTGTAACAAACCGTCTGCTAACTGCCACTGCCCTGTTGTTTCAAATCGATCGAACAAACGGTATTCAGTTAGAGAACCGTCAGCATTAAAGTGCACTTCAGTGATATAGCCGCCGGGGCAACTCTTCACCCACACTCGACTCTCGATATCACTGACAGTAAAGTCACGCTTGGTATCACGCCACGCTAGAAAGCCTTCGCTATCATAAAGAGCAATGTTGAGATCAGTTCTAGAAATTAACGGCTGCTCAGTTTGCTCACGACAATAAAGTTGAAGTAGAATTTTCTGAACTGTTTCGCTCTGTAATTCACTCATTGTGACTTCCCTTTCTTATTGCTCAGCAGTTAAACACTGTAGTGATCAACAAATTTCATTTAAAGCGGGTTACACAAGCTCGTAAGAAACCACATACAACTCAGAGATCCCAGGATAGATATCTTGAATCACGTCTTTGAGTACTTGCAGCGTCATGTTCTCTTGCTGAGCATGGAACTCACCTAAGTCATCAAACAAAATTGGCTCAACGCTGATGATCTTAAGATTACAGAACACACGGTCTTGCTCTAGCGTCGATACTTCCACAACACTGCCTGGCTGGTAGTCTCGCTCAGATTCATCACGAATAGTAATCGTCTTCTTGCCAGATAGGATGTCAGTTTCAAAACGTTCGAAGAACGTCATAGTGGTCGGTGCGGTCATTTATTTCGGTCGCTTTACATTTAAAGGTTAGGTAAATGTTTATATACCAGAATGCGTGTTCAAGCGAATAAAAATTAGGTGCGGGATGCGAGATGCGAGATGCG